>NZ_JBFAAH010000026.1:0-93263 GCF_040639635.1 Promicromonospora sp. NPDC023805 | reverse complement strand
GTTGGACGGCTCGCGGATGCGAAAGAGATTGCGTCTGCTGTGGCATACCTCGTCAGTGAGGAAGCTGGCTTCATCACTGGCGACGACCACCGGTGGTCGAGCCTGTCGAGACCCGGAGGGCCCGCTCTTCTGTGCCTGCGTCTGCTCTGCGCTACATCTGCTCTGCGCTACGCCTGCGGGCGGTCAGGCGCCGAGCACTACCACCGGGTCGGACGTCGGCTGCTCGGAGCCGGCCTCGGGTTCGACGGTAACGGCCATGCCGATGCCCTCGGAACCCTGGACCAGCGTCGTCGACTCGCCGTCCCGCACCGACAGCACGCCCGCGGACGAGACGCTCCCGTCCTCCGCGACCACCCAGAGCTGGTACGCCCGGTCGTCGGCGAGGTCGGGCAGGTCCGCGGCCCGGAAGAACATGTCGTCGTCGGCCACCAGGACCGAGGCCTGGCCGCCGCCCTCGACGGCCGCGCGCAGGATCGCGGCGTCGGGGTCGGCGAGCATCTCGGCGACCACCTGGGACTGCTCGCGCAGCCGGTCCCGCTCGGCGGTCACCTGGACGGCGATCGTCGTCGGGACGGCGATCGCGGCCGCCGCCGCGACGGCAGCCACCGCGGCACCCCAGCGCCGACGGCGGCGGGACGCGAGGTCGACGACGACGCCGTCCCCCGCCTCCGGTACCGCGTCGTCGAAGGGCGAAGCGCCCAGGGGCACAGCGGGATCGTCCGCGACCTCCGGGACCGCCGAGACGGTAGCGGCCGGAAGCTGCGGCGTGCTCTGCACGAGCTCGAGCACGCTAGCCCGCAGGGCTGCCGGGGGCTCGGCCTCGACGGCGAAGGCCGCCACGACGTCGCGGTACTCGTCGAGCGAGCGGCGCGCGTCGGCGTCCGACTCCAGCAGGTGCTCGACGGCGCGTCGGTCCGAGTCGTCGAGGGCGTCGAGGGCATAGCCGGGCAACAGGTCCCAGACATCTGCACGCGTGCTCCGCGCACCAGTGCTCGTCTCGTCAGCCATGTCGCACCCCCAGGCAGTCACGGAGCCGGTTGAGCCCGTCGCGGATCCTGCTCTTGACGGTGGGCAGCGCGGCGTCGAGCTTCTCGGCCACCTCGCGGTAGGTCAGGCCGCCGTAGTACGCGACGACCACCGCCTCGCGCTGGGTGGGGGTCAGGCCTTCGATGCAGCGGCGGACGGCGGAGCCCTCGAGGTTCCGCTCGACGTCCTCGACCACGATGTCCCGCGCCACGCGGCTGGTGTCCAGGTCCGTGTCCCGCTGGTCACGGTCCCGGCGTGCCTGCTCGGACCGCACGCGGTCGACGGCCCGACGGCGTGCGAGCGTCGCGACCCAGGTGCGGGCGGAGCCGCGGGTCGCATCGAAACGTGCTGCTGTCTGCCACACCTCCACCATCACCTCCTGGGTCACTTCTGCCGCGTGGTCGGGGTCGCGCAGGACGCCGAGCGACGCGCCGTAGGCTACCGGCCCGAGCGCGTCGTACACGGGCGTGAACGACGCAGGATCTCCTCCGGCGCACGCCGTGAGAAGCGCGTCGACGGCGTCGCGCGACGAGGTCCGGACTGGTGGTGAGGCCACCGCCCCAGTCTGCCCCACACCCACCCCCGATCGTCTCCGCACACATGGTTCGTCGCCGACCCGTTCCCGGATGGGGTGAACCAGGTCACCAGTCGTGGACGGAACCGTCCTGGAGGCGGTTGACCGGGAGGTAGCCCGGCTCGTACGGGTGGGCCGCCGCCAGCTCCTCGTCCAGCTCGACGCCGATGCCCGGGGCCTCGCCCGGGTGGAGGTAGCCGTCGTCGAACGTGTACGCGTGGCGGAAGACCTCGTTGGTGAGGTCCGTGTGCCCCGAGTACTCCTGGATGCCGAAGTTGTGGATCGCGAGGTCGAGGTGCAGTGCAGCGGCCATCCCGACCGGCGAGATGTCCTCCGGGCCGTGGATCGCGCTCTTGATCCCGCGCTGGCCGGCATAGTCGAACAGCTTCTTCAGGGGGCTCACGCCGCCGAAGTGCGTGACGGCGGAGCGCACGTAGTCGATGAGCCGGTCGTCGATCAGCGTCTGGTAGTCGAACACGGTGTTGAACACCTCGCCGATCGCCAGCGGCGTGGTCGTGTGCTGCCGCACCAGGCGCAGCGCGTCCTGGTCCTCGGCGGGCGTGCAGTCCTCGAGCCAGAACAGGTCGTACGGCTCCAGGTCCTTGCCGAGCCGGGCGGCCTCGATCGGGGACAGCCGGTGGTGCGCGTCGTGCAGCAGCGGCAGGTCCGGACCGAACTCGTTGCGGACCGCCTCGAACACGCGCGGGATGTACCGCAGGTACGCGGCGGTGTCCCAGTCCTCGACCACGGGCCGGGCGAGCACGTCCGGAGCGGACCCGTCGGCCGACGTCGTCGCGTGGACCCCGTAGACCGACTTCAGCCCCGGCACGCCGCTCTGGACGCGGATACTGCGGTAGCCCCGCTCCTGCATGGCCCGCACGGAGTCGAAGATCTCGGGCAGGCTCGCGCCGCTCGCGTGCCCGTAGGCCATGATCCGGTCCCGGCTGGCGCCGCCGAGCAGCTGGTACAGCGGCAGGCCTGCGACCTTCGCCTTGATGTCCCACAGCGCGACGTCGACGGCGGCGATGGCCGCCATGGTGACCGGGCCCCGGCGCCAGTACGCGCCGCGGTAGAGGTACTGCCAGGCGTCCTCGATCCGGTGCGGGTCCCGGCCGATCAGCAGCGGCGCGACGTGGTCGCGCAGATAGCTGACGACGGCTAGCTCTCGCCCGTTGAGGGTGGCGTCGCCGAGCCCTGTCACACCGTCGTCGGTGGTGATCTGGAGCGTGACGAAGTTACGGCCGGGCGAGGTGACGACGACCTTGGCGTCGACGATCTTCATGCGGAGACTTTCTGTTGGCGATTCAGGAGGCCGGGTCCGGCCTCTACCGACTTCACGGTGTTGCGGCGCGCACATGGCTGTGGCGCGTCACGCAAGTGAGGGCATGCGGGTCCCGTACCTTCGATCCGATGTCGTGCACGGGGCGGAACGAGAACGAATGATCTCAGCACGTTCGAGTCGTAACCTGGCCCGAACGGTGACGACCGTCGTGGCGACGCTGCTTCTGGCAGCGTCGTTCACGGCGGCTATCGCCGTGTTCGCAGCCTATGACGGGCGCCATGAGCGCACCGTGGAGCGCACCCCGGTGGAGGCCAGCGAGGGCCAAAAAGCTGTGCTGCAGTATCAGCACGTGCTTCGGGCGGTAGGTGGGGGGCAAGCCTCGTTCGTCTACATCGAACCGATCGATGGTCGAACGAGCCCTCCTCCAGGGCTCGCAGCCTGGCCGGACCCGGGCGAGGTCGTGATCTCGCCGTCTCTCGAGACCTATCGTGACCAGATCGATGGTGTCTATGGGACCGTGGCCGGGAGCGTCGGGGCGTCCGGGCTGTCGACGCCGACGGAACGGATCGTCTACGTTCGCCCCGCTGACGGGATACCGGAAGCTCAGTCCACTGGCCGCGGCTGGATCTCCGCCACAGGATTCGGTGGAGCGAATCGATCACTGATGGCCGGTGACGTCTGGACGGACAAGCCGCCGACACAGATCTTGACACTGATCGGTATCTTCGTCCTGGTCCCGGCGCTGGGGCTGGTCATTGTCGCGGTGCAACTCGGCGAAGACCGGCGACGGCGTCGCCAGACCGTGCTCGAAGCGCTCGGAGCCACTCCCCGGTACCTCGTTGGGCTGGAGGTCAGAGCCGCCGCCCGGCCAGCCCTGATCGGTGTGGTTTGTGCGCTAGGTGTCTTCGGCATCTCCTGCCTCACCGACGTCTTCCTCCCGGGCGTGGGCTATTGGTTGCTCGCCGCTGACATGCGAGCAGTCGCCTGGCAGGGAGGCTTGGCGTGCCTGGTGGCCGGAGCCGTAGTAGTTGCAGTCGCGGCTGTTGCATGCGCGCCGGCTCGCGCGCGCCAGATGACGCGGCCCCGTGGCCGCGAACCTCGTTACCCCGGCTACATCGCCGCAGTAGTCGCTGTCGCTTTCGGTCTCAGTGGGTTCCAAGCGATCAACTCCACGGCTACTGGCTCGCCCGATGCGCAGGCCTGGTTCGCACTCAGCACCCTCGTGGGGATCGGTCTCATGCCTCTTGTGTGCGGGTGGTTTGTCCGCACGTGTGGGCAGCTGGTCGCATCCATTGGGGCGGCCCGATCGCTGCCATCGTTGGTCGTTACCGGTCGACACCTCGACGCCGCGCCGCGGACAAGCGCGCGCATCGCCGGGACGGGTGCCGTCGTGGTATTCCTCGTTTCCCAGGTCGTTGCGACCGTCTCGGTGGGTTCGGACGACTTGCGCGCTGCGAACGCGGCCTACGCACGATGGGACGGGACCTATGCGACTGTCAGCCTGCCCTCCGTGCCAGCCGAGCAGCACGTCGTCGACCAGATCGTCTCTGGGACGGCCGCGAGCACGGTCGTCCTCCACCGCGGGCAACGATGGATCGAGCGGGACGGGACGTTCGAGATGGAGACAACCCTGACCAGCCCGACCGCAGCACTTCGCACGATCGGTCTGGAGCCTGGTATGTGGACTCCACAAGCGTTGGACGACCTTCCGCAGAATTTGGCCGCCGGGGCGGACAGCGTCGAGGTCGTCGCTGGCGATCCGGAGATCCTCAACGATACGGAGACGGAGCAGGACCTTGTCGTGGTCAACCCGGGTGGCGGCCTGTCCACGTCTGAGCTGCAAGCGGCTCTGAACACGATCGTCGCACCAGGCTGGCAGGTCTCGGGACCCGGCGAGACCTGGCGGGCTGGTGCGGCATCCGAGTCACACCAGATGCGCTGGGTTGCATGGTTTGGTGTCATCGGTGCCGCCATGCTGCTGGTCGCGGGGGTGATGCGAAACTGGCACGCAGTGGCTCAGGTCGCGCGCAAGACCTCGCGAATCACCGCGGTCTCAGGCAGGTTTGCACTTCACGCCCGGTGCGCGGCCGTCCGCGGTGGGATCGTCGCCGTGACGGCGGTCCTGGTCGGTGGCTCGGGCGCGGTCTACCTGTCCGGCGTGGTCGATGCCTCTGGTGTTGATGGAACCTCCGTGCGGGAGATCATCGGCCTGTTGTGCCTGCTGGTCATCGTCGCAACAGCCGCCTCCGCACTGCACGAGTGGCGCACCGGACTGCGTGCGGCGACGCAGTGGCGTCCAGGAAAGGAAGATGACTCATGACCGAGGTAGCGAGCATGCCTGAACAGTCCATCGCGCCCGACGAACACTCGCTGCTCGTCGACAACGTCTCGCACATGATCGGGCGTCAAACGATCCTCAATGGGGTCTCGTTCGCAGTTCGACCTGGAGCGTCCATCGCGGTGCAGGGGCGATCAGGGTCGGGCAAGTCGACTCTGCTGTCCATCATCATGGGTCTGATCGCCCCGAGCAGTGGTTCGGTGACCATCGCTGGCGAGCAGATTTCCTCAGCGTCTCGGACCCGACGAGCGCAGATCCGTGGGGCCCGTATAGGAGTGGTGTTCCAGCACGCCGAACTACTCGACGAACTGACCGTCAAAGAGAACATCCTGCTCCCGTCCTGGCTCTCAAAGAGCGATCCAGAGGTAGCAGCACGGCGAGCAGATGAACTCATTGAGCGCCTTGGCCTGCCGGGAGAGCGCTCGGCGACCGTCATCTCCGGCGGTGAACGACAGCGAACCGCGCTCGCACGCGCTCTGATCAACGACCCAGTCTTGTTGCTCGCCGACGAACCTACAGGCGCTCTCGATGCCGAGCTCCGCGAAGCCGCCGCGGAACTGCTGTTCGACATCCCTGCGCAAACTGGCTGCGCCGTCGTCATCGTCACCCACGACCCGGCGGTCGCACAACGAGCCGACCACCAGTTCACGCTGAGTGACGGCCACCTGACGATCTCAACCTGAGCCAGTTCGGCGAGCCTGGATACTGACGACGGGAGGCGCCAGTTGCAGCAAGCGCTCGTCGCGCAGCTCACTCATGCGCATCAAGGATCAGGTCAACCTCGGCCTCGGTGAGAAATCCACCTTCGAGCAGCACCTCGACGTCTTCCTCTGACGAACCGGGTAGAACACCATCGACAGGGTCGACGACACGGGGCAGCCAGGCCCTCATCTCCCGCAGACGTCGAAGCATCTCGTCGGTCGAGCACTTGCCCACGTGCCTCTCGAGGACGATCTCTTCGACTGACTCACCGACGCCCAGCACCTTGGCCCGAGCGATCAGCCGATGCACGGCGGACTGAGACATGTGCACTGCACGCGCGATGTCGCGCTGTGGCATTCCACCTTCAGCCGCGAGGTACACGCGCCGGGTCCGCTCGATCTCCGCCAGGCGCGCACGGACATAGGCCATCTTCAGGTCCGACTCATCAACACGGGCAATGTTGTTCGACATGGTGACCTCCTACCGCGAGACTAAGCGGTGATTCATTTTGAATCAAGCGCCTCGCACTGCTCGTAGGCGTAGGCGGCGGCATCGGGACCCACCAGGTCCCGGTCGCGGAGGATCGCCAGCGGGGCACGGTCCGGGTCAGCGCAGACGGCGTCGAACCCGTCGGGAAGGTTGTCGGTGTACTCGATCTGGAGCACGTGCTCCCCGTAGACGCCGGTGTACGAGCCGCACTCGTCGTAGGCCGCACACTCCTCGGTGACCGCGAAGTCGAATCCGAGCTCGCGGGCCGCAGTCGTCGCCTCGGCGGCGTTCTTCTGCCCGATGGCGAGGCCCGACTCGTGCGCGAGGTCGATGTACGAGCCGGCGAGCGCGAGGGCGGCGTCCTGCTCGATCAGGCCGGTGCTCGGCTCGGTGAAGCGGGTCCAGGTGTCGAGGTTGTCGATCTCCACCGCATCGAAGCCCGCGTCGGCACATCCCGTGATCACCTGGCCGAGGATGTCGACGATGCCGTCGCGCTTCGCCTCGGTCGACGGGTCCAGGACGTACTCGTCCAGCCAGTCCGGGTCGACGACGAGCTCCCCCGCCGCGTCATGCAGCAGGAGATCCTCGTTGCCGTCGAGCCAGAGGTCGGCCTCGCCGGGCTGGGTCTGGAACCCGTTGACGTAGCAGACGTTGTAGGCGCCCTCGGCGGGCTCGGCCGTCGCGTCCCGCACCACGACGTCGAGCCCGCCGTCCAGCTCGTAGGCGGCGCCGAGCTGATAATCGAACCGGCCGTTCGTCGCCGGGAGGGTCACGTCGGCGACGTTCACGGACGCGCTGTCCTGCCCGTCACCTTGATCAGTCTCTTGACCTGCACCGACACTGCCCTGGCAGCCCGCGAGCACGAGGACGGCGAGTGTCACGACGATCAGCTGAGGCATCTGCAGATCGTAGGCGCAGCCTCCGACACGGACACCGCCTCACGGGCAACCGATCATTCCGAGTGATCACTCACGCGTCGCCATAGGCCAGGGCCTACGACGGTGCGCTGACCGCCTCGGCGATCGGCGTCCCGCCGTTCCCGAAGGCGATGGTGCGCCCCACGGTCGTGCTGTCCGCGAGGACCGCCGCGGCGACCGCTGCGACGTCGGCGCGGGAGACCCGCCCGTCGCCCGGGTCGGCAACCTCGATGAGTCCGGTCGGCTCGTCCAGCGTGAGCGGGCCGGGCTGGAGGATCGTGTAGTCGAGGTCCGTGCCACGCAGGTGCTCGTCGGCCGCCGTCTTCGCCTCGGCGTACGCGAAGAACGAGTTGTCCTCCGGCACCCCGTGACCAGGACCGGCGCCGAGGTACGACACCATCACATAGCGCGACACGCCCGCCGCCTTCGCGGCGTCCATCGAGCGCACGGCGGCATCGCGGTCGACGGCGTAGGTGCGCTCCGGGCTTCCGCCGCCCGCGCCGGCCGACCAGACCACAACGTCCTGCCCGTCCAGGAGCGCGGTCAGCCCGTCGGTGTCGAGGTGCTCGACGTCGGCGACCAGCGGGATCGCTCCGGTGGCCGCGACCTCGTCCTGGTGGTCGGGATTACGGATCACGCTCGTGACGACGTCGCCTCGCTCCACGAGGAGAGGGGCGAGCCGGAGCGCGATCTTGCCGTGGCCACCGATGATCAAGACTCGGGACATGGTGCTTCCTTCCGTGGGGTTCGGCTCCAGGCTATGCCGGAAGCCGCTGCTTGCACGGACGGCGGCCTCGACCCGGTCGACGTCCCCGCGTTCAGCGGGCAGGAGCGGCGCGTTCACCGACTCGCGGAGCGCCGCGGCCTCGGCCAGCAGAGCCGCCGCGTCCTCGGAGGAACCCTCTGCGGCCGCGACCGCGGCCAGCCCTTCCTTGGCCAGCGCCACGGCGCGCACGTCGTCGATCTTCTCTGCGGCGGCGAGCGCCTCCCGGTGCAGCCGCTGCGCCGCGGCGAGGTCGCCGCGCTGCTCCGCGACGAAGCCGAGCTCGACCAGGAGCAGGGTCACGCCGTAGTAGGGCACCCCGTAGTCGGCCTCGAGGCGACGATTCCAGGTCAGGGACCGCTGGAAGAGCTGCTCCGCCGCGTCGAGGTCCCCGGCGCGGCGGGCCACCAGGCCGAGGCCAACCCGCGCGAACTCCTCGGCGAAGCGGTGCGACTGGTCGGCGGCCACGGTCATCGCCCGCGTGTGGAGCTCCCGCGACGCGTCGAGGTCGCCGTTCAGCAGCGCGACCCTGCCGAGGCTGGACAGCCGGTAGGAGACGTCGACCCACAGCTTCAGGTCCTCGGCGAGGCGCAGCCCCTGTTGATGCAGGTGCTCTGCCTGCTCGTACGCGCCGGTCACCTCGGCCAGGTATCCGAGCATGTCGGTGGCCTGCAGCCGTCCCCAGGCGTCGCCCAGCTCGTCGAAGACGACCAGGCTGGCCCGGCCCGAGAGCTCGACGAGCGCCAGGTCGCCCCGGAACATCGCCAGCTTGGCACGGCCGGCCAGCGCGGCTGCCTCGCCCCAGCGGTCGCCGTCGGCCCGGAACCGGGGCAGCGCCTCGGACAGCAGGGTCTCCGCGGTTGCCGCGTCGCCGAACGTCAGGTGCGCGAGCGCCAGGAACCACCGCGACCGGGCATCAGCGGCGTCCAGGTCCCGCGCTGCGGCTCGGCTGCGGTCCAGCAGGTCGCTGCCGTCGCCCGTCAGCAACGCGAACCCCGCGGCCCATGCGGTTGTCGAGGGCGGCACGCTCGTGCTCCGCAGGGACGGTCCGACGTGCGCCAGCACCGCCGCGAGCGCCGCGTGACCTTCCCGGTGTCGGCCCCGCAGGTGCCAGTACCAGGCCAGGGCGTCGACCAGCCGCAGCGCCAGGGCCCGGTCGGTGACGTGTTCGAGGGTCGCCCGCGTGTTGGGTGCCTCGACGTCCAGCCGGTTCAGCCACCGGATCTGGTCCGGGCCGCGGAGGTATGGTCTCGCCCGTTCCGCCAGCTCGGTGTAGTAGCGGTCGCGGTGCAGGTAGGCCGGGTCGTCGTCGGCCAGCCGCTCGAGACAGTACGCAGTGATGGACTCGAGGATCCGGTAGCGGGATCCCCCGGCGAGCTCGACCATCGACCGGCGGACCAGCTCGTCCACGACCTCGGCCACGTCCAGGCCGAGGTCCGCGCACACGGCCTCCGCCGCTTCCAGCGAGCAGCCGCCCGGGTGGACGGCGAGCCGGAGCAGGACGTGACGCTGGCCCTCGCCGAGCTGTTCCCAGCTCCAGTCGATCATCGCGCGCAGGGTCCGCTGGCGGGCGGGTCTGCCGCGTCCGGAGACGGCGAGCAGGTGGAAGCGGTCGTCCAGCCGGTCGGCCACGCCCTGCACACCCAGCGCCCGGATCCGGGCCGCCGCGAGCTCCAGGGCCAGCGGCAGGCCGTCCAGCCGCCGGCAGATCGCCGCCACCGCCGGGGCGGTCGAGTCGTCCAGCACGAATCCGGGCGCGGCGTCCGCGGCCCGTGCCACGAGCAGCTGCACGGACGCCGCAAGCCTCGGGTCCTCGCCCGGTGCCGGAAGCGCGAGCGGCGGCACCTGAAACAGGGCCTCCCCCGGGACCGCCAGCGACTCCTGGCTGGTGGTCAGCACTCGCAGGCCGGGAGCGGCCCGCAGCAGCTGTTCCGCCAGCTCCGCGACGGGCTCGATCAGGTGCTCGCAGTTGTCCAGCACGAGGAGCATCCGGCGGGCGGCGAGGGCGTCGGCGAGCCGGACCGCCAGCCCGTCCCTCGGCACACCGGGCCGGGCGCCCGTCGCCGTCTCGTCGCGCACGTCGAGCACGGCAGCCACCAGCTCGGCGACGGTCGCGGTCTCGCCGGTCGTCCCGGCCAGCTCGACCAGCCACACCCCGTCGGGAAAGGCATCGCTGGTGGCTTCGGCGACCGCAAGAGCGAGCCGCGTCTTGCCGACGCCGCCGGGCCCGGTCAGGGTGACCAGGCGCGCGCGTCCGAGCAGGACGGATGCCTCGGCCACGGCGTCCTTCCTCCCGATCAGACCCGTGATCGGCGTCGGAAGGTTCGTGCGCGGCGCCGCGGGGACGCGGGACGGCGGGGTGGACGACGGCCGGACGAGCGACGGCTCCTGCCGCAGCATCGCCCGGTGGAGGTCGGCCAGCTCAGGACCCGGGTCGATGCCCAGCTCGTCGGACAGCCGGCGGCGCACGTCGTCGTACCCGGACAGTGCCTCGCCCTGGCGTCCGGAGCGGTAGAGGGCGCGCAGGTGCGCGGCACGCAGGCGTTCGCGCAGCGGGTGCGCGGCGACCAGCTCGCCGAGCTCGTCCGCCACCGCGGCATGCTCGCCGAGCTCCACCCTGACCTCCGCCAGCTCCTCCTCGGCGGTCAGCCGCTGTTCCTCGAGGCGAGCGGCCGTCGCACGCACGAATCCCTCGTCGCGAAACTCGCCGTAGGCGGGGCCACGCCACAGTGCAAGGGCCTCGGTCAGGAGCCTGGCCCTGCCACGCGGGTCGACGGCGGCTCCGGCCGCGCCGAGCAGCCCCACGAACTGGACGGCGTCGACGTCTGCTGCGCGCAGCACGTAGCCGGTCGCCTGGTACGCCACGAGCTCGCGTCCGCCGGGCTCCACCAGCTCCAGGGTCCGTCGCAGCTGGGACACCTTGGTCTGCAGCGTGTTGACCGGGTTGCCCGGCGGGTCGTCGCCCCAGAGGTCGTCGGCCAGGCGGTCAGCCGGCACAGGACGGCCCTCCCCGACCAGCAGTGCGGTCAGCAGGGCCCGGACCTTCACCTCGGGGACATGCGCGGGGCGGCCGTCCGCGTCCCACACGACCAGTGGGCCGAGAACGCCGAATCGCATCGCGCCACCGTACCCGCAGCGAACCCCCAGCCGATCGTGCGCGCCGGGGTTCAGGGTGATCCCGACAGCAGCGAGAACCCCCGCACGAGGAGCAACAACATGACCGTGAACCGCGAGATCCACCTGGTCGCCCGCCCCACCGGCGTGCCGAGCCCGCAGGACTTCCAGCTGGCCAGCACCGCGCTGCCCGAGCCCGCCGACGGCCAGGTCCTGGTGCGCAACACCTGGATGTCGGTCGACCCGTACATGCGACAGCGGATGGACGACGCCGAGTCCTACCTCCCCCCGTTCGTGCTCGGCGAACCGCTGGAGGGTGCGGCGATCGGCGAGGTCATCGCTTCACGCTCCACAGACGTTCCGGTCGGCGCGACCGTCGTGCACTTCAAGGGCTGGCGCGAGTACGCGGTTGTGGATGCGGCGGCCGTCACGGTGGCGGACGTCGATCTCGCACCCGCCGAGGCGTGGCTGGGCGCGCTCGGCACGACGGGACTCACCGCCTACGCGGCACTGACTCACGTGGCTCCGGTGCGGGACGGCGACGTCGTGCTCGTCTCGGCGGCTGCCGGAGCCGCGGGCAGCGTCGCTGGGCAGCTCGCTCGCAAGCTCGGCGCCTCCCGGGTGATCGGCTCAGCGGGCGGTCCGGCCAAGACCGCAAAGCTCACGGAAATCTTCGGATACGACGCCGCCATCGACTACCGCGCCGGGTCGTTCGCCGAGCAGCTGGCCGAGGCCGCTCCCGACGGCGTCGACGTCTACGTCGACCACGTAGGAGGAGAACAGCTCGTGGCGGCCATCGACGCGCTGCGCTCCGGAGGCCGGATCGCGGTGGTGGGCGCGATCAGCTCCCACGGCGCCACCGAACCCGTGGCCGGACCCGGCAACCTGTTCTCGCTGGCCGCGAAGGACGCCACCCTGCGCGGCATGCTGGTCAACTCCTACTTCCACCTGTTCCCGGAATGGATCGGCAAGGCGGCGGGGTGGCTCGCCGACGGCTCGCTGCGCACCGAGCTGACCGTGGCCGAGGGAGTCGAGCGGGCGCCGTCGGCCTTCCTGGACATGATGCGCGGTGGCAACGTCGGCAAGATGCTGGTGCGGCTCTGACCCGGACGTCAGCGCATGAGCGGCTACCCGGCCCGGCGCCGATCCAGGCGCTCGGGGAGGCGTTCGAATCCCGCCGACACGTACGTGCTGACGGCGGCAGGGTTGGAGGTGACGACGAGTGCGCTCGACGAACCGAGCTCCCGCAGGGCGGCCGCCCCGGCGACGGTGAGCGCTATGCCGCGACCGCGATGGCGCGGGTACACGCCCAGCGGCTCGATCAGCCCGGGCTTTCCAGGGCCGGCCGACCACACGGTGATCGCTCCCAGCGCCTCGCCCGCGTCGTCATAGCCGAGCAGGCATCGCGCGTCGGCGTAGAGGGGTCCGGCCGCCATCGCGTGCCATCGCTCGTCCGTGAACGTCGAGCCGCCGAACGACGCTCGCTGCACGGCAGTGCGCTCGCTCACCTGCTCCGGCCCGACCACCTCGACCCGCACGCCCACGTCCTCGACCGGATCGGTGAGGTCGCGCAGCAACGGAGTGAAGGGCGCGTCGGCGCCCCAGCCCTCGTCCGCCAGCAGGTCGTACACCAGAGCGTCGGACGGCGCCTCGACGTTCACCGCTCCCTCGGGGAGCACCCCGTGCTCCGGCCGCGTCAGATCCGTCACCAGCTGCCGCGCCAGCTCTTCGTCGCGCCGCACGTCGGGCGCCGTCGTCAGCCGCAATATCGTGGCGCCATCAAGCAGCCCGACGGCGAGCACTCGTCCGTCCCGGCTCCAGGTCCGCAGGGCCGCGGCAGTCTGCTGAGCACCGAACCTCCAGAACCAGCCGACGTCACCCGGATGCAGCTGCACCGGCGCGGCGTCGTCCTGCCACTCGCGCAGCGCGTCGAGAACTTCGCTCAGCTCGTCGGTCCCGGGCTTGCTGATGATGACCGCCATGAGCGCATCCAACCTCTCCGCGCGACCTGTCCGCGATCCTTTTCCGGGCTGTCACTCAGGACCGGTGCGAGTCGGGCGGACCGTCAGCCGAGCTTCTCCGCGAACGCCACGATGATTCCCTCGGGGCCGCGGACGTAGCAGAAGAGGTAGCTGTCCTCGATGCGCGTCAGCTCGCCGAGGAGCTCCACGCCGCGGGACCGCAGACCGTCGACGACACCCTCGATGTCGTCGACGGCGAACAGGACGCGATGCAGGCCCAGCGTGTTCGCCGGTGCGTTCACGGGCCCGGTGCGGATCGCCGTCGGCGTGTGATACCTCATCAGCTCGACGCGGCCGTTGCCGTCCGGGGTCCGCAGCATCGCGATGTCGCACCGGACCTCGTCGAACCCGCAGACCCGGGCCGCCCAGTCCTGGTCGACGGTGGCCTGGCCCTCCAGCTCGAGCCCGAGCTGGGCGAAGAACTCGATGGCGCCCTGCAGGTCCTCGACGACGATGCCTACGTTTTCCATCCGCGTGATCATGATGCTGCTCGCTCTCCGTAGTGCGGCCCGTGCGGCCGCTTCTGACCCTGGGACGGAGCCGCCGCCGGATTCTCGACACGGGTCACGAGATCCGGTCGCGAGATCCCGCCACGGGATCCCCGGCACATCAAGAATGAAATGCGCATCTTTCGCCCGGCCGTGTTCGGATGTAGTTCGTCCGAGACTCCACAGCACCGTTGCCGTGAGGAAACCGATGATCGAGCGTGTCCTGCCCGACGCCGACACGATCGAGGCCGCGCTGGCCTCCCATGACGGCCCCTGGGGCGCGGGCGCACGAGTTCTCTCGGTGGTGGACCAGTCGACCGGCCTCGGCCAGGCGGCGGTCCTGCGGGCGAGCATCGCGGCCCCGAACACCTCCCCGTCCCTGTGGGCGGTCAAGATCCTCGGCTGGGGCCGCCCCAGCCTGCTCGACTCGCGGGACAGCCTGCTGGACCGCCGCGAGGCGCACTTCTACGGCAGCGGCATCTCCGACCTGCTGCCCAACGGGCTGACGACGCCACCGGCCGCGACGGTGTTCAGCCACCACGGCTTCACCTGGGTGGTGATGCGCGACATCGGCGCCGTCCTGCAGCAGAGCTGGACCCCCGACTCCGCGACGATCGCCGCCAGACGCGCCGCGCTGCTGTACATCCCGGGCGTGCTGCGCCCCGGCCTGCTCGACGCCCCCTGGCTGGAGCTCGAGGGCTACGCCGCCTACACCCATCACATCCAGGCGGGTCACGAGAACCTCGAGGCGCTGGCCGACGACCCGCGACTCCGGGTTCTGTTCACGCCCGATCAGGTCCGCGACCTGCACACCTGCCTGGACGCGGCAGAAGGGCTGGGCGCGCGGGCCGCGGAGCTGCCCAAGACCCTGGTCCACGGTGATCTCACGCCCCGCAACGCCGGCCTCGACCCGCGCGGCACCCTCGCCCTCATCGACTGGGAGCACGTAGGCGTCGGACCCGTGGGATTCGACCTCGGCACCTTCGTCTCGCTGTACCGCGGGTTCGGCGGCTCCGGCGAGCTGGACGAGCCTGCGGTCCTCGAGACCTACGGCCGAGCCCTCAGCGATCTCGCCGGGATCGACCTGCGCCATGCCGCGGCCCTCGGCTTCGCCATCGCGCACCTGACCTGGGGACTGCACCTCCGCCTCGGCCCTGGCCTGACGCTCATGCGCCAGGGCTTCCAGCACGACAATCCGGCGAAGCTCGCCGCGCACGTCGACGACATCCGGTCCGGAGGCCTGCGCGCCCTGTCCTGGGCGGCCGCGGCCGGGGTGGTGACGGCGGTCCACTGATCCCCGACGCCGGTCGGCTCAGCCCACGGTGGTCAGGGCGCGGCGCTCGCCAAGCACCTCCACCGGCACCGGCACCGGCACCAGCCGCCAGCCGAGGCTGTCCCAGGCGGTCCGGACTGCGACGGCCACCCACGCCACGACCAGCCCGGCGAAGAGCAGCACGGAGAGCACTGCGAGCGCCGTCAGCCCGGTGTGCGTGGCCAGCCCGGCGGTCGCCGTCACGCAGGTGCCGACCGGGAACGTGAACGACCACCAGGTGAGCGAGAACGGCAGTCCGTGGACTGCGGTGCGCACCGTGACGGCGGCGGCGATCGCCGCCCACATCAGGGCGAAGCCCAGCACGGAGACCCCGAAGACGACGGCGAAGTACACGAGCCCGCGCTCGAAGGTCGCCCCGAGCGTGCCGCCGGCGTTGGCCGCCAGCAGGCTGGCCGCGGTGACCGACTGGCCGAGCGGGCCGAGCGCTATCCACAGGGTGGGGACCATCCTGGCCGCGCCCACCTGGTGGTGCATCAGCCGGCTCCAGAGCTGGGGCAGGATCACGAGCGACGCGACGAGGCTCAGCCCGAACATCGCGTAGCAGGCCAGGAGCATCGTCTCGCGGGCCTCCCCTGGCGCGATGTGCGGCAGCAGGAGCGCGCCGGTCGCGGCCGAGACCATGGGCGGGACCACCGGCATGAGCCATCCGGCGAAGGCCGCGTCGTGCGCGTTCTGGTGCCGGGTGAAGGCGAGGTACGGCACGGCCACCGCGCTGACCAGGCCGGCGATGGTCCCTACGGTCCACAGCACCGCGTGGATGGCGACCGCGGCCTGCAGGCCCACCACGTCGCGGCCGATCAGTAGTGTCCCGGCGCCCACGGTGAGCAGCGCCATCGGCGGGGCGCCGTAGAAGTGCGCCATCACCGGGTCGGCGTGGTGCGCACGCGCGGCGGCGGGGTGCCGCACCCAGTGCAGCACCGTGGCGGTCAGGAAGAAGACGAGCATCGCGGACGCGAGCAGCCAGACGCCGACCGCGGCCTGCCGCAGGCCCGGGAGCTGGACGGGCAGGGTTACCGCAGCATTGGCGACTATCCCGGTGCCCATCACCGAGGCGAACCAGTTGGGTGTCACATTCGCGATGCTGAAGCGGGCCATACGCCTCAGTCTCCCTACCGGCGGACCCGGCCGGTATCCTCGATCTCATTGTGGAACCACAACCTCACGTTGTAGCTGGGAGCGGCGTGGACCTGCCGTCGCTCCGGCTCCTGTCAGCGATCGCGGAGGTCGGCTCGATCACCGCCGCGAGCAGGACGCTGGGTATCACCCAGCAGGCGGCGTCCACCCGGATGCGCCGACTGGAACGCATGCTCGGGGTGGCGCTCCTGGTCCGCGGCCCGCGCGGCAGCACGCTCACCCTCGACGGCACGATGGCGGCGCAGTGGGCCGCCGAGACGGTCGAGGCGGCCGACCGGTTCGACGCCGGTGTCGCCGCACTGCGCACCGCCGGTCACGCACGACCCCTGGCGATCGCCGCGAGCCTCACGGTCGCGGAGTACCTGCTCCCCCGCTGGCTCATGACGCTCCGGGGCCGGGGCAACGGCGAGCACGCCGTCTCGGTGACCGCGACGAACAGCGCGCACGCCATCGAGCTGGTCACCGACGGCAGCCACCAGCTCGGGTTCGTGGAGACGCCGACGGAGATCCCCGGCCTGCTCGCCACGACCGTCGCGCAGGACGAGCTCGTCGCCGTCGTCGCACCGCAGCATCCCTGGGCCCGACGTCGGGGCGTGACCGCCGCCGAGCTCGCCCGCACCCCGCTCGTGACCCGGGAGAAGGGCTCCGGCACCCGGCTCAGCGCCGAGCAGCTCCTGACCGACGCCGGGCACGAGATCGCCGCCCCGCTGGCCGAGCTCCCGACCACCGCGGCGGTGCGGACGGCCGTCGCGTCGGGTGCGGCGCCGGCAGTGCTCAGCATCCTGGCCGTCCGGGACGACCTCACCGCCGGGCGGCTGGTCCGCGTCCCCGTCAAGGGCCTGCGCTTCGTCCGCGAGCTGCGCGCCATCCGGTCCCCCGGGGCGTCGCCGCTGCCGCTGCTGGAGAAGCTGCTGGCCGTCGCGGCAAGAAACGGCTGAGGCGACGGCGCCCGCGCCGGCCGCCTCGCCCCTCGTCAGTCCTCGGCGTCGAACCTGGCCCGCGCCTGCTCGACGTCGGACATGTTCTCGGCGCTCCAGTGGAACAGCGCGTCGATGAGGTCCTGGATGGAACGCCCCAGTGTCGAGATGCGGTACTCGACGGCGATCGGGCGCGAGCTCACGATGACCCGGTCGACCATCCCGTTGCGCTCGAGGCGCCGCAGCGTCGCCGTCAGCGACTTCTGGGTCACGACCGGGATGGCCCGGCGCAGCTCGTTGAACCGCAGCGGCCGCTCGCACAGCTCGTCCAGCACCTGCAGCGACCACTTGTCGAGCACCTGGTCGAGCAGCTCACGGTGGTGCGGGGAGATCAGTATGCGCTCGGCGGGTTGAGTGGTATCCGGCATGAAACCTAGTCTCGTTGAAGTTCCCTTCGGACACCAGGTAGACATGCGATACCTGCTAGACCGGCAACGAAGGGACCTTCCATGACCGTCCAGCTGCTCACCCCCGAGGGCATGTTCCAGCCAGTCCCCTATCACCACGTCTCGATCGGCACGGGCAGCCGCCAGGTGCACGTGGCCGGCCAGATCGCGCGCGACGCCGAGGCGAACCACATAGCGCCCGACGACCTCACCGGCCAGGTGGCACAGGTGCTCCGCAACACGGCCCGTGGCCTCGCCGGTGCGGGCGCGACCTTTGCCGACGTCGTGCGCCTCCGGTTCTTCGTCACACACTGGAGCCCCGAGAAGATGGGCGACTTCATGGCGGGTCTCGAGAGCGTGTCCGACGAGCTCGGCATCCCGCGGCCGCTGCCGCCCGTCTCGCTCATCGGCGTCGACTACCTGTTCGAGCCCGACGTGCTCGTCGAGGTAGAGGCGTTCGCCGTCCTCGACTGAGCCGCGGACAGCGATCTTGACGCATGGTTCAAGTTCCACCTAAGGTTCTTGACCATGACGTCAAGTAATGTGATCGCGGACCCGGCCCCGGTGGTCGACTCCCCCGCCGAGAAGACCACCGAGGCCGTCGACGCCGCCGCGTCGCCCGCGCCCACGTCGCCGTTCCAGCTCCTGCCCACGGGCGAGGCGTTCGGCGTGTGCGACCTGGACGGGGCGTGCTCCTGATGGCCGGCGAGGCATTCGGCCAGGCCACGGACCGCCTGGTGGTCGACGTGTGGAGCGACGTGATGTGCCCGTTCTGCTACATGGGCGACACCCTCCTGGCGCAGGCCCTGGAGAAGTTCCCGCACGCCTCGGGCGTCGACATCCGCTACCACAGCTACCTCCTGATGCCGCACCTGTCCGACGACGACGCCCCGGTCAGCCCGACCGAGCTGCTGTCGGCCAAGCACGGCCTCCCGCGCGAGCAGGCGCAGGCGATGAACGACCAGGTCACCGAGCGCGCCCGCCAGATCGGGCTCGACTACCGCCTGGACCAGGCCCAGGCAGTGGCCACCCGCACCGCGCACCAGCTCAGCCATTTCGCGGCCGCGCACGGCAAGCAGCACGAGCTGGTCCAGCAGCTGTTCAAGGCGTACTTCACCGACGGGCTCAACGTCGCCGACCACCAGGTCCTGGCAGACCTGGCCGCCGAGGTCGGCCTGGACCGCGCCGCCGCTCTCGCCGCGCTGGAGAGCGGGGAGTTCGCGGACGCCGTCGAGGCCGACATCCAGCAGGCCCACGAGTACGGCATACAGGGTGTGCCGTTCTTCGTGTTCGGCGGCAAGTACGCCGTCTCGGGCGCACAGCCGGTCGACGCGTTCCTGCAGGCCCTGGACACGAGCTGGGCCGAAACGGTCGGTACGCCCGCCGACGCCGCCTCGGCCGGGGCCGGTCGGTGACGTCGGAGACCCCGCGCCTGCGCGCCGACGCGCAGCGCAACGTCGAGGGCATCCGCCAGGCTGCCCTCGACGTGTTCCGCGCGCACGGGCTGAACAGCCCGCTCGACGCGGTGGCGCGCGCGGCGGGCGTCAGCAAGGGCACCATCTACCACCGCTTCGGGGGCCGGCAGGGTCTGATCGACGCGGTGGTCGAAGAACTCGTCGCCGAACGCATCACGGGCATCATCACGGCGGTCGGCGCGATCGAGGACCCGGTCGAACGGTTCGAGAGCTACCTACGGCAGATCTGGCTGCTCCAGTACGACGAGCCCGCCGCGAACGACGTCCTGCTGCGGTCCATGCCCGCCTCCGGAGCGGTGAACGCCCTGTGCGAGCACGCCAACGAGAACGCCGGACGGCTCCTCGCCGACGCCCAGGCCACCGGCAAGGTCCGGGCCGACCTCACCGCCGAGGACGTCTGTCTCCTCATCTGGGAACGCGGCATCATCGCCCGGGCCTGTGCCGAACAGCCGCGCGACGGCTACAGCCGGCGCTCCGAGTACACCCTCCGGGGTCTGCGCAGCGCCTCCTGATCTCAGGAGCACAGCCTCTGGAGCCCAGCCTCAGGAGCGCTTGCCGTCCGCGCGGTCCTGCACCACCCGGTCCAGGCTCTCCGGGTCGATGCCGCGATCCTCCAGGAGCGCATCGATCTTGGACTCGACGCGCTCCTCGCCCTCACGGGACTGCGAGGAGCCCCAGAAGTAGAAGAGCATCAGGCCGGCCGCCTGCCACACGAGCTGGAGGAACTCCGACTGCCAGTTCTCGAACGTGGACGACAGGAACTGCGGAAAGAAGTCGGACCACGTGAACGCCGAGCCATGCTCCTCGGCGTCGTTCCGCACCGCTATCGCCTGGAAGACGAACTGGCCGATCCACGACACGATGAAGAAGATGCCCGTGACGATGCCGAAGGAATAGGCACGGTGGAACCGCGGGCGAGACTTCGCTTCGTCGGTGGAGCTATCAGTCATGACAACCAACCCCCTCTTCGACCGGCGAACAATCGCCGCTGGCGCTGAGAGTCCCGCTCATTGAGGCTCGCGCCGTGGACGTCTATAGGCGTCCATATCGGTCACGTTAGGCCGAGGTGCATCGGCTCGCACGGGGACCGTCTCGCGCAAAGATTCCGGCATCTGAAAAATCCCCCGGCGGCCGCACGGCCCCGCGCCGATCCCATGTGCGAGTGGTCGAACCGCACGCAAACAGTGGATTGCCGCTCGCTATCGCGGGCGGCTCCATCTGATGGACCGTCTTGAGGGAGCACCGCAATGTTCTTCCACCGCCAGGAGCTGCAGCACACGGTCAAGCCAGAGAAGCCCGACGCCGTCTACGCCCGCAAGCTGCAGGAGGTGCTCGGTGGCCAGTACGGCGAGATCACCGTCGCCATGCAGTACGGATTCCAGTCGTGGAACGCGCACATGCCAGGGAAGTACCGCGACCTGCTCTACGGGATCGGCGCCGAGGAGATGGGCCACGTCGAGATGCTCGCGACGATGATCGCGCAGCTGCTCGAGAAGGCGCCCCTCGGCGTCACCGAGGGGGCCATGCAGGACGACCCGACGGTCGCCGCGATCATCGGCGGCACCGACCCGCAGCACGCCATAGTCGCCGGTGCGGGCGCCCGGCCGGTCGACTCGAACGGGAACCCGTGGACGGCCGGGTACGTCACCGCCAGCGGCAACATGCTCGCGGACTTCACGGCGAACGCGAACGCCGAGATGCAGGGCCGGCTGCAGGTGGCTCGGCTCTACCACATGACCGACGACCCGGGCGTCCGGGACCTCCTGTCGTTCCTGCTGGCGCGCGACACGATGCACCAGAACCAGTGGATCGCGGCAGCGGCGGAGCTGCGTGAGGAGGGCATCGAGGACCTGCCCGTGCCGAGCACCTTCCCGGTGAGCAAGGAGGACCGTGGGGTGTCCTACCAGTACATCAACTTCTCGGACGGGCAGGCCGCGGCGGAGGGAAGCTGGGCGAGCGGTCCGACGCCGGACGGCAAGGGCGAGTTCGAGTACGTGGCAGAACCGCCGGCGGGCGTGCCCGCCCCGCCGCCCACCAAGCCGGACGTGCGTCTGCACGGCACCACCGGTCGTCCGGAGACCCTGGAGAAGGCGGCGGGCGCTGTGCAGGACGCCCTGCACAAGGAGTAGCCGACTTCACGTGCGGCAGACCGAAGGCCGCCGTCCCGCACTCGGTGCGGGACGGCGGCCTTCAGCCTGCGAGCTGGTGCGGCCTGCGAGCTGGTGCGGCAGCGCAGTCGTCGAAACCACGCTGCCGCCCCCCGACGCTAGGGCGGTCAACACCCACTCGCATCCAGAGCTTGCTCGGGCCTGTCGCGGCCCGGGCTAGGTGGCGCTGGCGCCCCTGCGAGGCCACAGCGCGATGGCCAGGCCCGCGAGAACGCTCAGGATGTGCAGCCAGTTGTCCGCTGCGTTGATGTTGAGGAAGTTGATGTCCGGGTTGTTCACCGCGGCCAGGCCGTAGACGAAGGCCGCGCCGTACCCGATCACCAGCAGCCAGCCGAATGTCCGTGCTCGGCTCGGTGAGGACCACATGGTGACGCCGAGCAGTCCGATCAGGAGGTGCACGATGTTGTGCAGGGGGTTGATGGCGAACCCGAGCAACGTCTGGTCGTGGTCGTGCTCCGCGAAACCGTCGAACCCGGTCACGAAGAATCCCGCGATACCGACCAGGAGATAGACCACGCCGATCGTGAGGGCGAGCCACTGATGGGGCGCCCGAACACGCGTCGCGTGCGTGGATTGCGTCATGGCGTTTCTCCATTCCGTGTGATTGCCAGTACGAACACCCTGGGGCCGAGTCGCTTCACTCGCATTTGACGCGAATCCCTCGTGGTGCGACTCGGCGCAGACGGCGTGAGTCTGGGTGTTCGGGCCCGGTCGACGGTAGGAGGTCACAGTGCGAGCAATGGTGTATCGCGGGCCGTACAAGATCCGCGTCGAGGAGAAGGACCTGCCACGTATCGAGCATCCGAACGACGCGATAGTGCGGGTCACCACCGCGGCGATCTGCGGGTCGGACCTGCACCTTTACCACGGCCTCATGCCGGACACACGCGTGGGTTCGACCTTCGGCCACGAGTTCGTGGGCGTCGTGCACGACGTCGGTCCTTCGGTACGCAACATCGCCGTCGGCGACCGGGTGATGGTGCCCTTCAACATCTACTGCGGAACGTGCTTCTTCTGCGCGCGCGGCCTGTACTCCAACTGTCACAACGTGAACCCGAACGCCACGGCGGTGGGTGGCATCTACGGCTACTCGCACACCACCGGTGGCTACGACGGCGGGCAGGCCGAGTACGTCCGGGTGCCCTTCGCCGACGTCGGGCCCACGATCGTGCCGGACTGGATGGACGAGGAGGACGCCGTCCTGTGCACGGACGCGCTGGCCACCGGCTACTTCGGCGCGCAGCTGGCCGACATCGCAGAGGGCGACGTGGTGGTCGTGCTCGGCGCCGGGCCGGTGGGACTGTTCGCCGCCCGGTCGGCGTGGCTGATGGGCGCCGGCCGCGTCGTCGTCGTCGACCATCTGGACGACCGGCTGGAGATGGCCCGCACGTTCGCCTATGCCGAGACCGTCAACTACACGCAGCACAAGGACATCGTCGTGGAGCTGAAGCGCACGACCGGCTGGCTCGGCGCCGACCGGGTGATCGACGCCGTGGGCGCCGAGGCGGACGGAAACCTGCTGCAGCACGTGACGGGCGCGAAGCTCAAGCTGCAGGGTGGGTCGCCGATCGCGCTGAACTGGGCGATCGACGCCGTGCGCAAGGGCGGCACGGTCTCGGTGATGGGCGCGTACGGGCCCATCTTCAGCGCTGTCAAGTTCGGCGACGCGCTGAACAAGGGACTCACCCTGCGTATGAACCAGGCACCCGTGAAACGGCAGTGGCCCCGGCTGTTCGAGCACATGCGCAGCGGCTACCTCAAGCCGAACGACATAGTGACCCACCGGATCCCCCTGGAACACATCGCCGAGGGGTACCACATCTTCTCCGCCAAGCTCGACGGCTGCATCAAGCCGCTCGTCGTGCCCGGCGCCGCCTGAGAGGGGACGACCGTGCCGTACACCGCCGACAAGCCGCCTCTGCCCGAGACGCCGGAGCAGCTCAGAGCCCGCGTCCCCGGCTGGGGCGCCGACCTCGACCCCGCGGACCGCCCCTCCTACCCCCGCGAGGTGCGCGGGCTGGAGACCGGCGCGCACTGGGACCTGCCCGAGCAGCAGCAGGAGCTCCAGCCACGCGAGCGCTCGATAGAGCACGCGCGCCTGACGCCGGTCTTCGGCACGTCCGTGCCGCTCAAGGGCCTGTCGGGGGTGGTCCGCCGGTACGCCTACCGGCGGTTCAGCGAGGGCCGCGCCGCACACTGGCTGCTGCTGATCGCGGCCGACCGGGTGGACGCCGTCGAAGGCCACCTCGCGTCCTTCGTGACCACCCGCCCGGACAACCCGGTGACCGAGACGGGCGTGCTGGCGGAGCCGTCGCACCATCCGCTCCGGTCCCGGGCCGGGCGGGTGGACGTGCGGCACCAGATCCTCGATCCCGTAGTCGTCGTGGGCCCGTGGGTGCTGGCCGGCGTGGTGATCTACCGGGGTGTCCGGGCAATGGTCCGACGGGCACGCTCCTGAAGGCCGCGAAGGCGCCCCGGACCGCGCGCGTCACCGGGCTCGCCCTCGGTGCCGTGGTGGCGGCCGTACGCAGATGGCGCCCCAGGCCGCTCCACCCGACCGGCACGGTGCTCGCCGGGACGCTGCGCCTCGACGCCGGTGACGCGCCGGGCGCTGCCGCGCTCGGCGCACCCGCGACCCACCCGGTGACCGTGCGCGTATCGCGCGCCGCCGGTCTGCCCGCCCCGCTGCCCGACGTCTTCGGTCTGGCGGTGCACTGGACCGTCGACGACCGGCCCCAGGACCTCCTGCTGTCGGCGACCGGTCTGGGCCGGGTAACCCGCTTCCTCCTGGCGCCCCGGTTCCGCCCGCTCGGGGGCGGGTTCGGCACGCTCATGCCGTTCCGGGACCTCGACGGCCGGCCGGTGCTGCTCGCTGCCGCTCCCACCGGCACCCGCCCCCGCGGACGACGCGGTACGGGGACGACGGCGCTCGTCGGCACCGACCTGGTGCTCCTGTCCGCACACCCCGGCGGGCGGTGGCACCGGCTCGGGACGCTCCGCTGCGGGCCTGCCGTCGCGGGCGACGCGCCCCGGGTCGATCCCATCCGGCACGTACCGGGGGCGCTCGGCACCTATCCCTGGGCCGCCGCGCTCCGGGCCCCCGCCTACCGGGCGGCCCGGACCGGCAGCCTGGCGTCCGGCGAACGGGACTGAGCCCGCACCCGTCGTCGGCCCTCGGTGGGCGACGCTAGTGAGCGCCTGTCCGGCGCGCCTGCTCGACGGCCGCCGCCACTCCCCCGGTCCACGGATCGCCGTGGCCCGGCAGCAACGTCGTCGCGCCCGAGTCGTACGCGGCCAGGCGGTCGGGGGACAGCAGTGCCGCGCTCGTCCGGCGCCGGCCGCCCTTGCCGCTCGCCCCGCAGCACGTTCATCTACGGTGGACGGATGGAACCTGCGACGGAAGGGACCGCCCGACCGACCCTCGTCTTCGACGTCCTCGGCACCCTGGTCGACCAGACCGGGAGCATGGAACGGCGCGTGACGAAGGTGGCCGGGATCAACAGCGATGCGGCAGCGGAGGTGGCCCGCCGCTGGCTGGGACACGTCGCCGAGCAGGAACGCGCGATCGTCGAGGGCCGGCGCGCGTTCGCACCCAGTCATGAGCTGGACGGCGAGGCACTGAGCCTGCTGGTTCGCGAGGACCTGCTGCTGCCCGACGCCGCCGCACGGCTGGCCGACGCGTCGGAATGGCTGGAGCCCTGGCCGGACAGCGTTGCCGGCCTGGACCTGCTCGCCGCCGACTGCACGGTGCTCGGTGTGTCGAACGCCAGCCGCCGGGTACTGGCGGGCATCAGCACGAACACCGGGCTGCGGTGGCACCAGGTGCTGTCGAGCGAGGACGCGCGCACGTACAAGCCGGACCAGGCGATCTACGCGCTGGCGAAGGACAGCGCACCCACCCGATCCGGCACCCTGGTCATGGTGGCCGCGCACGCCTGGGACCTTCGGGCCGCCGCGCAGGCCGGCATGCGGACGGCGTACCTACCCCGGTCCGACGGCGACCCGCCCGGCCCGGACGACACGTTCGACCTGCGGGCGACGAGCCTCCTGGACCTGCACGCACAGCTGCTCGACCCGGCTGAGCGCCACTGACGGGGCGGGCGCACCTTCCCGGCACTCTTGCTGGTGCTACCGAGTCAAGCGTGCTTTACTTTCCCCACGAGTAAAGCACGCTTGACAACCAGCGGAGGCGAACGATGGTCGACCCGACCGGCACGACACCAGGTGCGCGGCGAGCGCCCATCTCCCACTACGTCCTGGCCGGCGTCTTCGCCGCCGTCGCGACCATCGCGGTCTCGCTGGTGGTGGGTGCGACCAACCCCGGCGACTTCTGGCTAGCGGTGGGTATCGGGGCGATGTGCACGGCCTACCCCGCCCTGTCGCTCGGGGCGAGGATCTTCGTCTCCGACCACACGGTGACCCGCGACGCGCACGGCGCCGAGAGCGCCGAGTCGCTCTGGCTGAAGCAGGCCGGCGCGGGCGCCTTCCTCGACGTCCTGGTGGCGACGGTGGTGGGCGCCGTCGTGCTCATGATCGGCCGGTTCGACGCGCCCGCCCTGCCCGCTCTGCTCGCCGTGATCGGGCTCGGCGTGGCCGACGCCGGCCTGCGCTACGCCGTCATCCGGCACCGCTCGCTCCGGTGAAGAACGACATGGCGGCCCGCCGCCTGGAACGCAGGTGGACCCAGGCCGATCTGGCGAGCACCCTCGGCGTCTCGCGACAGACCGTGATCTCCATCGAACGGGGGCGGTTCGACCCTTCGCTGCCGCTCGCCTTCCTGATCGCCCGGACCTTCGGCTGCGCCATCGAGGACGTCTTCATGCCGGACTGACTCATCCTCTACAAAGGGCATATCACACCCAAATTTCGATGAATCCGCATCCACAGTAAAACTAGGACCCAGCCGGTCAAAACCGGACGCCGTGCGCACAGGGGGCTGGAACGCGTGACGATCACCATTGACCTGGGTATCGACGACCTGCGCGCGGTCCTCGACACCGAAGGTGAGGCCAACGGTTCCATGGCGGACTTCCCGCTGCCCGACCAGGTCCGGGCAGGCGCGGCACCCCGTGTCGCCCACGTCCGCGCCGTCACCGGCCCGGAGTGCCGCTCCACCCGCGCCGCCATGCACGACTACCTCGGCCGGCACCTTCCGCCTCGCCGCGCTCGCCGCCTGGAGCTCCACCTGGACGGCTGCGCCGAGTGCATCCGTGCGTTCATCGACATCCGCGAGGCCTCCTGGGCACGCCGCGCCGTGGTCGACACCTCGACGCTGACCGTCACCCGCACCGACGTCTCCGAACGGCTCGGGCCGCGCCGCCGTCGGTAGCCCGACGGTAGCCCGGCGGGTGAACGGCGAAACTGCCCAGGAACTCGGGGCTTTCGTCCCTCGCGCAAGCGCGCGAAGAGGCGCACACTTTCGACAGGACTACTGGGTCCGTCAGCAGGAGGTGCGCCATGGCCGCCAGACACGCGATCCTCCGCGCTGCGGCCGTCCTCGGCAGCAGCCTGGCGATCCTCCTCGCGGGGCTGACCGTCCCCGCGGCGGCCGAGCCCGAGACCCCCGTCCTGTATCCGTCCGGCTCGACGGTGACGCGTGCCGTCGGGCTCGGGTTCGACGCCTGCACCGCGCCGTCGCTCGCCGCGCTGCAAGCCTGGCGAGGTCCTTCGCCGTACAGCACCGTGAACATCTACTTCGGCGGCAACAACCGCGGCTGCGCGCAGCCGAACCTGACCTCGACGTGGGTCCGCGACGCCGCCGCGGCGGGCTGGAAGCTGCTGCCCACCTACTTCGGTTATCAGCCGTACTGCATGGTCGGCGACAAGCCGAACCGCTACACCGCCGACAACGCCACCGCCCGAGGGACCTCGGACGCCGGCGACGCGGTCACCAGGGCCAAGGCTCTGGGCCTGCTGCCGGGAAGCGCCCTGTACGCGGACGTCGAGCACTACGACCGCGCGGTCTCGTCGTGCCGCACCGCGGTGCTCAGATACGTCTCGGCGTGGACGAAGAAGCTGCACGCCTCGGGGTACCTGGCCGGCGTGTACGTCCATCAGGACTCGGGACTGCGCGATCTCTCCGACTCGTACAGCTCGACGACGTACGCCCGCCCGGACGCGGTGTGGATGGCCCGCTGGGACGGCAGCACCGCGCTGACCGGCTGGCCGACCGCGCCGAACTCGCACTGGGCCGACTTCCAGCGGGCGAAGCAGTACCGCGGCGACCACGACGAGACGTGGGGCGGGGTGACCATCAACATCGACTCCGACTCCCTCAGGGCGCCCGTCGCCACCGTCGCACGCGCCTACCGCGTGACGAGCAGTACCTCGCTGAACGCCCGCACCGGTCCGTCGTCCACGTACCCCGTCGTCCGCTCCTACTCGCCGGGCGCGTCGCTCTCCGTGGTGTGCCAGACCGCCGGGCAGAAGATCGGCACGACCGCCGTGTGGAACCGGCTGACCAGCGGCGCGTGGGTCACCGACTACTACGTCTCTACCCCGTCGAACACCAGGTTCACCCAGTCGCTCCCGCGGTGCATCTACCCGGGACAGGTGACCACCACCTCGCTCAACGCCCGCACCGGGCCTGGGACCTCGTACTCGGTCACCGGCAACCCGCTGCCCCGCGGCGCCCTTGCCCACGTGATGTGCCAGGACCGGGGCAGCACGGTCGGGAGCACAGCGGTGTGGAACAAGCTGCGCGACGGTCGCTGGGTCAGCGACTACTACGTCTCGAACCGTTCGAGCAGCACCTGGAGCGCACCCGTCCCGCGCTGCCCGTGACATTTCGATAACCTCGACATGTGTTCGAGGGATTCGCTACCGAGCAGGTAGACACAGACGATGCGTCGATCTTCGTCCGGCACGCCGGGTCAGGTCCGCCTGTCCTGCTCCTGCACGGCCATCCGCGGACGTCGGCGACCTGGCACCGCGTGGCTCCCCGGCTCGTCGACGCGGGCTTCTCCGTGGTGTGTCCCGACCTCCGCGGGTACGGCAGGTCGCGGGGTCCCGCTGCCGACCCGGAGCACACCGCCCACTCGAAACGGGCGGTCGCCGGCGACATGCTCGCGGTCATGCGGCACCTCGGCCACGAACGGTTCTGCCTGGCGGGCCATGACCGCGGCAGCTACGTGGCGCTGCGGCTGGCTCTCGACCATCCGCAGGCGGTCGAGCGGCTGGCGCTGATCGACAGCGTGCCCATCAGCGAACACCTCCGCCGCGCGGACGCGAGGTTCGCCACGGAGTGGTGGCACTGGTTCTTCTTCGCCCAGCCGGACATCCCGGAACGCGTGATCAACGCCGATCCGGTCGCGTGGTACGGCAGCAACGTCGACCCTGCCGCCATGGGCGCCGAGAACCACGCGGAGCTGATGGACGCGGTGGCCCGCCCGGAGGTGGTGGTCGCGATGCTGGAGGACTACCGCGCCGGACTCACGGTGGACCGCGCGCACGAGGAGGCGGACCGCGCTGCCGGCAGGCGCATCACCGCACCCCTCCGCGTCCTGTGGTCGCTCCAGGACGACATCGAGGACCTGTACGGCGATCCCCTGGTCATCTGGCGCGAGTGGGCGGACGACGTGGACGGGTTCGGCATCAACTCCGGACACCACGTCGCCGAGGAGAATCCGGAGGACCTCGCGCAGGCCCTGGCCGGTCACTTCCGACCTGAGGACACGCCGACGGCGTCCGCCCTGAACGAGTAGGTGCCCGACCCCACGGTGACGACGGTCCTCGAGTCCTGGTCGTCGTAGCCGACCACCCGGATGCCGTTCCTGACCGCCAGCGGCCTGCCCGACTCCGTGACCTGGGACGGGTGGTCCGAGGGGATGCGCACCTGCGCCGTCGTGTTGACCGGGACCGTCACCTTCATCGTCAGGCCGTCGTCGGTCTGCCGCCAGGTGTTGGACAGCTCGCCGTAGACGGTCAGGAGCGTGCCCTTCGCCGAGGTCACGCCGCCTCCGACGGTGGGCTCGATGACGCTGCTGCGGTAGCCCGGCTCGCCGATCCTGATGCCGCCGATGTTCTGGTGCATCCAGTCCGCCACGGCGCCGTAGGCGTAGTGGTTGAACGAGTTCATGTCCACCGGCCCGAACGAGCCGTCAGGCATTATCGAGTTCCAGCGCTCCCAGATGGTGGTCGCGCCCTTCTCGATCTCGTAGCCCCAGGACGGGTAGTCCGTGTGCTGGAGCATCGTGTAGGCGAGGTCGTCCCGGCCGATGCTGGTCAGCGCGGGCAGCAGCCACGGGGTGCCGATGAAGCCGGTCCGCAGGTGGTAGTCCGTCTCCGCCAGCTTCGCCACGAACTTCTCCCCCGCCGCGCGCTCGCGAGCCGGGTCGGTGATCAGGTGCTGGCCGAGCGCTAGCGCGTAACCGGTCTGGGAGTTCCCCAGCACCGTGCCGTCCGACGCGACATACGCGTCGGTGAACGACTGACGCACCGCCTCGTACAGGTCTGCGTACTCGGCCGCCTCCGCGCTGCGGCCGACGGCGGCGGCCATCTCGGACATCATCTTGACGTCCTGCGCCCAGATCGCGGTGCCGAGCACACCCTGGTCGGTCGGGTCGTCGAGGTGCAGCCAGTCGCCGGTGAAGAACCACAACCGGCCGGTCTCCAGGTTGTCCTCGCCGGCGCTCTCCCGGGCGTAGTCGAAGAACTTCTTCATCGCCGCATAGTTGTCCCGGACGATCTGGGCGTCGCCCGTGGAGTTCCATACCGCGTGCGGCACGGTGATGATCGCATCCTCCCAGCCGACGGCGCTCAGGCCGAAGGCGCCGTTGGTCGACGGGACCACCGACGGCACCCCGCCGTTGGGGAACTGCTCGTCGCGCACGTCGGTCATCCACTTGCCCAGGAAGCCGCGGGTGTCGCTCAGATAGCTCGCCGTCGGCGCGAAGACGCTGATGTCACCGGTCCAGCCGAGCCGCTCGTCGCGAGCCGGCGTATCGGTGGGGATGGACAGGAAGTTGCCCCGTGCGCCCCACGTGACGTTGCTGTGCAGCTGGTCGAGCAGCGCGCTCGACGTCTCGAGGTGACCCACCCGCGGCAGGTCGGATCCCAGCACCACACCCTTGACGTCGGCGGACGACGGCGCCTGGGCGAGGCCCGTGACCTCGATGTAGCGGAAGCCGTGCTGGGTGAACGTCGGCTGGTAGGTGACCGTGCCGTCCTCGGCGAACGTGTAGTGGTCGGTGGCCGCTGCCGCCCGGAGGTTCGCGGTGTACATGGTGCCGTCGGGGTTGAGCACCTCGGCGTGCCGGAGCCGGACGGTCTCGCCGGCCTTGCCGGTGATCGTGACCCGCGGGACGCCGACCATGTTCTGGCCGAGGTCGTAGATCCGCACGCCCGCGACCGGCTCGGTGACCTCGACGGTGCTGAGCAGGTCGATCTGGCGGACCGGTTCGTCGGGCTGCGGCGCCAGCTTCGCGGTGTCGGAGGCCCGCACCGTCACCGGGCCCCAGGCCGCGTCGTCGAACGCCGGCTTGTTCCAGCCCTGTTGTTCCAGTGCGGCGGAGTAGGTCTCGCCCAGCTGGTTGTCGGCCGCCACGAGCGGGCTCGGCGCCCACTTCCAGCTCGAGTCCGTGTCCACCCACTGCACGCTGCCGTCGGTGTAGGTGAGCCTCAGGCGTGCGACGAGATCCAGGTTCGTGCCGTACTGCCCCTTGCCCTCCATGCCGATCTTGCCCGCCCACCAGCCTTCGCCGAGGACGCCGCCGAACCCGTTCTCGCCCTCCTCGACGAGGTCGGTCACGTCGTAGGTCTGGGACTGGATCCGCTTCGCGTACTCGGTGTAGCCGGGGGCCAGGAACTGGTCGCCGACCTTGGCACCGTTGATGGTGAGCTCGTAGACGCCGTGGGCCGAGGCGTAGACCCGCGCGGACGCGAGCTTCTTTCCCGGGGGCGTCGTGAACTCCGTGCGCAGCAGCGGCAACGACTCCTCCGGCCCCTTGAGCATGGCATCGGTGGTCTGGTTCACGGTGACCTGGCCGTCGGCGAACGAGCCGGCGTCGAACGGGTTGGTGCTGAAGTCCGGATCGGCCAGCACCGTGCCGTCTGCCTTGGTCACCGTCAGGGAGCTGATGGTCGCCGACTCGCCCCCGAACGTGCGGACGCCGACCCGGCCCCAGCCGAAGGCGGTCGCGACGCGTGTGTCGACGGTCTGTCCGTCCAGCGTCGTCTCGATGGTGTCCCCGGCCAGCCGGACTGCCAGGTCGTGCTCGCCGGCCAGCAGTCCCGCGGCGGTGAACCCGAACGGTCGCAGGTCGACCTCGCCGAGGAGGCTGTAGGCGCCGTCGACGCGGAGGTGCGGCCGCAGCATGGGCACACCGGTGCTGACGTTGATCTGCCACATGTAGGTGTTGTTGGGGCTCTGCGCCCGGAGGAAGACGCCGAAGGCATCGCTGTTCAGCCTGAACCGCGTGGCCGCCGTGTAGTCGGTCCAGTGCTCGTACGACGGCGCGGGCTTGCCCACCCACTGGGCGTCGCCCCAGGCGTCAGCCGTCAGCAGACCGGTCTCGAACCACGCCGGCGCGCTCCAGCGGCTGACCGCGCCGCTGCCGTCCCAGACGCGCACCCGCCAGTGGTACCGCGTGCCGTCCGTCAGCTCGGGACCGCCGTACGCGACGTCGACCTGACGCGACGACCGCACCTTTCCCGTGCGCCAGACGTCGGACGCACCGGCGGAGGAGCCGACCTGGATCTCGTAGGCCGACTGCGTCACGCCCCGCCGGGACGAGGAGGAGGCCCAGCCGAGGACGGGGTCCTGTCCGCCGATGCCCAGGGGGTTGGCGCGCCCGTTCGTCGTCAGACCCGCGACGGCGATCCGGGTCCCCGCCTCCGCCTGTGCCGGTTCGGCCGCACCAGGAACCACCGTGCCTCCTAGAGTTATCGCCAGACCGGTGAAGAGCGCGGTCAGCCGCCGCCACGTGACCGAGGGGGGCCGCGCCTTTGCGGGAGCCGTCATCAGAATGCCTTCCATGCAACGCTGCAGGGGCCTGGATACAGATTGATACGTTTCAACTGCACCCGAAACGTAGGCGAATGTCCCCATATGCGTCAAGGCCTCCGCAGGGCGAGGCCGGCGACGTCGACCCCAACACACTCCCCGCCATCACCGGCGTGTCGCGTGCAGTGTGTAGGGGTGGCGCGGACTAGCGGGAGGCGAGCCGCTCCAGCAGTGCGGCACTCCGGGCCAGCAGCGCCCGCTCCTCGTCGGTGAGCTCGGCCTCGATGGCCTGTGCGAGCCACCCCGCCCTGCGTCCGCGCTCCGCCTCGAGCGCGGCACGACCGGCGTCCGACAGCTCGACCAGCGCCTTGCGGCCGTCGGTGGGGTGCGCCCGGCGCGTGATCAGGTTCTCGTCCATGAGCAGGCCCACCACCCGGGCCATCGACTGAGGGCGTACGCGCTGGTCGGCGGCAAGGTCGCTGGTCGTCATCGCGCCGTCACGGTCCAGTGCACCGAGCACCGCCACCTGACCCAGCGGGATGCGGTCCTCGTGCTTCACGCGCCGCGTGAGCTTGCCCATCGCGGTGCGCAGCTCTGCGGCGATGGCGGCGGCTTCCGAGGTAGGCACAGGACACTCTACCGCCGTCGTGCCGGGCGGCCAGGAGAACTGTGCAGCCACTCTGTACAGCATATCTGCACACCTAATCTGTACAGTCTTGCTGTATGGTTCGGCGTTGTCGGGCTCAGCGCCAGCGTTGTCGCAGCCGGGGCGCGGCATACGACGACGGGAAGGACTCCCATGTCCGTACGAGCAGTCGGAAGCAGCAACACCGCCATCAAGAGCGTCATCGCCCGCCGGATCATCGACAGCCGGGGCAACCCGACGGTAGAGGTCGACGTCGTCCTGGCGGACGGATCACTGGGGCGCGCGGCAGTCCCGTCGGGTGCCTCCACCGGCGCCCGGGAGGCCGTGGAGCTGCGCGACGGCGACCCCGCACGCTGGCACGGCAAGGGCGTCGACCGGGCAGTGGCCCACGTCAACGGGGAGATCGCGGCAGCGGTGCTCGGCAGGGACGCGACGGACCAGGCGGGTCTCGACGCGGCGCTGGTCGCCCTGGACGGCACCGCAACGAAGTCCCGGCTGGGCGCCAACGCGGTCCTCGGCGTCTCGCTCGCCGCAGCCAAGGCCGCCGCCGCGGCCCACCGTGAGCCCCTGTACCGCTACCTCGGCGGCCCCGAAGCGCACCTCCTGCCGCTGCCGATGATGAACATCGTCAACGGCGGCGCGCACGCCGACAACCCGCTGGACTTCCAGGAGTTCATGATCGCGCCCCTGGGCGCGGACACCTTCGCCGAGGCCGTCCGCATGGGCAGCGAGGTCTTCCACACCCTGCGCAGCGACCTGCTCGCGGCCGGTCACTCCACGGGCGTCGGCGACGAGGGCGGGTTCGCGCCCGCGCTGCGGACCGCCGAGGAGGCGCTGGACTTCGTGCTGGCCGCCATCGAGCGCACGGGCTACCGCCCCGGCACGGACATCGGTCTGGTCATGGACCCGGCGTCGTCGGAGTTCTTCCACGACGGCGTCTACGACTACGCGGGCGAGGGCGTGCGCCGCACCCCCTCCGAGCAGGCCGACTACCTGGCCAAGCTCATCGACGCCTACCCGGTCGTCTCCATCGAGGACCCGATGGCGGAGGACGACCTGGACGGCTGGCGCGAGCTGACCGCCCGCGTCGGCGACCGCTGCCAGCTCACGGGCGACGACGTCTTCTGCACCAACGAGGCGCTGCTGAGCGAGGGCATCCGCACCGGCGTCGGCAACTCGGTGCTGGTCAAGGTCAACCAGATAGGGACGCTCACCGAGGCGCTGGCCACCGTGGCCACCGCCCACCAGGCGGGCTGGACGGTGGTCATGTCGCACCGGTCGGGCGAGACCGAGGACACCACCATCGCCGACCTGGCGGTGGCGACCGGCTGCGGCCAGATCAAGACCGGCTCGCTCTCGCGCTCCGACCGCACGGCGAAGTACAACCAGCTGATCCGCATCGAGGAGGAGCTGGGCGACGCGGCACGCTACGCGGGCCGCTCGGCGCTGCCCCGGTCGTGAGTACCGCCGCCGGCCGCGGTACTGCCAGCGGCCGGCGGCGAGATGATCAACCAGCCGGTCAGCCCTGGTACCGGGTCGCCAGCTGGGGCGTAATGTTTCCCGAGGCCATCTCCAGCTCCGCCTTCGCCAGCCGATCGAGCGGACCGAGGTCCTCGAGCCCGGGCAGGCAGACGACCTCGCCGCTGGTGAAGCCCGCCCACGCGGCCGTGGCGACGTCCTCGGGGGACATCGCGACGGGTACGCGCGAGGCGCCGTCGTTCCATTCGGAGGAGACCAGCCCAGGGCACAGCACCATGGAGTGCACCCCCGTGCCGTCGAGCTCGGTGGCGAGGACACGAGCGAACGCGACGAGCCCGGCCTTCGCGCTCACGTAGAGAGCCCGCTTCGGCATGGCACGGCCGCCGCCCGCCCGAGGCGGAGCCCCTGCGCTGAAGGCGAGGGCCGAGGACACGGTGATGATCCCGCCGCGCCCGCGTTCGAGCATGCCGGGCAGCGCCGCTCGCGCAAGGAACGGCGCCGCGTCGGCGTTCAGGGTCCAGGCGCGGTCCAGGTCCTCCGGGGCGATCTCCTCGAACGGCCCGTACGCGCTGACCCCCGCGTTGGAGACGAGCACGTCGATGTCACCGGCGGCGGCACGGTCGGCCACCAGCTGGATCCCCGCGCGCTCGGAGAGGTCGACCGCGATGACCTCGCTCGCCGCACCGGCGTCCGCCAGCTCCTTCTCGAGCATCTCCAGCCGTTCGCGCCGGCGGGCGACCAGGACCAGGTCGTATCCGTCGGCGGCCAGCGTCGCCGCCAGGGCTGCTCCGATTCCACTGCTCGCGCCGGTGATCAGGGCGACAGGTCGGTCTGACATGGTCTTGCTCCTTGCGGTTCGGGTGATGTCCGTGCGGTCCGTCATGGCTCAACTGTACTCAAACGCGTTACATCTATCAAGTGTTTGATACCACTGAGATGCTTGTAACATGACGCCATGACACGGGACGACGACGAGCCAGTGGGCGGCGACGCGCCGGGCAGGGTGCTCTGGGCCCTGCGCCGGGCCGAGCTCGCGGCCCGCACCCTCAAGAACCAGCAGCTGCGCCCGCTGGGCATGGCAGCAGCGCACTACTCCCTGCTCATGCTGGTCCACACCGAACCCGGCCTCACCGGCGCCGAGCTGGCCCGCCGGCTCGACGTCACGCCCCAGGCGGTCGCGTCCCTCGTCGCGCGGCTGGACGACAAGGGGCAGCTGGAGCGCCGCGCGCATCCCCGCCACCGGCACATCCAGGAGCTGCACCTCACCGACGCCGGCCGGCAGGCGCTGAAGACCGCGGACGGCGCGATCGCCACCATCGAGGACCGGATCACCGAACGGCTGGGACCCGACGAAGCGGCCCGGCTGGTGAGGCTCCTCGACGACGTGATCGACGCCGTCCGCGACACGAAGTGATCAGGAGCGGCGGAATGCGGCGGGTCGCAGCCAGGTGACGCTGCGCCAGAGCCACTCGACCGGACCGTAGACGAAGTGCTTGAGCCAGAGACGGCTCAGCACGGACTGCACGGCGATCACCACCAGGGAGATCACGACGACGGGCGTCACGCTGGTCATCTGCCCGAAGTCCCACAGCTGCGCGACCAGAGCCATCACGATCGCCGCCCCGACATAGTTGGTCAGCGCCATCCGGCCCAGCGGCTCGAACACCGCGGCGATCACCCGTCGCGCGGGCGTGTGCCACAGCAGCGCCAGGCCCGTGACGTACAGCGCGGCCATGACCAGGCCCGCGATACCGCCCGCGTTCGAGAACCGCGGGTCGCCGGGAGCGGTAGTCACCTGCCAGATCAGGGCCGGCACGGTCAGCACGGCGGCAACAGTGAACGCGATGGCGACGGTCTTGCGCGAGGTCTCCAGGACGCGGGGCAGACCGTAGGCCGCAGCACCCGCGCCGAGCAGGATGAGACCGGGGGTCGCGAAAAGGCCTCCGCCTAGCCAGGCGTATGCCAGGCCTGTGAGCGCGACGCCTGCCCCGAGGGTCACCCAGCGCGGTGCGAAGCGGACGACCGGCAGCATCAGCAGGCCGAAGACTGCGTAGTCCACGAGCACGTTGCCGCGGTACGCGAGCATGAGGAGCCCGCCGATCGCCGCGAGCCCGAGCAGCCGACGGACCAGCACGAGGCCCGGGCGTGGGGTCCGGGCGCGTGCGCCGTCGAGCACTATCCACAGGCTCATGCCGAACAGGAAGCAGAAGATCGGCACGAAGCGGGTCTGGACGGTGAGGTACAGCGCGTCCATGACCGGGTCCGGGACGATCGCACCGCCCGCCAGGATGCGGTCCATCCCGGGGCTGATGATGTCGATCGCGTTGACCAGCAGGATCCCGAGGACCGCGAACCCGCGCAGCGAGTCGATGAAGTGCCAGCGCTGCCGCGTCTCTGCCCGCGGAGCCGCTGCGAGTGCAGTGGTTGTGCTCATGCTTCCCATCCAAGCGATCCGATTCCTGCCGGTCGTCAACCCACGGGCCCACGTTCGGTGGTCACGAACTACGGGTGAACCCTGTGTGCAGCGCCCTGTCCGTCAGGGGGCCGGCCCTGACCTCGGGGATCCGGTCTCCGTCGGTCGGGTGGCAGTCACGGTAGTCGTGATGGTGGCGTACGTCGCGGCCAGGCTCGCCAGCAGCCGCAGCCGCTCCTCGGTGGGTGAGCCGGGGTCGGCGGTGTAGATGAGGAACGACAGCCCTGGTTCGGCGGTCAGCTCCACCAGCTGAACTTCCACCTCGCGTTCGCCCGCGACAACGGCGTGACCGAGCAGGAGCTCGTCGAGACCATCACGCACCTCGCGTTCTACACCGGCTGGCCGAGGGCGATGTCCGCGATGACCGTCGCGAAGGCCGTCTTCGCGCCCAAGGAGTGACCGGAGGCCTGTCCCGGAGTGACAAGCAGGTGTCCGCACCGGTGCGGGTGATCGGCAGGATCTCCGTCGAGGATCGAGTTGTGCCTCGGCACCCTGAACGAAGGGAGGACGCCATGGGCGTCAACAAGGAAGAGATCAGCCGGACCATCCTCGAGCTGGAGAAGTCCTTCAACGAGCGCTGGAGCGCCGGCGACAACCGCGGCTACCTGGACAACTACGCCGACGAGCTCACCTACTTCGATCCGATCCTCAAGGACCTGGTAGTCGGCCGTGACGCGACCATCGCGCACATCGACGCGATCTACTCCAACCCGCACATCGTGCGTAGCGAGTACCTCAACCCGGTCGTGCACGTCGGCGACAGCGGCGACCTCGCCGTCCTGGCGTACAACCTGAACACCTACGTGCTCGACGAGAACGGCGAGGAGCAGCAGCTGCGTGCCTGGAACTCCACCGAGGTGTACCGGCTGATCGACGGCGAGTGGCGCATCATCCACTCCAACTGGGCGTTCTCCGAGACCGCGACAGAAGCAACTGCTTCCTGACCTCTCACCTGCCGGATCTCACCTGGCGGAGCCGGCCTCGCCGGCCGCGAAAGCGGCCGGCGTCAGGCCGGTCCGAGCGCGGAAGAACCGTCCGAAGTTCCCGGGGTCGGTGAACCCGAGATGGGTCGCCACGTCCCGGGCGTCCCAGCCGGCGACTCCCAGCAGGCGCCGGGCTTCGAGGAGTCGTCGCTCGTCGATGACCTCACGCGCTCCCTTCCCGGTGGCATCCCGGGTGGCGCGGCTGAGGGTACGGATCGAGCAGCCCAGCAGCCGCGCGTACTCGGCCACATGGTGCAGCTCCCGGAAGCGCAGCTCGAGGACGTCCACGAACCGTGTGTACGTGCTGCCTCTCACCGCCGGCGCCGCGACAGGACCGACGCCGGAAGAGCTCGCGAGGCGGAGCAGCAGGGCTTCGAGCAGGCTGCGCCGTAGTGCATGGTGCACATCGAGCTGACGGCGCCCCAGCGCACGGTGCTCGTCCAGGAGCTGGAACGCCGTCTGCCGCAACCAGGCCTCGTCGTCCGGATGCGGAGTCAGTACCGCAGGAGCCTCGTGCACGGTGACCGGGGCCAGCAGATGGGCGATCTCCGGCGAGAGCACCTCCGGCTCGAACAGGATGAACGGACCGCGGGCGGCGCTCGGCGGGTGCCAGCACTGCGCATGTCCGTGGCGGACCCACAGCCACTGGCCGGGCCCCACGGTCTGCGTGACGTGGTCGACGTCGTGGAGGAGCTCACCCTCGGTGACCAGGATCAGGTAGTGGAACGTGGCGCGGCCCGGACGGGACGTGTCCCACGGCCAGGGATCGTGCTTCGCGAAGAAGTCCTCGATCGTGTTCACCTCGAGGCCGTACGGCGTGCCGACCGGAGGGTCGAACTCGTACAACGGCACCGCCGCCTGCCCCCGGCGTCGACCTCGCGACGCACCCTTGGCGAACGGCCGCCGCTTGTCGATCGTCACGTGTCCACCAATCAGTCGGTCGGGCGACCCGCGCTCCTCAAGGTAGGAGACGAGCGAGGACTTCGCGTGCCAGCGCCGCGGGCTCCTGACCTTCGACGTGCAGCCGAAGGTCGCTCGGCAGGTGCTGCAGGTGCCCCGCGTAGGCCTCGTGATCACCGCGGAGGAAGACCGGATCCTGACTGATCCCGCGTCCGGAGTCGGCCCTCGCCCGGGCGAGCGAGGCGTCGAGGTCGGCGGTCAGCACGACCTGGAAGACGTCGGTGCCCTCGGGCACCTGGTCGAGCACCTGCTGCACCTCCGTCGGGCTCGAGGTGCCCTCGTCTACCACTACGCCGACGCCGGTCCTCAGCCAGGCGCCGACCAGCTGCGCGTGGATCCCATGAGCCCAGTCCCAGCTCGGCAGCGTCGGCAGCGCCATCTCCGCGACGGTGTCGAGGTCGGTGAGCGCGACCGAGAAGCCCTCCAGGCGCAACAGCCGAGCCAGCTCTCCGGCCAGCGTGCTCTTACCCGAGGCGATCGGTCCGCTGATCATCACCAGCCGGGGAATCGCGCGGTCCTGCGTCGTGTCATACACCCGGTGATCGTGCCACGGCCTACTCCTCGTACGAGAACGTCACGCGGCGTTCGAGCACGTCCTGGGCTGCGGACAGCAGGCTCGTCGACCGCGCGAAGGCACGCGCCCGGATCATCGCGGACGCATCGCCGGGGCTGACCCCCAGCTGGGCGACGACCATCCCGATGGCCAGGTGAAAAGGGCTTCGCTCGGACCAGTCGAGCAGGTCGGCATTCCCCAGCAGCACCGCCCCGACGGCGTCGGCCACGAGCTGCAGACCCTCCCGGCTGAGGTCCTGTGGATGAGCGGTCACGTACAGGCTGATCGCCCCGATGACCCGACCGTCCCCGCGCATCGGGATCGCGTACAGCGTCGGGTCACCAGCTACCGACTCGGTCAGCCGGGAGAAGACGGGGTACTCGTCCACCAACGTGCCGATGCGCACATCCACCAGCCGGTCCTCGGCCATCGCCTGAGGCACCGGCCCCTCCCCCAGCACCTCCTGGAGCGGCTCGAGGTCCTCGAACGCGCCTGGCGTGCTGACGGCGGCCTGTTCTCCCGGGCCTGCCGAGACAGTCAGCGCGCCGCCCTGCGCGTCAAAGGTATCGACGCACGCCTCGCACAGCCGCGTCAGCAACGGACGGTCGTCGTCGGTCTCGGCGAGGTTCCGCACGAGCATGCTCAAGAGTTCCGGTGGGTCCATCGGTCCGCACCTCCCCTGCCCCCACCCTCACTCTTGCATCACGACTTTCCAGTCGCATTGCCTGTTTTGTCACCGCACCGTGCCCTGCGAAACAAGGTGGCTGCGGATCAAGGCTGGACCGACGCGGCGACCAGCCAGGCCGTGAGCAGCACGATCACGACCATCAGGGTGGTCTCGCGTCCCGCACTGCGCCGCAGCGTGCTGCCGGCCCGGTGGGAGAGTCCGGCATGGCGCACCACCCCGCGGCGTCGGGCCGTGAGCCTCGGCACGACGCTGAAGTGGTTGTACGTGCCGATCACGGCGACCACCAGGACGACGCCGACCTTGGCCAGCAGCAGGAGTCCCCAGGCGCTCTGCCAGAGCTGCTCCGGGCGATCGATGATGCCGACCGCGAGCACCACCCCGGCCACGCCGACCACCGTGACGGAGAGGGCCGCCACGACGGAGAAGCGAGCGGCCATCAGCGCGGCGTCGAGGTCGTGCCCGTCCCGGTGCCGGGCGCGCAGCAACAGACCCATCGAGACGACGCCGCCCACCCACGTGGCCGCGGCCGCGAGGTGTGCGACGTCGGCGGTCACGACGAGCCACCGTGGCTCGACCGTGTTGCTGTGGCCGCCGAGGACGTGCCCGGCGCCCACCAGCACCGCACCGAGCACGGCGAGCCACGAACCCCGCAAGGTTCGCCGGGCGCCCGCGGCCAGTGCGACAGCACCAGCGGCCTGAAGGCCGACCTCCCGGAGCGTGGTGCCGGTGAGCGAGTCCGCGATCGCCGAGGGTGAGACGGCCGCGGCGAGGTCACCATGGGCGACGAACACCGATCCGGCCAGGACCCGGACGGCGAGCCCGCCGAGGATCAGCACGCCCGCCCAGCGGGCGAGCCGCAGCACCACCGGCGCGTCCGCCTCGTCGCGTCCGCGGAGCACGAAGGCCGTGAACGCCAGGGCACCGGCGGCGACCAGCCCGCTCCAGAGCGTGACGGCGCTGCCGAGCCGGGCGACCGCCGCCGCGACATCGGTCGCCGGACTGTCCATCGCCGACGGTTCGTGGCCCATGTCGTGGTCCATGCCACTCATGTCGTGATCCGTACCGGGGCTCGCGCCCGCCGACGGCGCTCCTGTACCTCCGGCCGGCTCGCTCGGGTCCGCGCCGGCGACGACGAAGCCGAAGGTGCCCTCCAGCGGGTGGCCGTCCTGGGCAGCGGCCGTCCAGGTGACCGTGTAGTCGCCTGCGGGCAGCCCGTCGGACGGCGTCGCCACCAGGGCGAGGCCGTCCTCTGCCGCAGCGACGTCGGCCACGACGGCGCCGTCCGGTCCCTCGATCAGGATCCCCTCGCCGAGCAGGCTCACCGGCAGCGTGAACCGCAGCGTGACCTCGGTGACGGGACCGTCCGACGTCGACCCGGCGGCGGGTGCGGAGGATTCGAGCCGGGTGTGTGCGGTGGCGGACGGCGCGCACCACAGCGCGAGCAGGAGCGCCGCGAGCACCGCGACGGCCGCCCGGATCACGACCGCGCCGGAGCGCCCACCAACAGAGGTTCGGCGCATGTGCGGACTCCTTCGCAGCAGGGGTGGTGCGCCGGCGCGTGCCGGCGCACCACCGGAGGGTCACATCGAGGCGAGGAGATCCTCCATCGTCGCGATCTCGGCCTGCTGGGTGTCGACTATCGTCTGCGCCATCTCCAGCGCGCCCGTGTCCTGGCCGGACTCGATCTCGGTCTGCGCCATCTCTACCGCGCCCTTGTGGTGCGCGATCATCTGCTCCAGGAACAGCCGGTCCGCCTCGGGGCCCGCGGCGTCGGCGAGCGCCTGCATGTCCTCCTCGGACATCATGCCGCTCATCCCTGCGTGGCCCGAGTGCTCAGCGGTGCGCTCGGCGCCCCAGGCGTCGAGCCACTGGCCGAGCTCCTCGATCTCGGGCGCCTGGGCGGCCTTGACCTGGTCGGCGAGCGCCGTGATCCGGGGGTCGGCGTCGGGCTTGGCCAGGACGGCGTCGGCCATCTCGATCGCCTGCTCGTGGTGCGGGATCATCATCTGCGCGAACATGGCGTCCGCGTCGTTGTGCTCTGCGTGCTCGCCGGCCACGGTCGTGGTGTCCTGCGCGGGCTCCTCCCCTGAGCAGCCCGCGAGGGCAAGCGCTCCGGCCAGGGCGATGACAGACATAACGGTTCGCTTCATGGGGTCTTCCTCTAACTCGTCTCTGGGTAGCAGTCACTGACCCGGCCGCGCTGGGCACGGCGGGGCTGTCGGATCGGCGCGGAGCAGGCGCCGGACCCGGGTCTACGTCCGAGAGATACAGAGTTCGTGCAAGGAAGGAGCGGTGCGGGCGCGGACACCGACGAGCGCCGGTGTCAGGGACATCGCCAGCTCGAGCGGGGCCCGCCACAGCAGCCGGCGTACGGGCACGACCAGGGCGAGGAGCGCGACAAGGATCATGAGGCACATCGCCGTCGCGAGGCCGTCGCCGCAACATCCCCCGCAGTCGCCGGTGCCCTGTTCGCCGTGTCCGCCCAGCGTCTCCGCCACAGGGCGGACGACGACTGCGGCGGCGGCGGTGACCTGCTCCGCGACGACCACGGGGGCCTCGTGCGGCACGGCGTGCGAGTGCGTGACCGGTGACCCGCTCATCGAGTGCATGGTGACCACGCCGACGATCACCGTCAGGATCGCCAGCGCGCCCACCGGGCGTCGGCGAGGCCCGGCGACCGCCGAACGAAGAAGCGAGATCACGCGCACGGCACGGAGGCTATCCCACCGCCGATGGGGATGAAACCACGGCTGCGGCCCGCCCTGCCCGTCACCGGCGTAGATCGCGATGTGGCCGGGCGACCAGAGCAGGTCCCCTGGCTGCGCCTGGGACCAGGGCACCTCGGTCCCCGCGCGACTGTGCCGAGATGGTGCCGCCGCGGGATGATGCGCGTACGGCCCGCCGCACCGAGCGGAGCGCCGTCGCACCCGGGGGAAAGAAGAACCATGAACCACACAGCGATAGTCACCGGCGGCGCCGGCGGCATGGGTCTCGCGACAGCGAGGATCCTCGGCCGTGACCATCGCGTCGTCATCGCCGACGTGAACCAGGAACGCCTCGACGACGCGGTGGCCCAGCTGAGCGAGGACGGCGTCGAAGCCGTCTCCGCCCGCTGCGACATCACCAGCCGGGAGTCGGTCGAGGACCTGTTCCGGGACGCCAACTCCGACGGCACTCTGCGCGCGGTCGTGCACAGCGCCGGCGTCAGCCCGCAGATGGGTGACGCCGGGAAGATGATCACCGTCAACGCCCTGGGGACCATCCATGTCACCGAGGCCGCTCTCGCCCTCGCGGGCGAGGGTTTCGCCGTGGTCAACGTGGCCTCGTCCGCCGCTCATATGGCACCCCGGGCCCTGATATCCCACCGCGCCTACCGGCTGGCGTTCACCGACCCCGCCCGCTTCGTGTCCCGGCTCACCGCCCGCGCGAACCTGCTGCCGGGCAACTTGCGCTCCGGGCTGGCCTACGCCCTGAGCAAGAACTTCGTCATGTGGTACTCCCAGGAGATGGCCGCACGGTTCGGCGCCAAGGGCGCACGCATCCTGTCCGTCTCCCCCGGCAGCTTCGACACCACGATGGGCCGGCTGGAGGAGAAGAGCGGATCGCACAAGCTCGTCGAGTACGCCGCCCTGCACCGCTACGGGAAGCCCGAGGAGATCGCCGAGGTCCTCGCCTTCTGCGCCAGCGACCGACCGGGCTACCTCACCGGCGTCGACATCCTGTGCGACGGCGGGACCAAGGCAGGACTCGACCTCAAGGGCACTCTCGCTATGGCCCGAGGCAACTGAGCTCTACCCGGCGCGGCGGGGAATTCCCGTGCGGCCCGTATCGCGCGTCTGCGAGCATGCGCCGCTATGCAGACCAACGACGTCGCCGTCCGCCGTGCGGTCGACTCCGATGCCGCCGCGGTAGCCGAGGTATACCTGCGCTCCTTCACGGCGGCGCTCCCGAGCGTGCGCCGGGCTCACACCGACGACCAGGTCCGATCCTGGTTCCGCGAGGTGGTCGTGCCCGACCAGGAGACGTGGGTCGCGACATTCGAGGGCTCGGTGGTCGGGATGATGGTGGTGGACGGCGAAACCTTGGACCAGCTCTATCTCGACCCTGCCTGGCAGGGTCAGGGCATCGGCGGCCGACTCGTTCACCTGGCAAAACAGCTTCGTCCGGCCGGGTTGGCGCTGTGGACGTTCCAGGTCAACGAGTCGGCGCGGCGCTTCTACGAGCGGCACGACTTCGTGGCTGCCGAGTACACCGACGGTCACGACAACGAGGAGCACGAGCCGGACGTGCGGTACGTGTGGTGCCCCGGTCGGGGGTCAGAAGGACATATCCGTTAGCCACTGTTCGGTGGTGCGCGGGGTCAGGCCGAGCTTCTGCTGGGCGCTGGTGGCATCGTCGATCACGTGGGCAGGCGCTTCCCACAGGCCCTGATAGAGCGCTACGACGCCTGCCGCAGCAGCTTCGCCGACCGCCGAGGCGATGTTCTTGCCGAACTCGGCCGGGACGACGGCCTCGAACACGACCTCCCGGCCGAGGTAGGTGGAGTAGGCAGCGGCGAGGTCCTTGCCGGTGATCCCGGACAGCTGGCCCAGACCGACGATCCCCGTGGTCCTGGTCTTGTTCACCAGCAGCTCGACTGCCGCATCGGCGATGTCCAGGTGCGAGGCCCAGGAGATCGAGATGTCCTCACGGATCGGATAGCGCAGCACCCCGTCACCGCGGACGGCCTCGACCAGCGGGGGCATCAGCAGGTTCTCGAAGAACAGCCGGGGCTCGATCACCGCGTGCGAGATCCCGGCCTCCGCGACACCGGCGATCAGGGAACTGAGGACGGCGTCCTGCCCCTGCGGCGAGGACACCAACCTGCCGCTGGTGGAGATCACCACACGGGCCGGGTTCGCGGTGCGCAGCGCTGCTGCGATGTTCCGCGCCATGGGGCGAAGCACCTCGTCAGGCGCCGCCGGCAGGTGGACGAACACGCCATCGGCGTCGCCGTACGCCCTGGCGAGCGAATCACTCGAGGCGAGGTCGGCGACGACGGTCTCGACCCCCGGGATGCTGGTCTGGTGGTCGCGGGTGAGCGCTGAGACCTCCGCGCCGGCGGCGGTCAGGGCGGAGACGACGGGAGAGCCTTGGGCGCCGGTGGCGCCGTGCACGGTGTATCGCATGACCCATTGGTACACTCGCTGCACCAGTTACATCAATTGCACTAATGGAGGTGCACTGCACCATGGAATCCCGCCGCAAGCTCCCCGAATGCGGGGTCGCCCGCTTCTTCTACCTCCTCGAGGGCCCGTGGGCGAGCCTGATCGTGAAGGAGCTGTTCGAGGGCCCGCGCAGGTTCACCGAGCTGCGCAACGCGCTGCCCGGGATCAGCCCGCACACGCTGACCAGCAGGCTGCGCCAGTTCGAGAGCCACGGCATCGTCACCCGACGCGCCTACGCGGAGATCCCGCCCAGGGTCGAGTACGAGCTGACCGAGCTCGGCCAGCGGCTCCGACCGGTGGTCGCCGCGATGGGCGAGTGGGCGCTCACGGTCCCGGATCCGTCCCTGACCGACGACGACAGCGTCTCCACCCAGGTACGTGCAACTTCGGCCAGTTCCTGACGAGGACCCCACCGACGTCAATACCGTCGTCTCCGCGTCGACCGACTCCAGCTACCTTCCTGCGGGCGGCGCACGTTGATCATCCCCGCAGGGGGGACGGGCTCGCGGCGTCGGGCGCGATGGGATTCGATCAGCAGCATGCCTGCCGCGACCAGAAGGATCGGCAAGGGCGAGGGCTCCGAGGTCACGAAGGTGACGACCGCGGCTGAAGAGCCGGGTGCGATGTCGACGATGCCCCTCTGTCTCACGGGGAGACAGAGGGGCTTGTCCGGTTCGTCCTAGCTGATCTTGCGGCGGTAGGCCGACATCGCGAAGAAGTACGCGACGGCGAGGATGCCGACGCACCAGCCGAGGGCCACCCAGATGTCCGTGCCGACCGGCTGCTGGGCGAGCAGGTCGCGAATCGTGTTCACGATGGAGGTGACGGGCTGGTTCTCGGCGAACCAGCGCACCGGCCCGGGCATGGTCTCCGTCGGGACGAAGGCCGAGCTGATGAAGGGCAGGAAGATCAGCGGGTAGGAGAAGGCGCTCGCGCCGTCCACGGTCTTGGCGGACAGTCCGGCGATGACCGCGAGCCAGGTCAGGGCCAGCGTGAACAGGACCAGGATGCCCGCGACCGCCAGCCAGGCCGGCACACCCGCTCCGGAGCGGAAGCCCAGCAGGAGGCCGACCAGGACGACGACCACCACCGAGACGATGTTGGCGACCAGCGAGGTCAGCACGTGTGCCCACAGGACCGCCGACCGGGCGATCGGCATGGACTGGAACCGCTCGAAGATGCCGCCCTGGAGGTCCAGGAACAGCCGGTAGGCCGTGTAGGCGATGCCCGAGGCGATGGTGATGAGCAGGATGCCGGGCAGCAGGTAGTTGACGTAGTTGTCGGTACCGGTCTGGATCGCACCCCCGAAGACGAAGACGAACAGCAGCATCATGGCGATCGGGGTGACCGCCGTCGTGATGATCGTGTCCGGGCTGCGCAGGATGTGGCTCAGGGACCGGCCGGTCAGGACGGCGGTGTCGCCGAAGAAGTGCTTGGTCATGACAGCTCCTTGCTCGACTCGTCGCTGGTTTCCTTGCTGCCCTTGCCGTTGGTGCCCACGAGCGTGAGGAAGATGTCCTCCAGGGACGGCTGCTTCTCGACGTACTCGACCTTCGCCGGGGGGAGCAGCGCCTTGAGCTCGGCGAGGGTGCCGTTGGCGATGATGCGGCCCTGGTGGAGGATCGCTATCCGGTCGGCGAGCTGCTCGGCCTCGTCGAGGTACTGGGTGGTGAGCAGGACGGTGGTGCCCTGCTTGGCGAGCTCCGCGACGATCTGCCAGACCTCGATGCGGGCCTCGGGGTCGAGCCCGGTGGTGGGCTCGTCGAGGAAGATGATCGGCGGGTTCCCGATCAGGCTCATCGAGATGTCCAGCCGGCGCCGCATGCCACCCGAGTAGGTGCCCGCCTTCCGCGATCCCGCGTCGACCAGGTCGAACCGGGCCAGGAGGTCGTCGGCGATCTTGCCGGGGTCCTTGAGGTGCCGCAGCTTGGCGACCAGGACCAGGTTCTCCCGGCCGGTCAGGACCTCGTCGACCGCCGCGAACTGTCCGGTCAGGCTGATCGACTCCCGGACGCGCTGTGCCTCCGTCGTGACGTCGAACCTGAGGACGGTCGCCGTGCCGGCGTCGGGCCGCAGCAGCGTCGACAGGATCCGCACCATCGTGGTCTTGCCCGCTCCGTTGGAACCCAGCAGCGCGAAGATGCTCCCCCGCGCCACCTCGAAGTCCACGCCCTTCAGGACGTGCAGGTCCTTGTAGGACTTCTCCATACCCCGCACCCGGATCGCAGGTTCGCGCCCTGCTCCGGTCGTTGCCTCGGCACTCATCTGATTCCCTCTCGTCACGTTCTCGCTGGTCACGTTCAGAGGCTGCGGGCAGCGATGTCACCCTGGGTGGTGGTCGCCTGGATCTCCAGGTCAGCGGCGCCGGTGTTCGTGAGCGCGTTCTGGATCCGGCCCATTGAGGTGCCGGCGTCCAGGGAGGCGGAGACGCCGGCGGCGGCGCCCACTGTCACGTTGCCGGCCTGGGTGGTCAGCACGACCTTGCCGCGGACGGCCTCGGTGATGGTGATGTCGCCCTGCATGGTGCTGATCTCTCCGGGACCGTTCAGGCGGCCGACCGAGACGTCACCGGCCTGGGCGGTGAGCCTGACGCTCGCCGCCTCGTCGATCTTGATCGCGCCGTAGGCCTCGTGGGTGACCTCGCCGAACCGGCCGACGCCGCGCAGCTCGGCGGTGGCCGTCTTGCCCTCGACGCCGGAGCCGGCGGGAAGCTGGACGGTCACCTCGATGGCTCCGGAGGCGCCGAGCATCTCGTGCTTCACCGGCGTCACGATCCGCAGGACGCCGTCGGCGTACTCGACGGTCGTCCGCTCCGCGGCCTTCACGTCGCGGCCCTTGGCGGCGTCCGCGGGAAGGACCTCGACGACCGTGTCGGAGCGGTCGGCGGCGATGAGCTGGACCCGTGCGGCGGGGACGTCCAGGACGGCGGTGATCGGGTTCGGGGTGTCGAAGGTCTGCATGGTGTTCAGCTCCTGTGCTCAGCGATGCTCGTACTTTCTGATGTCGGAAACGCTACGTTGCGTTCGCACACCAGGCAACACTCACGTTGCGTTGACTCGATGTTTCTGCAGTTCGAAGCGTATAAATCGTTGCGCTGCATAAGAAGTTAACGCAACCAAGGTTTCGCAGAACGTTGCACTGTTGGAGAGTGAACGCTATTCTGAAGGACCGCACGAGCACCAAGGAGATCGCTATGCCGGGTGGCAGGCTCACCAAGCAGGAACGCCAGCAGATCGCGCTGGGTCTGGCCGACGACCTCGCTTACGCGGAGATCGCGCGACGCCTTGACCGGCCTACCTCGACGGTCACGCGCGAGGTGCTGCGCAACGGCGGCCCCGTCGACTACCGCGCCGACCTGGCCCACCGGGCCGCCGAGCGCCGCACCCACCGGCGCAAACAGACGACGCCCCGCGGGCAGGAGACACTCCCCCAGGCCCACGGACGCGACGCCGAGGCCGTGCGCGAGTTCGAGGAGTCCTTCACCACCCTCTTCATGCAGTCGGGCGTGCCCCGCATCGGCGCCGGAGTGCTGACCTGCCTCCTCACCAGCGACGCGGGCAGCGTCACGGCGGCCGAGCTCGCCCAGCGTCTCGAGGTCAGCCCGGCATCCGTGTCCAAGGCGATCTCGTTCCTCGAGGGCCAGGGCCTCGTCCGCCGTGAGCCCGGCGAAGGTCGCCGCGAGCGCTACGTCGCCGACAACGACGTCTGGTACCAGTCGATCATCGGCACCGCGCAGTCCAACGCCCAGCTCGCCACGTCCGCGCGGGAAGGCGTCAGCGTCCTCGGCCGCGACACCCCGGCCGGCGAACGGCTCGAGAACATCGCCCGCTTCATGGACTTCATCAGCGAGAGCCTCGTGCGCGCGGCGGCGCAGGCTCGCGAGATTCTCCACACGAGGTCCGGGACGCCCTCGGACGACCCGTCCTGAGCGACGACGCGAGAGCGGCCGGGGGCCGCGCTCGGAAGAAAACGTCTCCCGGGCAACGAAGAAACCCCGCTAGACCGGAGCGTTTGCTCTGGTCAAGCGGGGTTTCAGTCTGTGGAGCTAGGGGGATTCGAACCCCCGACCTCTTCTGGGGGTGCCGAGTCCGCGCTCTACAACCGGACCGTCTGGTTCTTGTTCTTGTGGCGAGTCCGCGACCAGCGGGATCGTTGAAATCCTGCGGCTCGCGGGGCTCGCCGTCGAGTCTGGCACTCGTACACAGTGGTACGCAACCGGGCCCACCTAGGCTCGTTCGATGCGCGGCATGCGCGTGGCACAGGACTAATGCGTGGCACATCCGTGGCACAAACTCGTTCGCAATACCAGTCGACATACTCACAAGCACGGGTCGCCGACCAACCGGGCAGGGCCCGCCACGAGGCGGCGAGACTTGGTCCTCACCTGTAACGATCAGGCAGCCCTGGGGACTACTAGGTATGAGGCCTGACGGTCCGAGACAACTGCGACAAGCAAGACGCGCAGCCTGCCACGATGTGGCGGCTGTACGCCCACCGCGTACACGCCTACGCGCTGCGACACGCCGATACGAGTGTCGCTGAGGACGTGGTCGCTGATGTCTTCCTGGTGGCGTGGCGCCGGATCGACGACGTTCCGGAACATGTCACTCTGCCGTGGCTGTTGAGAGCCAGCCGAATCGCAGCGCGCTCTCGCGAGAGCGAGCCACTCCGAAAGGGACGCGCCAGCCGGCATGACAGCCCTCACCAAGCGGACATCCGGAATAGACGACCGTCGTCTCCCTCATCGTGAAGCGTCAGGACGACTTCTTCTCTCGTCAGCGTTGAGGCGCTAGTACCCAAAGACGCTGGCAAGTCACTGTCCAGAAGAGAGACTATGGGTTGAATGCCAAGATCTGCATACTCCCTAAATACACCGAGCAACTTCTCTCGCTTGCGAGGTTCCAGTTGCTCAAATGCACCGTCATGGTACACAAACCTTGGAAACTCCACATCCAAGTACGTGCGAAGCATTGCCAGATCGAACGCTATGCAGAGCAACTTCTTGTACGAAGTGCCTTGATCCCCGCTGGTTGCAGTTCCGCCGTCCCCTATAAACTCGGCGGCAAATTCGAGCCCACCCCTGCTATTCATCTTGATGGCCAGAACAGCATTCTGACCGAGTACCTCGTGAACAATTTCGGTGAAGTAGCGGCGCAGCTGTCCGAATCGACTCTCTTCGTCCGAACTTAGCGCACCAATCAGAGCCTCCACCTCGGTCTCGAGGTGTCCATACTGCTCCTTGATAGCTCGCTCTTCTCGCCGCAGCTCAAGGAGTCTCTCTACAGCTGCACGACGAACTTCAAGCGATTTTAGTTCAGCCCTTTGGGAGACCAGTTCCTGAGACAATTCTTTGTACTTTTGAAGAGAATCCGCCTCACGCAGGAACTCCAGGGAACGAGTGCGTTCCAAGTTGAACTCAATGAGTTCCCTATCAATCTCACCCAACCGCGTCGAAACTTCGACTCGCTGAGCCTCAAGAACTTGTCTGCGTTCCTCCGTAATCGCCCGGTTGAACTCGACGAGTTGCCGATAGTCCCGCACAACTTGATCACCGAACGAAATACCCGCCTCCCGGAACAGCCGTTCGGCATCCTCTGTTCGGAATATGACCTGACTCTCCGCCAACGACTCGTCCAGCCGAACAGCAAGTTGACTCAAGCGGTAGGATTCCTCGTTCAAAGCAGAGATCCTAAGCTCGGTCTGCTCTACGAGATCCGTGGTCTTCCGCGAATCTTCTTCCCTGAAGGAGAAAGTGTCCAGCGAGTCCGACTTGGCCTCCACGTCACGTCGCATAACTGAGATCAAGCCGTCGAGCACCGAAGCGCTAGCACTCTCGCCGCCCCACTCCCTAGTCAGAGCCGCTAAATGCGCCTCTGTCGCAGCCAATTCCTCACGCTTACCATAGAGGTCGATTACCGGCTGAGCATCCATCCCTAACACATGCGCAACAAATGGCTTCCAGTCCTGATGTTTGCCGGAGAATTTTCCCAGTTGGAAGACGTCCATGTAATCGCGCTGCGAACGGATCAGGTAGCCAACCAGTTTCCGAAAACCCCAGGGCTTGAGTGCCTCGATACCGAGCATCCCATCGAGAAGCAATTTTGCACGAGAGAAAGCAAGATTTGTGTGGCTCCAATTCAAGTCGTCGAGTTGAGTGACGTCAGGAACGGACTCGTCGGTCAGTACCAGATCGACGCGCGATCCCGGGTCGACCGGCCGCGATATGGTCAAGAATTTGCCACCAGAGATCTCGACTTCCAAATAGAAAGTGAATCTCTGAAATAGCGCCTCGTGGCGAAAAAGGAAGAAGTCCTTCGCCTTGCTGCGCAGCAAGCAATAGTCGATGAGACTTCCGACTGTCGTCTTCCCGAGGTTGTGGGTATCCAGGGTTCGGTTGGCGGGAATTCTGATCTCCGCAAGAATGGCAGAGAGTCCGTCGTTGAAAACGATGGGCGAGAAAAGCTCAGGCTGATTGGTGTACAGGCGCTTAAGCCGCATCAGTTCCCCACATACTCAAACGTGTCAACAGTGGATCGATATTTGACCAGGCCCAAGATGTACAAAAGGCTGATCGCTGGAGTGAAAAGATACTCAAGATCTCTCACTCGCTCGCCGACCCCATCCCTTAGCTCGTCATAAGTCATTGCTTGATGCTCGGCGAGTGCACCCAACATTGCAGTCGCTGCAGCCAATACCGTGCCATCCGGATGTGAGTGCTTATTCGGCAGTAGCATCTTGTACCTCCCCGATGTCACAATGCCAATACATATAGAACAACATTGCTCGGGTGGTCCGACGGTTGGCCGATAGAACACCGTCACGCTTGAACAGTAGATCGATCAGATAGTTATATACGTGATCAAAGGTTTGGTACTCTTGGCGATGAGCAACGATCTTTAGCTGGAAGTCCTCGACCGCCGCTTCGTAGCGCTTCCGGATATCTGAATTCGCCGGAGAGGCCAAGAAGTCTTGGATCTGCGGCACTAGGCCCATGTAGTTTCGTACGAGCGTCCTAGAGAACGCAGGCGTCATCCCGTTCAGCAGGTCCTTCTCATTCAGAGAAACCCTGCCCATTACGGCAGAGTCCCCCAGTAGAGACGGTGCCGACAGCACATCCGCGATCCCCAGAATCACTTCTGCAAATTCACGGCTTGAGACAAGAAGGGGGCCATCGATTGGATCGATCCGCGCGAGGCGGAGGAGGTCGGGGTACTCGTGGACCATATCGTCGAGGAACTCAATCCCCGCTAGATGAATCCGATCGTGCAGGACTCCAGCATCATCAGAGATTCGCTTTATGATCCTCGGCCCTGCGACTCCACCGACCCGGCGATTTGTCACAAGGAAGTAGTTATCGAGGTCATTTCCTCGCGCGAGCGATTTAATGCGAACTATTTCGTGTGAGATGACCGATGTGTCGGCGTCGCTCCCGAAATCGGAGTCGCTGACGTGGGCATTAATCGCATTAGTGTGTTTCGCTTGACCTACAGTCGTACCCACCCATGCTCCAGCGGCACTCGGGAACCTCTCCGCAGTGCCTCGGAAGCGTGCATCCCGCCCCCCATCGGGCCCCGCCGCGAAAGACTCGACCCCTGGCCCGAAGAGCTTGCGCATGACTTGGACCACCAGTCGCTCAAACTGGGAGTCATCCAAGTCTTCGTATGGGTAGGCCACGTTGGCACCCTACCGTTGCAGGTAGCCTCCGGGCGGGCGATATTTTCCATGTGTCATGATGCCCACTCGGGGGCAACGCTCACATGTGTGTCCGGATTGCGACCACTGATTCGACGGGTCTGCCGATCCGACTGCCGCAGCGATGATTGACACGCGACACAATCATCCGGCCCAGCGGGCGAGCCACGCCCAAAGCGCCTCAACGGGCAGGTTATCGTCCCGTTCGCGAGCTGGGTGGCGAGGAGTCCCCCCTGAGGCGGAGCTGGCAGCCCGTCGGCGACAGGGCTCACCATCGGGCAAGCACGACACCCGAGTGTCGGTGAACCGCCCTACCCTCTCTGCATGGAGTGGACTGACTGGCTCGCCCTTATCTCTGCCTCGGCTCTCGTTTCGGCTGCCGTGTCGTCGCTGGTCCAGTGGGGCACCGGTCTGCACCGCGACCGCGCGACGGCGAAGCGTGACCGGCTCTACCTCGCTGTCGCAGACCTGATCGCTGCCGAGAGTATCCGGTGGGATGTCGAAGACCGCACCGAGTCCGCCTTCCATCTGCACCTGCGCGCAATGGAGAGGGGCGAGAACACCGAACGAGCAGAGCGCGAACTAACAGAGGCACGCGAGTCGTGGCTACCCGCCCTGATCGACTCCCGCAACGCTCTGGCCCGCATCCGCATGGTCTCCGCCGATGTCGGCGAGGCTGCCGCAGCCCTCGTCGACATGAGCGCGCACCGCGCGAACCCGGACGAGCGGGCTGTGGCGGTCGATGCTCTCGTGACAGCCGCGCGGAAGGAGCTTGGGTTCGGGTGAGCCGAGGTGGCTAGGCGCGCCTGGGTGGCGCTGTGGCCATCTTCTACATGCCGATACCTCGCTCGTGTCGCGTCGTGCTGTGCCGGGGTGCATGCACGGCAGGTGGTCGCCCCACTCCACACAGCGCAGCGGCCGCGCCTGCGGCATCGACAGCCTGAGCATCAGAAAAGACCGGGCCATTGCCGAGCGGTGCAGCGCTGGTGATGCCGTAGCGGTCGCGGTACGCGGCGATCATGTGTGCGGTGGCCTGCCAGGTGTGTCGTGCTCCGGTGTCGTCTGGTTCGGGGCCAAGCGCGGTAAGCCAGGGTTCGTGCTCGTGGATGGCGCGTTGGACGAGGCGTGTGACGCGTTGCTCGATCAAGACCACCCGCTCCTGGAGCGCCTGCTGGTACTCGTCTGCCATGGGTCCGGCGGCTTCGGGGATTAGGCCGGCGATCCGGCGCGGTGGGCGTTGTCGGATGGTCAGTCCGTCGTGATAGACGGGCCGGGCCGTCGCGGTGGCGAGGCGGTGGTGCAGCACGGCTGCGGAGTCGTCGGCGTCGCCCAGACCGCGCTGAGCGACGAGTTCGGGCATCAGACGTTCGATGTCGTGGCCATCTGCTTCGGCCCGGCGCAGCTCTGCGGTCAGGGCTCCGAACGCGGGCGCGGTGATGACCTGGTCCGCGTCCCGGGGTGCGAGGCCGCACTGGTGGAGCAGTCTGGTCCAGCGGTCGCGTTGTGCGGCTGCGGCCAGGGTCTCGTACTCGGCGGCGAGCTGCGCGACCGAACCCCACCGCTCCGCCTCGTCCTTGCCGACCTGGGTAGCGGACTTCTCGGCTCCGACCGTGCGGACGATCCCGGCCAGGATGCTTCGGGGTGTGGGGTCCTCGTGGTCGTCTGGCGTGATCTCCACGGGAGTGTCGGTGATGACGTAGGCGGTGTTGTTCTCCCGGCCCCGGGTCAGACCGACGTACAAGCTCTCCCGAGTCATCCCTGGCCCGGTGATGACGTGGCTAGTGTCGACCGTGAGCCCTTGCGCACGGTGGGTGGTCACCGCGTACCCGAGGTCTAGCTGCTCGGCCGTGTACGTCGCGGGGAGCACGACCGTGTTGCCGTACTCGGCTTCGGGTCGGCGTACGACGACCGACCCGTCACTGCGGATCTTCACGAGGGTCCATCGGTCGCCGTTACGCACCCACGAGCCGTTCCTGGTTCGCAGGTGGCGGTCGTTGCGCCGGGTGATGACCACGTCACCTGCCGACGCGCCGAGCCCGTCAGCGAGCCGCACGGCCCGGCCAGCATCGGTGGCGCCGGTCTGGAGTCGTTCGGTACGGGCGCGTTCGTTGACCGCCCGGACGGTCTCGCTGTCCGAGGCCACGAGCACGGAGGTCTTGCCGTCGGCGAGGTCGTCCTGCCACGCGACATACGCGGTCTCGACCATGTCCTGGGCGTCGCCGTCGCGGACCCGTCCGTGGTCCATGTAGGCGTCGATCGCCTCGTCGTGTCCGTGGCGTAGCGCGAGGGAGGCATGCTTCTCCCACGTGTGAGTGAACCGGTGAACCTCGGTCAGTTCCGGTACCCCGTCCTCGGCCTCCCGGGTGGCGGCGAGGAGTACGAACGCTCCGCCAGCCTCGACGGCCTGGAGCTGGGCCGGGTCACCGACCAGCAGCACCTTCGCCCCTACCTCGGCGGCGTGTGCGGTGATGCGGTCCAGGGTCAGGGTCCCGGCGAGCGTGGCCTCATCGACGATGACCAGCTGCCCTGGCTGGAACACGGCGGCCTGGTGGGCGTGGTCGTAGAGCCACTTGGCCGTGTTCTCGCACGCGATGCCCAGGTCTTCGGCTAGGACCGCTGCGGCAGCCGCCGACGGCGCGAGGCCGACGACGGACTCGGGGCCGTGCTCGTGCTCCCATGCGGCGCGCAGGGCGCGCATGGTGGTCGTCTTCCCGGTGCCGGCCGGGCCGATCAGCAGGTCCACCTGCCGAGCCGAGACGGCAATACGGGCGATGGCTTCAGCCTGCTCGCCCGAGACCATCCACGTCCGCTCACCGGGACCGCGCGTGGTGGTGGTGTGCTCGACAGCGTCCAGGCTGATGGTCGGGCTCGTGCGGGTGCCGGCCCGGTCCAGGAGCCGTGCCTCGGCGTCCAGCAGGGCTTGCGAGGAGTAGAGGGCTGAGTCCTTCGGGCGCAGGATGCTGCTTCCGTCTGGGCGGCGGAACTTCTCGGGGGTGACGGCCAGGTCGTGCGGTGTCAACCGCACCGAACCGCCCTCGGCCCGGTCCGTGATCGCGGCGAGCACGGCCATCCGGTCGTCCGCCGAGGCGAACCGCAGGGCCTTGGTCTGCCGGGCCGCTTCGGCGTACAGGTTCCAGCGCCGCCACGTCGGCCGCTTCTCCGAAACCACGATCACCACCAACTGGGCAAGGTCGCCGATCATGTCCAGGGGGACGTCATCGGCCCGCAGCACTCGAGGCGGCGCCTTGGACACGAGGCCGCTGGCCCACGTACTGGGATCGCGGCCCAGGATCTGGGCAGTATGCAGCCGCCACGCTCTGGCCAGGTCGGCCAGGGAGTGGTGGGTCTTGTCCGGGCGGGTCTCCCGGCTGGCCCGCTGCCGGTACTTGTTGATCGTGGGCCTGCTGGGGCGGCGCCCGTACTTCGCGACGTGCTCCGCGATCAGCTCGTCAGCGCGAGTGTTGACCTGTACCGACCGGCGCGAGAACGCCACCATCAGATCATCCGGGACGCCCTTGATCGACCAGCCCGGGTTGCGGCCCTGCCCGGCCCTGGGCCGCAGCTCCCACCCGACGCCCAAGGTGCGGGTCAGGTGGTCCATCACGATTGCTTCGTGCAGCTCCGACATCGCGACCGTCGCGGCGTGCAGCCCCCGCCCGTCCAGAGACCGCCACTTCCCATCGAGGACGGTCTTGACCTTGTTGGAGACCACGACGTGGGTGTGCAGGTGCGGGTCGTTGGTCCGTGAGTCCCAGTGATCGAACGCCATGCCAATCAGGCCAGTGACACCGACCTGCGCCACCGCGCCGCCCTCCCCTGCCGCGCTTGTCGCGTTCCCGGCGACAAACGCTCCGGTCCGGGTCGCGGCCAGCTCGCGTTCCATGAACGCGAAGACCTCGGCCACCGCCGCGTGGTGGATCGCCACGATCTGTTCCTGGACCCCGGCGTCGGCCACACCCCACAAGATCGAGGCCGACTTCGGCAGCGCGAACGAGAAGTCATACCCCGCCACCGCCCGCCGAGACTTACCGCCCGCGTTGGGTCCGTACACCGGGTAGGCGCGGCCGAGCCGTTCGCCCGTGATCGGGTCCAGGGCCTTGCCCGCCAGCCGGGCCATCTGTTCCTCGGTCACCAGGTCCCCTACGAGCAGGCGCCCCAGCTCGTTCGAGCCCAGGCTCGCGACACCGGAACCCATCCACCGGCCGGGCGGCGTGCCCGTCTCGGTGTAGTACCGCGTCAACGGGGTACTCATCGACCGGTCGCCATCTCCAGCCGCGACCGACCTCATGAAGTACGAGTACCCGTCCCCGCCCGACATCACGGCAATCGTCACAGCCATACGCCGCACACCTCCCAAGCACGAGGTGTGCAGCCCGCACCCAAGGCGGGCTAAATCGCTCTAGGTGCCTCGATCTGCAAGAGGCGTGACCCGTTCTCGGGCGGTCCGCGGGTCCCGCTGTCAGTCCGCTCGCTGTCCTAGCCGCACAAGCGCAACGTCGTGTCAGCCGTCTGTTGTGTGTCGTCGCGCGCGTGTATGTCGCGCGCGTGTGCGTCGGCCGTATCGCAAGCGCGCAGGCCGTAGTCAGTGCTGCCAGGGCCGGAGGGAGTCGCGGAGTGGGGACCCCTGCCCCTAAGCCTCACCGGCACCGCCCAGCGTGTGACGCAGTCCGTTCGGCTGGGCGTCGCTGCCCTTCAATGCCATGTGCGCCTCCCCTCGACAGAGCAGAGCCCCAGCCCGGGACGATTCGGGCTGGGGCTCTGGCTTGTCTCCTGGGGCGGGTTAGCTCACGGGAAGTCGATACCGAGCCCAGAGCTGCGCGCCACGAGTCGGGGCATCACGGTGCGGGCTGGGGAACTCGATGGAGAAACGCCTCCACTGGCCGTAGGTGGTCGCGGCGAACGTCGTGAGGGCATCCGCCGTCGCGCTGGCGTGCTGCATCCCCCACGTGCCCGCCACCAACTGCTCAGCGTCGGCCGGGTCGTGCCCTTCGGCGATCAGGCGGATAGCGAGGAGTGAAGCGTCCACCCAGGGCGCGGCGGTCCGGGACCACGCCCAGTCGATGACGCTCACCGTGCCCTTGTCCACGAGCATGTTCAGCTCGTGGATGTCGGCGTGGACCAGACTGTCCCCAACCAGGACGCGTGGCGCGTGGTGGTCCAGCTCGACGAGCAAGTCCAGGTGCTGCTTCTCCCACGCGTCGAGCTGGTCCGCATGGTTGTCCGCCAACCATTGCCACCCGGCCAGCCGCGCGTACTTGCGGCTGAGCGGCGCCACCTCGGGTGCAGGACTCGGTGTCAGGTCCTCGGCCATCCGGGAGATGGCGTCGACCACGGCCGGGATGTCAGGCGAGCCGGGGGCGAAGTCGGCGTGCTCGCCAGGCACGGACTCGTACCCGGCGAGCAGCCAGCCTCCAGCCTCGATCGTCCACAGCAGGCACGGCACACCGGAGACGCGGTGCCGTAGCCAGGTGTTGACGCGGATCTCGTGCCGGTGGGCGTTGAACAGCCGAACGTCGGTCGGGATGCCTTTGACGAACACACTCCCGTTCGCCGTGTGCAGCAACGCGGACAAGGCCGAATTGCGGCCAGCGGACGGGGTCTCGATGCGCAGGACCGGCCCGCCGCATTGTGCCTCGATAGCGCGGCGGACGTCGTCGGGCAGCTCGTCCCAGGATCGGCGGTTCATCTGTCTCCCTGTCGATCAGACGGGCGAGCTGGTGCAGCCCGCGTGACACTGCGAGCATTTGCCCGCGTGCGCGGTCGGCCACAGCTCGGTGTCGACATAGAACCCTGCGAAGGCGATGGCGCTCACGGTGTAACTGAGCGTGTCGTGTGCGCCCTCGCCTTCAGCGGACAGCTCCTGGGGGTCGGTGGGCACGTGGTGCAGGAACCGGCCGGCGACCCGCTCGCAGAACGCAGCGTAGTCAACCGTGTGCAGGATGAACTCGTGCCACCCCGGGTCCACGATCTCGGACGGTGAGAGGGGACGCCCCACGTGGGTCGCGGTGGTGCCCAGGAACGCGAGGGCCTGGTCCACGATCCGTCCGGCCATGGTCAGGTCGTGGTCGTGCTCCTCGGCGACTCGCTGAACGAGCTTGTGGAACAGGTCGGCATCGACGAGTTCCCTGCCCTCTCGCAGTTCTCGCGCGGTGGTGATGGTGGTCATGTGCTTCCTCCTCGTTGTGCGGGGTGGTGCTGTACATGCCCGCCAGAAGCGGGCTTGCGGCCGAGCGGTGATGAAGGGGTCTGGGGCGCCACCCAGCCGCAAGATCAATGAGTGATCGGGGCAGAAGCCCTGATCCGGGCCAGGCCGCGCAGGATCAGGGCTGCCCCGTCTTCGAACACGGACTTTGTCCGGTAGGGGGCCTGAGACCGGACCGAGTCCGGGGCATGGCCCATGGCCACCCCACGGTTCGCCCACCTCAGCATCGGGATGTCGTTCTCGCCGTCCCCAATGGCCACAGTCGCTTCCTTGGGAATGCCTAGTTCGCGGCGGAGCTTTTCGAGGGCGGTCGCCTTGCTCACCTTGTCCGGCGTCACGTCGACCCAGTCGGGTCGTGTCCGGATGGCGGTCATCCCGCCTGCGCGGATCGACGGGACAAGTGATTGTGCGTTCGGCCCGTAGATCGCCAAGCGGGGCGTCGGGTTAGCCCAGAGGCCGGAGAGTTCGGAGACCGATATCTGGTGGCCGTTCAGCTCCCGAATCGGGAAGCTGCCCCACACGTGGAAGCCAATTCCGACGATCTCGGTTGCCATGCATAGTTCGGGACGGACGTACGACACGTAGTCGACGACAGCCTCCGCGTCGACCGGATGCATCTCGGTTACCTCGGCCTCGGCGCCAGTCATCCGGGCCACGACGGCCCCGTTCGAAGCGATGATCCAGCCGTCTGTCATCTCCAGTAGGCGGGCTGCCCTCAAAGCACCGACCAGGGAACGCCCCGTTGCGAGCACCAGTTTGTGGCCGGCGTTCTGTGCAGCCCTGAACTCAGCAACAACGGCAGGCGTCGGGTCCTTGCCTGTTACGAGTAGCGTCCCGTCGATATCGAGGCCGACCAAGTGTGACCCGGATCTGTTAGACGCTGGCGGCTCTGCCTGTGCTGGATTCATGGGGCTCTCCTGGTGGTAACCCGCGCCTTCTTCGCGGCTTTCTCCACCCTGCCAATTCAGCGAGAGCGCTACCGACACAAAATCAACACAGGGGCCGGGCCAGCACGGACGGGCCTGTTGCCGGGCAGAGCCGGGCATTACAGTGAGAATCCCCCGCTACCCACCATCCAGGGATGCCGACATGGACGACGACGACTCGATTGGTCGCCGCATCAAGCACCAGCGCAAGTGGGCCGGGCTCACCCAGCAGGCACTGGCCCGCAAGCTTGGGATCAGTGAATCGCTCCTGCGCAAGATCGAGGCGGGTTCCCGCGAAGCGAACCAGCCCATCGTCGCGCGGACCGCGCGCGTGCTGGGCATCGACATCGCGGACCTGACCCGGCAGCCATATTTCCGGAAGGGTGCGCAGCCCGACCGTGTCCACCAAGCAATGCCGGTTCTCCGGCGCGCCCTGGCCTACTGGGATTTCCCGCCTGAGCTGGACGGGCCTCCGCGCCCCCAGGCGGAGGTCATCGCCGACGCCTTCCGGTTGTCCAAGCTCCGCCAGCTCGACCGGAATATCGAGGTTGTGGAGCAGCTGCCGGCGGTCATGCTGCAAGCCGCCGCCCTCTTCCACGAGGACCACACCGGCCGGGAGAGAGCGGCGCTCGTCGATGCGATCACGGCCATGCTCCACGCGGCCCACTCGGTCAGCTACAAGCTCGGCTATGAGGACTTCTCGGTTGTGATCGAGAAGCAGATTCAGTGGCTCTCCACTCAGGTGAACGACCCGATGCTCGCGGCGTTCAGCGATTGGGTACGGACCAACTCCCTCATGCGCATGGGCGACTACTCGACCGGCCTAAAGATCCTCGACCGTGGCCGCGCCGGTATCGACCCGATGGGCCGCGACAACCCGGAAGCGCTCCGCATGCTGGGCTCTCTCCACCTGCGGTCCGGGATCATCGCCGCTCGCGCCAACAAGCCGGACGAGGCGCGCGCCCATGTGGCCGAGGCCCAGAGGATCGCCGTCCACCAGCCCATCGACACCGATGGTGACTGGAGGAAGCTCGGCTTTGGCCCGACGAACGCGGGCATCCACGCCGTGGCGACGGCCGTCGAGTCCGGCGACGGGCCGACTGCCCTCGCCCTGAACGACCAGGTCCGTGTCCCCGCGGAGTGGCAGCGCAGGCTCCCGACGCGCGTTGGGCACCACTACCTCGACCTGTCACGGGCGCAGTTCTGGCAGGGACACCACGAGGACGCTCTAACGAGTCTCGAAAAGGCACGCCAGGTCGCACCCCAGCAGACGCGCCACCACCCGACGGCGCACGAGGTCACCCGGCTCCTCGTCCGCGCTCACAGGCGCACAAACCAGCCGCTGGTGGAGTTCACAACGTGGCTCGGTGGCGACGGCAACGGGCAGTAGGGTCGCGCCGTGTCGACATCGGACTCCGAGATTCCTCATGAGTTATCCGCCGAGCGTGAAGGCGACTCCGTTTTCGTGTTTGCCGAGGAAGCGCTGCCGCGAAGCTGGAGATCGATCAAGCGGCAGCGCAAGCTCGACAGCGGTGTGGATGCCGTACTGCTCGGCTGAGTGCAGGCGAAGGCACCGGTCCTGAGACGACGAAGAGAGGCAACCCGCCCGTTCCGGGTGGCGTTGCCTCCGTCTCGGCGCACTCTCCGTGACGTCGGTGTACGACGAACTGGTGTGCGCCTTCTGACCTGCACAGATAGGCCCGCACACCCTGGTGTGCGGGCATCTTGGTGTGCGCAGAGCGTGCGCTCGTTCGTCACCATCGACGCATGGATGTGTGCGTGCGCGCGGGTCGCCCGGCGGAGGCAGTGGGCGGAGCAGGCTGGCCCAAGCCGTCGTCGGGCGATGCCTGTGCACGAACGCGCTCCGATTTCCACGTCCCGGCCCTGAGCAATGTTCACGAGTTGGGGGACATGTGTTCGCCCTGTTCACCGCCATGTCCCCCACCCGGACCCTGCCCGGAAAGGCTGCTTGGGGGGACGTCAACTGGTACCTCGACGAGTACAGGTGGCGTGCACAATCGCGAGCATGGGGCAGGCAGACGCAGGTACATGCGGGCTAACTCGGACATGCGCGGTGGTGGCAAATTGCCACCACCGCGCGACCTGCGGGTTCGCTCCGACATGCCGCGCGGTCAGGACTGCGCCGTCACCAGCCTCAGGGCTAATTCGGACAGCCGCGGTGGTGCCAATTTGGCACCACCGCGTGACCTGGGCTTCTACCGAACCACCGATGCGCCCCTGGCCCGTCCCGGCTCTGGCGAACAAACCGGACAACAATGGTTCTGCCAAATTGGCAGGACCATATGACCTGGGCAGACGTTCCAGGCCCAGCGCCGAAATTCCCGAGCCCGGGTGTCGGCGTCGATCACCGGCCAGAGCCCCAGGACGACCGCCGGCCGATCCGAGTTTCAGAAACGATCCGCGTCGGGCCCTCGACGGACCTGAGGAACAAACCGGCCAAGTACGGTCCCGCCGATTTGGCGGGACCGTACGACCTGGGCAGATGCTCGGTGCCCCTCTCGGGGGTCACCAGCCGCTGGCGTCCACGAGCTCTCGGTCCGGCACAGCAGGAGCCTCAGCCGCTGTCTCCGGATCGGTTGTTCCTGGACGCTTCTTCTCAGCTTCTTCCTCGCCGATGGCGACCAGTTCCTGCAGCACGGACGACGTGTCCGGCGCCAGCCTCAGCCGCTCGATGTAGTTCCTGACCGTTACCCCGCCGTCGATCTTGTGGCCGAGCAGAGCGGCGGCGACGGCCGTGCTCATCTTGCGAGCGACGACGGTCGCGACCGTCTTGCGCAGCAGGTGCGGGTACACCTCGCCGGTCATCTTGGCCTCCTTCAGCGCAAGGCGCAGGGATCGTCTGACGTTGTGCGTGGTCTGCGGAGTGAGCGCGTTGCGCCCGTCCCGGAACGTCCGGGACGGGAAGACGGGCATCTCCGCCGTCGTGGCCGAAGGGCGGATCGACTCCAGCGAAGCGGCCAGGAACGGCGGGATGATGATGGTCCGCTCCCCCGCGTCCGTCTTCGGCCTCTCCTGGCGCACAGTGCCCTGCCCCTTCACGTCCGTCAGGGTTGCCTCGACCGAGATCGTCGGCAGCCCGTCCGGGGACAGGTTCACCTCGCCCCACCGCAGCGCCATGACTTCTCCGATGCGCATCCCGGTCCCGAGCATCACGTCCACCGCGACCGGCAGATGTCCTGTCGGCTTCGGGCCCGGCTGCCCCTCCCGGGAGGCCTCCCACGCGCGAACGGCGGTACGCAGGCGATACACGTCCGTCGCAGTCATCGCCTTCGGGTCCGGCGTCTTCCTCGCCGGCGGGATCGTCTTGCGTACCGGGTTGTCCCGCAGCGCGTCATGCACCACCGCCCGATCCAACACGGCGATGAACGCACCCCGGGCACTGATCGTCGTGCTGATCAGATCGTTCTTCTTACCCTGCCCACGAGCGACGATGCCGTCGATCCAGGCCTGGCAGCGAGCAGGCGTCAGCTCGTACAAGCGCAGCTTGCCCAGGTGCGGCACCACATGGTTGCCCAGCAGCCGTTCGTACTCGTCCACAGTCTGTGGACGGATCTTCGGGTTTGCCCACTTCGACCGCACCCGCAGCTCTTTGATCCACTGCCGACAGGCGGTGCCGACCTTGCTGTCCGGCTTCAGGTCCACAGACCCCTGTGCCGCCCCCAGACGCTCCGCAACCGCGTCTTGCACCCTGAGCCGCGCTTCCTCACCCGTCGGCCCTACGCGCGAGACCTGCGTCTCGGACCCGTCGAACAGGCACACACGCACTTTCGCGCGGTACTTGTCCTTGTGCTCAGAGATGAAGATTTCGCCGTGCTGTCCCGGCTTGAGCTTGATGGCCACGATTCACCACCCCGACCCGTCATCGGTACCGGTGTGCTCGTCGGTCTCATCATCGGTAGCAGACGTTGTCCGGCGTGCCTCCAGCCAAGCGCGTACGTCGGCCTCGTCGAACATCAGGTGCCGGCCGACCCTGTATCCGGCAGGCGCAGTGCCGCGACGTCGCCAGCCGTGGACCGTCCGTGGCGTGACGCGCAGCTTCGTGCACAGTTCGTTCAGCGTCCACAACGGTGTCCGCGACAGGTTCTCGTCGTCCTCAGCGTGGTCGTTCATGGGCGACAGGTGTGCGTGGCACACCGACCGTCCATGACCGCTCATGCGCGCCAGCCGCCATCTCACGCGTGGCACAACCCGTGGCATCTTCATTCGGCCGCCCTTCGTCGTGGCGGTCCGGCAAAAACAAAGAAGGCCGCTGACCTGGCGTTACGCCAGGATCAACGGCCCTCTGTCTGTGGAGCTAGGGGGATTCGAACCCCCGACCTCTTCATTGCGAACGAAGCGCGCTACCAACTGCGCCATAGCCCCTCGGACTGCAGAAGAGTAGCACTTCACCTCAGGTGATCCGCAACTTCTTCCGGTGTCGCGCGGGTCACGGATACGTGACCCGCGCGACCTCGATCAGCGGCGTCACGCCGCCGACCAGCAACGTCATCCGGCCGCCCGGCGCCGCGCCAGGATCTCCTCGAGCGGCTTGCCCAGCGTCTCGGACTTCTTGCGCGGCGGCTCGCCCCGCAGGAGCTCGTCCTCGGCAGCCGGGTCGGCCCCGGCCCGCGCGGAGGCGGACACGGGGACCGACGGCGGCAGCACCGCACCGGACCCCGGCTGCCGGCCCGGAGCGCCCGTCGTCGGACCTGAAGATGCTGCCGCGCCCCTTGGCGCCGTCGACGAGGCCGGAAGTGCCGCCGGCTGACGCTGCGGCGCCGCCGGCTTGGTCACGTAGGTGGGCAGCGGAACCGGAACCGGGTCCCAGGCGCGGCCGCTCGGCGGCTGGTCCCGCTTCGCCGGCTCCTTGGCCTCTACGGGACGCTCCGCCTGCACCTCGTCCTCGACGGGCACCTCGATGACCTTCGGCTTCGCGGGGCCGTCGAGGATCTCGTCGAGCACGTCCTTGCGGACGACCCGTGGGATCGCCTGTGTCTGCGTGCTCGAGCCGTGCGTCGCCAGACCGGTGACCTGCGCCCGGTTTCGCGGCGCGTAGGGCCCGCCGTTCGCGAGGACGCGAGCCTGCGTGGCACGCTGTCGCGCCGCCCGCACGGTCGCCTGCCACCGGGCGTCCGCCCGCCGTGCCGCACGGGCCGCACGGCGGCCCAGGAACAGCACGAACAGGAGCATGCCCGACGGCGCGACGGCCATGCCCCAGTGCAACCGGTCGAGACCGACGAACACCCAGGCGGCGATGCTGCACACCATCAGGAACGCGGACACGATGAGACGACGTCGGGCACGCGCGGCCCGCCGCGCACGCCGCTCGACCCGGCGGATACGCTCCGCCGTCAGCGGGCGGCCGCGGACCATGATCTGGAGCGGGTGCCCCTTCGGGGTCGGGCGGGCGACGCGTGGCACACCCTGCCCGGTCCCCCGCGGCTTGCCGTCAGTAGCCATCGCCCCTCCTTTCCGTCCGGAGCCACTCATCGCGACGATTCGCAGCCCTGCCGAGAACCGGTCGGTCACCCGCGCGTCGGCGAGCTCTGTCCGGTGGCGTACCAGGCTTGGCAGCCAGTAACCCAGCCACAGGACGAACAGCGCTGCGGCTGTCAGTCCTGCGGTCGATTCCACGACACGACGTTAGGCGAGCATTGCCTCGCCCAGCGGCACCGCGCGCGGCGTGTCCTCCCGTCAGGGCGCGTCCCGCAGGCGCTGCCAGCGCGTCAGCAGCCCCTCCGGGACCTCCTCGCGGGTGACCGCGAAGGTTCGGTGGTCCCGCCACCGGCCCTGGATGTGCAGGAAGCGCTCGCGCACACCCTCGTCCCGCAGCCCCAGCTTCTCGACCACACGAAGGCTCGGCTTGTTCTCGGGCCGGATGTTGATCTCGATGCGGTGCAGCCCAAGGAAGAACGCGTAGTCGGTCGCCATCGCGACGCCCGTGGGGATGACGCCCCGACCGGCAACGCTCTCGCTCACCCAGTACCCGATGCTCGCCGAGCACATCGACCCCCACGTGATGGAGGAGACCGTCAGCTGCCCCACGAGGGCGCCGTCGAGCTCCACCCCGAAGGGGAGCGACGTCCCGGCGCGGGCCTGCGCGGAGAGCGAGCGCACGTACTCGCCGAACGTCGAGGCGATGTACCGGTTCGCACCGGGCGCCGTCGCCTCCCAGCGCTCCAGCCAGGCTGCGTTCTCGGCCCGGAGCCGGGACCATTCGGTCGCGTCCCGCCGCCGGAGGGGGCGCAGCACGACCGCACCCGCCGACGTGTCCTCGCGCAGCGTCACCGGCCATGGCTTGGCCACCGTCCACCCCTTAACAAACTTTCCCGTCGTGCCTTCTGGCACGTCCGACCTGCTCGACGGCATCATCGTTCGCCCCTTGCCGCGTTCCAAGACGAATCCCGGCGTTGGAGCGGGTCTACCACGCTCGGTGGTGGAGGACCCGTCGAGCAGCCGCTCGGTCATGTTCTCGCCTTCTTCGTACGCTGTTCGTAACAATCTTGTCTCGGAGTCTTGGCACAATAGCGGTCATGAGCGGCATCTCGGTTCCGACGCCACAGCCTTACCCCGTCATACCCGGGATGGAGACAGGTGACGCCAAGGAAGAGCTCCGCCGCGCGATCCGCGCACAACGCGGCCACCGGTCGGCCCGGCAACGGGCCCAGGCGGCTGAATCACTAGCGGACATCATCGAGTCAATTCCCGACGTTCGCGACGCGGGCTGTGTTGCGGCCTACGCGGCACGGAGCGCCGAACCCGGCATGCTGCCGCTCCTGGACCGCCTCATGGACCGCGGGGTCCGCGTGCTGCTCCCCGTGCTCGGGGCCGGCCTGGCCCGCGACTGGGCCGACTACACCGGCTCGCACGACCTCCTCGAACGTGCACCGGGCCGGCCGCCAGAGCCCGGAGGCGCGACGCTGGGCACCGACGCCATCAAGCTGGCCGACGTCGTCCTGGCGCCGGCTATCGCGGTCGACACCCGTGGGGTGCGGCTCGGGCAGGGCGGCGGCTGGTACGACCGGGCGCTCACCCACCTGCGGCCGGGGGCGAAGGTGATCGCCGTCGTCTTCCCGGAAGAGGTGTACGACGCCGCGGACCACCCGCTCCCGCTCGAGGAGCACGACATCCGCGTGGACGCCGTCGCCACGACGACGGACTGGCGCCTGCTCGGCGGGAGCTAGACCACCGCCTCCCGCCGAGCAGGCGCCTACCTCACGGGGTGAGGGTCAGCTCGTCCACCTGCGCGGCGGCCACCGCCTCGGGGCTGGACGGCCACGGGAAGGTCTCCCCCGTCGCCCATGCCTCGAGCTGGTCGTCGTAGTGCGCGGACGCCGGGTGCGCGGACGTGCCGGTCACCACCACCCAGGTGGAGGCGTCGAGATCCGCGAGGTCGACGACCATGCGCATCGACGGGCCGCTCGTCACGTCGAAGCTGCCGCTGGCGGCGTCCCATGCGGTGGCGTTCACGACAGAGGTGCCGCCGCCGACCATGACCGGCGCCGGGTTCATGTACGCGGCCAGCGGCGCCGGGATGCCGGGCCCGCCGAGCACCAGATGCCGCAGCTTGAGCTGGTGGAGCGTGCCCCACTCCCAGTCGCTGGTGTCCTTGCCCAGCTCGACGGTCAGGTCCTGGCGCGCGCTGACCAGTGCCTCGGTGAGCACCTGGTCACGGCTCTCCACGACGGCAACCGTCGACCTGTCGTCCCAGAACGCGTCGTTCGGGTTGTCGAGCATGCCCTGGATCACGGCGAGCCAGCGGCTGCCGCCGTCGGGCCACATGGACTGCGGCAGCTCGTCGTTGAACGTGATCTCCAGGAGGTTGCGCCATACCGCCGCGAAGTAGGCGGCCGCCGCCGAGTCCGGATCCATGGAGTAGTCGTCCCAGTCGGCCAGGAGCTTCTGACCGTCCGAGTCGTAGCCGGCCGGGAGCTCGACCTCGGTCAGGACGGGCACCAGGGTCTCGGCGAACACGCTCCACTGGTCCAGCTGGAACTCCGACATGTCGGCGGCCGTGAGCTTGCGACCCTCGGCGATCCGCTGGCTGATGAGCGTGCGGATGCGTTCCGACCGGTACCCGTAGTCCCAGTCGCGGGTGATGAACGGCCCGGACCCGCTGGGCAGGACCGCTTGGTTGGCGGCGACGATGAACCCTTCCTTCGGGTCGACGACGCCGGGCATCTGCGCCGGAGCCACGTAGCCGGTCCAGTCGTAGCGGGGGTCCCAGCCCGGGCGCGGCCAGGCGCCGTCGGACTCCACGGCGCCGGGCACGCTGGCCCGCACCGGGATCTTGCCCGGCGCCTGGTAGCCGATGTGGCCGTCAGTCGTGGCGAAGACGATGTTCTGCGACGGGACCTCGAACTTCGCAGCCGCCGCCTTCATGTCCGCAGGGGTCTTCGCGCGGTTCATCTCGAACACGGCGTCGGCGGTGCGGCCGGGCTGGAGCGCCGTCCACTTCAGCGAGATCTCGTACTGGCCCAGCTCCGTGCCGGTCTCGGTGGGCGAGTTGCGCACGGCGTCCATGGTGGCCTCGTCCATGACCGACGAGACGATCGGGCCGTGCACGGTCCGCCGGACCTCGAGGTCGACCGGGCTACCGCCGTCGACCCGGATCACCTCGGTCTCCTTCTCCATCTCGACCCACTGGTCCGCTCCGCGCAGGTACGTGTCGTTGCGGACCCGCTCGATGAAGAAGTCGGTGACGTCGGCGCCCATGTTCGTCAGGCCCCAGGAGATGTCCGCGTTGTGCCCGATGATCACGCCGGGGAAGCCGGAGAAGGAGAACCCCGAGACGTCGAAGGGGCACTCCGGGCCCACCTGGTTGCAGTGCAGGCCGACCTGCGCCCAGATACCGGGCGCCGCGAGGTCGAGGTGCGGGTCGTTGGCCAGCAGCGGCATGCCCGACTCCGTGTACTTGCCCGACACCACCCACGAGTTCGAGCCGGTGCCCTCACCGCGCGCGATCTGCACCGGAACGGCGTCCAGCGCCCGCTGCGCGGACTTCAGGGCCTCGGCGAGGTCGGGGCTCTGGAAGGCGTCCCCGGTGCCCGACGACGTCTGGGTCGCCTGGGTCTGCTGGGTCGCCTGCGGGAAGCCCGCCTCTGCGGGGTCGAGGATCGGCGCGTTGCCCGAGCCCGAGTACGCCGGGAAGAGCTCCGCGACCCGTGTCGCGTCGCCGAGGGTGGTGTAGGCGAGGGCTCGGTCGAGCTCGTCGTCGTAGTTGCCACGCAGGTCCCAGGCCATGGCCTTGAGCCAGGCGAGCGAGTCGATCGGGTCCCACGTCTCCGGCGCGTTCACCTCGACGCTGACGTCGAGCACCGTGTACTCGACGGCCGTCTCGGTGGGGCTACGGTCCTTGAGGTAGGCGTTGACGCCGTCCGCGTACGCCTGCAGGTACTGGCGCGTCGTGTCGTCGAGGAGGTTGAACTCCTCCTCCGCCACGTGGCGCCAGCCGAACGTGCGGGTGACCATGTCCGCCTGGATCGCGTCGGGGTTGTTGCCCACGAGCTCGGCCAGACGGCCCGCGGTCACGTGCCGGCGGTAGTCCATCTCGAAGAAGCGGTCCTGCGCGTGCACGTAGCCCTGCGCGCGGAACAGATCCTCCGCCGAGTCGGCGTAGATCTGCGGGACGCCCTGGGCATCGCGGCTGACGCGCACGTCAGAGCTCAGTCCCTCGACCTGGATCTCCCCGGAGTACTCCGGGAGCGGCCGGCGTGCGGTCAGCCAGCCGAAAGTCGTCAGAGCAACGAGGACGAGGACCAGGATGACGGCGGTGCCGACGATGAACTGGCGGACACGAGTGGTACGAGTCCGACGGGGCTTGGTCGGTCCCGCACCGTCGGAGTTGGCTGTTTCGGCGGGCTCTACGGGCTCGGCGGCAGTGGTCGCGGACACGCACTGGAGACTACCGTCCGCCCCTGTCCCTGCGTGAACGCACCGGAGTGAACACACGCCGGAGAGCCGGGGACTATCCCCCGCCGCCAGGCCGTTACTATTGGCACTCGGAAACCCCGAGTGCCAGAGCCGGTTCCGGTGAGCGCGCGACGCTCCACCCGGCCTGATGTCCAAGAGGAGTGCACGTGCCCACCTACGCGTACCGGTGTGCCGACTGCGGCCACGCGTTCGACATCCACCAGGAGTTCAGCGACTCTTCGCTGACCATCTGCCCCGAGTGCCAGGGCAAGCTGCGAAAGGTGTTCAGCTCTGTGGGCGTCACCTTCAAGGGCTCCGGCTTCTACCGGACGGACTCACGCAGCACGTCGACGACCAGCACCGTGAAGCCGGGCAAGTCGGAGTCCTCCTCGGGCTCGTCGAGTGCTTCCTCCTCGGACAGCTCCGGGTCGTCGTCCTCGCCCTCCTCGTCGGGGCCGTCGAGCTCTTCCGGTTCGGCCGGGTCCTCGTCCGGATCCTCTGGTTCGTCGTCGAGCGGTTCGAGCACGTCGAAGGCCGCCTCCGCCTGATCCTGCGGCCGAACTTTTTCGGCCGCGGCGCGGACCCGTCCGACGGCCCGCCAACGGTGCGAGCGCGACCACAGGTCGCGTACTCGGCCTCTTGTACACAGGCTGCCCGACGGCGGCACCGCGTCCCCTCACCTGCTGCATAACGTCGCGGGCATGGGACTTCTCGATTCGATCACCGAACCGGCCGCACGCCGCGGTTCGCCGCCCGGCTCCGGCTCCGATGTGCGCACGCCGTGGGACATGGTGGTCGGGACCGCTCCACCCGCCGGCCAGCCGGCGGGGCTGGGTCCACGCCGGGCGGGTCCGGGTAGCTCCCGTTCGGCCGCGCTCCGGCGTGCCCGACGGATCCTGTGGCGCTGGCGCTTCGCACTGGCTGCCGCCCTGTTCGGTCTCGCGGCCTCGGTGACGGTGCACCTCCTGCGTCCGCCGCCCCCGCCGACGATCGACGTGGCGGTCACCGCACGGCCCGTCGCGGCAGGAACCGCGCTCACCCGGAACGACGTCGTCCTGCGTTCCGTCGCCGCCGAACTCGCCCCGCCCGGGGCGCTGCACACCGTACGCGGCCTGCTCGGTCGCGCGACGGTCGTCGGGCTGCCTGCGGGCGCGCCGCTGCACGCCACCCTCGTGTCCGACGACGGCGTCTCCGCCGCCGCCCCGCACGGCACCGTAGTGGTCCCGGTCCGCCTGTCCGACGACGCCGTCGCCGCCCTCCTGCGCCCCGGCGACCGGATCGACCTGCTGGCCGGGACGACGTCGGGCAGCGAACCGCACGGAGCACCCCGGTATCTCGCGCGCGGCGCGCTGGTGCTGCCCGTCCCGGCCGGACGCGAGCCGGAGGCCGCGGGCGGGCTGCTCGGCCCGGCGTCGGACGGCGACCGTCCGGTCACGCTCGTCGCGGTGATCCCGAAGGACGCGCCGGAGCTGTCGGCGGTCTCGGGCTGGGGCGCGGTGACGGCGGTACTGGTGCCGTAGGGCGGTACGGTCGCCATCGCCCGGGCATAGCGGGGCAAACATCGCCGCAATTCGGCAGAATGTCCCTTCAAGGTGCGGAATGTTCGAAGTAACCGCAGAATCCTTGACCGGGCCGGTCCCGGCGGCTCTCGACCACCGATGAACAACAGCAGGGGACACAGAATGTTTCAGGGTTTCAAGGAATTCATCACGCGCGGCAACGTGCTCGACCTCGCGGTCGCCGTTGTCATCGGCGCCGCTTTCTCCGGGGTCATCAACGGCCTCGTGCAGGGCCTCATCATGCCGCTCATCGGGTGGCTCGTCGGCGCACCGGACTTCTCGCGTATCGCCTTCGACGTCCCGAACTGGTACGGCAAATCCACCGTCTTCCCGATCGGGGTGTTCATCCAGGGCCTGATCATGTTCGTGCTGATCGCGGGCGCCATCTACTTCTTCGTGATCCTCCCGATCAACAAGCTGAAGTCGCTGCGCAAGACCTCGGAAGAGGTCGTCGAGGAGGCCGCCGCAGAGGAGGTCGTGCTGCTCACCGAGATCCGCGACCTGCTGCGTGCGCAGTCGGGCGCGCAGTCGCCGTCGCAGTCCAGCTAAGTAACCGCGGGGTCCTTAGGGGCTGTGAGAACGGGGTTATGTTCTGCAGCGAACGTGCTGCGAACATGACCCCGTTCTCGACTCCTCGGCCCATCTGCACCCGCCGACGCCGGTGACGTGTTCAGCCCCAGTGCGGCGGGACGTCCCGGCGGAGCTGCTCGTCGTTCGAGTCTTGGCCTGCGCCGGCCGCGCTGCCGCCGTCGGCTCCTTCGCTCCAGCCCGCCGGCCGCTCGTCGGCGCTCGCCCCGAGCACTGCCTCACGTTCGGTCCCGCGCCGCACGGCACGCCGAGGCCCTCGCCGCCGCGGGGTGGTCCCCGTGACAGTCGAGTCGGCACCGCCCGGCACCGGGTCGGCAGACGTTGCCGAGTCAACCGACGTCGCCGAGTCAGCCGACGTCGCCGAGTCAGCCGACGCCGCCGAGTCAGCCGACGCCGTCGGCTCAGCCGAGGGCACCGGATCGAACGGCTGGTTCACGGACTCGCTCACGGCACCATTGTCACCCGATGTGGATATGAGATCGGTCCGTTGCACGGCCAGACAAGTGACTTCGGTCGGTTGCTCCGAGATCGGTCATTTGATTGACCGATCTCAGAGCAACGGACCGAAGTCGGCCCCAGCTGCCGTGCAAACGACCGAAGTCGGCCCCAGCTGCCGTGCAAACGACCGAAGTCGGCGCCAGCTGCCGTGCAATGGACCGAAGTCAGCCCAGCAGCAGCCGTGCAATGGACCGAACTCACGCAAACCCGAGTCCCAGACCGCCCAGGGATCAGTCGTCCAGCACCTGCGGGACCACCAGCTCCGCCGCCGGCGACACGCCGCCCGAGACGCCCACCCGGGCGTCCCGCACGGCCAGCACCACGCGGCGCACCCGCTCCGCCTCGGCGTCCGGGTCGAGGAACGCTGCGGCCGACCACACCTGCGCGACCACCCAGCCGAGCCGTTCGAGCTGCTCGGCGAGCTGCCTGTCGCGTACACGGATGGAGGGTTCGGCCACGTAGGCGGCGTCGTCGGTCAGGACAGCGACCAGGAGCTCGCCCGGAAGGTCCGGGTGCCCCACCGCGAGCGGGATCCGGTCGCCGCCCGGCAGGCCGTAGTCGGTCTCGACCACGAGGCCGGAGCGCCACAGCCGCTCCCCCAGGTCCACGACCAGGCGGTCGACGGACCGCGCGACGTCCACGCCGTTACCGATCTCGACCTGGTCGGCGAGCCCTGAACGCTCCTCGGCGAAGGCCAGCATCTCCGCCAGCAGCTGCGGCCCAGGGCCGCGCAGTCGTTCGGGATCGAGGTCCGCGGCGGGGAAGCACGACACGACGTGCAGCCGCTTGCGCGCGGCGCCCAGCGAGCCGAGCAGCATCGCGTCACCGCCGCCGTCACCCAGCACGCCGAACCGGTGCAGCACGCGGCCGTGCGGCGTCCGCCCGAAGCCGAGGGTGAGCACTATCGTGTCGCGCGCCAGGCCGGCGACGCCCGTGACGTCGGCGACCACCACCGGCTCGGGCCGCGATCCGGCGAAGAACGGCGCCAGTGCGGGGTTACCGCGGACCTCGGCGAGCAGCCGCTCGCGGATGCGGTCGGCGTGCGCGGCGGTGACGGTGACGATGCCGAAGGTCTCCTCCGGCCGGGTCATCGCGTGCTCGATCGCGAGGTCGACCACCTGCTCCACCTCGGCCTGCGTCGACTCGACGGTGCCGGAGACCGGATCGGGCATGCCCGTGCCGTCCACGAGCGAGAAGTGCACGAGCGCCTCGGTCCGCGGCATGGGCGCGGGCCGCATGATGCCCTCGTACCCGTGGGCGGCCAGCAGGCCCGTGAGCTGGGGATCTCGTCGCGCGGGCTCGGGCTGCAGCGTGACGCGCGGCAGCAGCCGCGCGAGGTCGCGCACCGCGGTGCCCGACGCCGACCGCGGGTCGCCGACCACGACGATCTGCCGGCCGCGGGCCAGCGCCGGCACGACCACCTCGACCGGCACGTGCTGCACCGCATCGAGGATCACCAGGTCCGCGCTCCGCTCGGCCGGCAGCAGGTGCGGCACCATGGTCGGCGTCGACACCCAGGTGGGCCGCAGACGCCGCGCGGTGGAGCCGTGCCCGGACACGAGGTCGCGCATCGAGCTGAGCCCGCCCTCGACCAGGGTCGCGTAGAGGGCCTCGGCGTCCTCCCGCTCGTCGCGCATCGCCGCACCGAGGTGCGCACGCACCGCTGCCCGCACGGGTGCGGACAGGGACTCGATGTGCCGGCGGTCGAGCTCGCGGAACCGGCCGGCGAGAGCGTCCAGCCCTGCGCCGTCCTGTCCGGCGAGATCGGGCTCGGTCGACAGGATCTGCTCGAACACCGAAGACCACCAGGACAGCTCCAGCTCCGGCCCCACGAGGTCGGTCTCCACGCGGCGTTCGCCGAGGTCGTCGACCAGCTCGCCGAGCCCGGCCTTGCGCAGCCGGCGCAGCACCGCGGTCCGCTCGGGCAGCGGGGTCAGCGCGTCCTCGGTCTCCGCGAGGGACGCGAGCCGCTGGACCAGCGCGAACAGGTCGAGGTCGAGCAGCCCGCCGCCCGCCTGCGAGGCGCGCAGCACCGGCTCGAGCGCCTCGAGGTCGATGCGGACCGCCTCGTAGGTCTCCTCCACCGCGGCCAGGCCCTCCGGCAGGGTCGGCCAGCCGCCCCGCGGGCACTGTGCCTGCCACACCTCGCGCTGCCGCTGCACCTCGACGAGGGCCGCGTGCATGTCCGGCACGCGGACGCCGGGGCGCACCATCTCGCGGGCCCGCCGCTTCAGGCGGCGCCGGGTCAGCCAGCCCATCTCGGCGCCCTGCTCGGCCCGCGCCCGGCTCGACGCCGTCGCCTGCACCATGTCAGCGGCGGTGCGCTCGAAGACCATGGGCTGGAACACGTCGAGCGTGCCGCGCATGCCGCCCAGCATCGCGAGCTGCTCGCCCCACTGGTTGGCGGTGGTGGCCTCGACGAGGCCGGTCACCCGGGCGACGTACTCGATCTGCTTGCGCAGCTCCGGCAGCGTGTGATCGGCGAGGCGCGTGACGCGGGCCAGGGCCGAGCGGGCGTCCTCGTCGGTGAGGATGTGCGCGCCGAACCACGGGCTCGACGCCGACCGCAGCGTGAACGCGCCCAGCTCGGCCGCCCGTTCGAGGTCGGCGGCGAGCTCGGCGCGACGCTCCGCGCCCAGGACGAGCACCGTCTCCGAGGCCAGCCGCACCCGGGTCGCCGGGGCGGGACGCTCGGAGGTGAGCCGGGCCAGGGCCTGCAGAGCGTCGTACGCGGAGACCCGCCACGGGTCGCGCACCCGGTGCAGCGCCCCGATGTAGCCGGCGAGCTGCGCCCGTGAGCCGATCAGCGCGTCCCGCACCCGGGCCACCCCGTCGGCGTCTATCCGTTCCTGCGCTGGCGCCATCGCCTCCAGCAGACGGCGCGCCGTCGACGTGCGCCAGGTCGGCACAGGCGCGATGTCGAGCAGCAGCCCGCCCAGGCCGAGCGAGTCGAGGCGTGCGGCCAGCGCGTCGGCGGCACGGCGGTGCCCCGGGACGTACAGCACGGACCTGCCGCTGGCGTTCGCCTCCGCGACGACGGCGGCCAGCGTGCCCGCGACGTCCGACCCGACAGGCGCGTCGACGAACAGGTGGCTGCCCGTGGCCAGGGCATCCACGACGTGTCGCTGATGCGGGTCCAGGTCGCCGACGCCGCGCTCGTGCGCCGGGTCGGCGTCGCCCACGCGCCGCTCCGGGAGCTCGACCTTGCCCAGCTGGGTCACCGAGCTGTCCACCCCGCCGAGCGCCGAGACCACCTCGTGCCGGCCCAGGGAGGGGGCCAGCTCGTCGAGGTCGTCGACCAGCACCTGCCCGGGGTGGACGAACGTGCCGACCAGCACCCGCCGGTCGAGCTGGAACTCGCCGAGCACCGCCGACCCGAGGCTCGCCACGCGGTCCAGCACGTCCGACGGGTTGAAGCCTGCGAGCGTGAACGTCGCCTTGGCCAGCGCCGTCGGGTCGAGCAGTGCACCGTGGGCGCGCAGCGTGCGCGCCACCACCGGGTTGATCTCTACCGTCGGGTCGAGCGTGATGTCGTAGTCGCCCTCGCCGTCGCTGCGCGGCGTGAGCATGACGGGCCGGAGCAGCACGGGTGCACGCACGACACGCGGCTCGTCCTCCTCGCCGCCCGACGGCGGCACGGGCCGGCCGGAGGGCATGGCCAGCGTCACGATGGGGACGGACCCGGTGAGCGCAGGCGCGTCGGCCGGGCTGTCGGTGGACTCGTACTCAGGGGCGGACACCGTGCTCGCCGGGCCGAGCACCCGGGTGATGGCCTCCATGTCGCTCCGGTCGCCACCGGTCGTGGGCCGCTCGATCCATGTGGCCACGCCTATCGCCAGGTAGGTGGGCGACACCCCGTAGCGCTGCGCGTGCTCGGCGGAACGTGCGGCCACCGCCCGTGCCCGACGGCGGGCCGCCGGCAGCGAGCCGGACTCGCGCACCAGGTTGGACAGGCGGGTGGGCCGGCCCGCGAAGAGCTGGGCCACACCCGAGGGATGGGCGGTCGACAGGTCGATGACCGCCTCGCCCAGCAGCCCGACGTCGGCCAGGGAAGATCCCCCGGCGAGCCGGACCAGCCCGGCGCGCCAGCGCGCGACCGACTCGGCCATGGGGTCCCGGACACCGTCCGGTGTGGACTCCGGGGCCTCCGACACGGCCAGGTCGGTGGCCGGGTCCGTCGTCTCGTCCTTCAGCGCGGCCGAGAGCTCCTCGGACAGATCGACCGAGCTCTCGGAGGCGGCTGCGGTCTGGCGGCGGGCAGCGTTCACACCAGCACGCTAACCGCGTCGCGTCCGCAAGGGTCGGACGCCACGCCGCGCGACACGCCGGGTACTCGGAACTCCCGGGCGTGTCCGGCGTGCAGGTCACCCGGTGTGCGCCGGTCGGGCGGCGCGGAGACCCGGCCCGGGAGACGAGGGGCCGCGGTGACCGCCGTCGGGGAATGCAAGAGCCCCTTCGGCAGGGGGTCCGAAGGGGCTTCGCAGACGGGCCGGAGCCCGACGGGGTATGACAGTGCGCACCGCGCAGGGGGCGGGCGATGCGCACCGTCCTGTGAGAGTCTGCACCTGTTCCCGGCGGACGTCAACACCGAGTCGGACGATCGTCCAACTGTTGAAACGTGGCGTTAGAAATCGTTATCGAAGTGACCGTTATATCCGATCTGCCGCTCGCCCGACCGCAGGATCTCGCCGATCCCGCGTGTCGCCGACGCCGCGCCGCGAACACCGGCCGCAGCGCCCCCGCGACCGCCAGAAAGCCCTGTCCGACGCCGGCGATATCACCCCCTCGAGGGGCCCGACCCGACCGGAAGAAAAAAGCCTGGACGCCGCACCTAGACTCGAACGTTTGTGAGCGCACTCATCGAGGCAGTCTTCCCCCGCCGGCTGGGCAAGTCGTTCCGCTGGCTCGTGACCTCGTCCTGGACCAGCAACATCGGCGACGGCATAGCGCTCGCCGCGGGCCCCCTCCTCGTCGCGTCGCAGACCGACAGCCCGTTCCTCGTCGCGCTCGCCGCGATGCTCCAGTCGCTGCCCTGGCTCCTGTTCGGCCTCTGGGCCGGCGCCCTGGCCGACCGCCTGGACCGCCGTCGCATGGTGATGATCGCCAACGGCCTGCGCGCCGCGGTGATCGTCGCGCTGTGCGTCATCATCGTCACGGACGTCGTGAACGTCGTCCTCGTGCTGGCCGTCATGCTCGCCCTCGGGGTGGCCGAGGTGTTCGCCGACTCCGCGAGCCAGACGCTCCTGCCGATGGTGACCCCCAAGGAAGACCTGGCGATCGGGCAGGCCCGGCTCATGGCCGGCTTCGTGACGGCGAACCAGCTCGCCGGGCCGCCCATCGGCGCGTTCCTGTTCGCTGCAGGCATGGCCTGGCCGTTCGCCGCCCAGGCGGTCACGGCAACGCTGGCGATCGTGCTGATCTCGCGGATCTCGGTGACCCAAGGCGCCGTACGCGAGACCCGGACCCATATCCGCCAGGACATCACCGAGGGCCTGCGCTGGGTGTGGCGCACCCCCGCCGTCCGCACGCTGATGCTCACCATCCTCACGTTCAACATCACCTACGCCGCACCCATGGGCGTGCTCGTGCTCTACGCGACGGAACACCTGGGGATGAGCACGCTCCAGTTCGGCATGCTGACCACCGCGACAGCGGTGGGCGGTCTCCTCAGCACGGCCTTCTTCGACCGGCTGCAGAAGCGGGTCCCGTTCGCGACGCTGATGCGCGTGGTCCTGACCTGCGAGGTGATCTGGCACCTGGGGCTGGCGCTCAACACGACCGTATGGGGTGCCTTCGTCGCGATGTTCGGGTTCGGCGTCTACGCGTTCGTGTGGGGTGCCATCTCCAACGCCGTGCGCCAGCGCGCCACCCCTCTCGACCTCCAGGGGCGCGTGGGTTCGCTCAACATGGTGAGCGTGTTCGGCGGGGTCCTCGTGGGCAACGCGCTGGGCGGTTTCATCGCCGAGCAGTGGGGGCTGGCCGCCCCGTTCTGGTTCGGGTTCGTGGGCGCAGGGATCACGCTGATCCTGATCTGGAAGTCCCTCGGCAGCATCGCCCACGCCGACTCGGGCGAGTAGGCGGCTCCGGCCGGAGCCGGACCGGGACGAACCGGGTTCCGGTCAGCGCGCCCTGACGATCGGGATCGAACCCGTCTCCGTGAACTCGCGCATGCGCTTGCCCACCGTCGACCGGCTGACGCCTACCTCCTCGGCGATCTCCCGGTACGTACGGCCCTTGGTGCGCAGCTGGATCATGCGCTCGGCGTCCTCGGTCCCGAGCCCCGTGTTGCGCCGCGGACGGCGCCGCGGGGGCAGCGCCTCCCGGACGTTCGCCGTGGCCCGGTCCGCCGCCTCCGCAGGCTCCTCGACCGGTAGCTCCGCACCCTGGTCGGGATCACTCTCGGGCGCGGGTGCGCGCTCGCTCACACCCTGGCGCGGCGTGTCGAGAGCGGCGCTGACGCGCGCTGACCGGCGATCGGTCTCGCCGTCGAACACCTCGCCGTCGTACACCTCGCCGTCGTACACGTCCCGGTCGAGGAGATCCTCGCCGAGCACGCCCCCGTCCCGGCCCCGCGCGACGGGACGGACGTCGGCGAACTCCGCGGCGACGGCGTCGGCGGCGCGGCGCTCGTAGTCGGGCGCACCCACCCCGAGGCCAGCACGCGTGTCCGACACGCGGCCGTCCATGAGCTCGTCGTCCACGAGGATGCCGGTCAGCCGCTGCCGGTCGGCGAGGTGCAGCCGGGCGACGTCGGCGGTGCCGTCCCCCACCGCGGCGAGCGCCTCGCACCAGGCGGCGACCTGCGCCCGCATCTCCATGGGCGGGACGGTGCGCAGGGCGACGGAGCGCGCCCTGCGGCGTCCGGCCTCGGCGCGGGCGAGCCGACGGCGAGCGGCCCGTGACCCGTCGTGCAGGCTCTGCGCCCGGAACAGGTCCTCGGTGGTGAGGAAGAGCGCGTGCATGCGCGCGGACTGCCGCATCGCCGACCAGGACGTGCCGGTGGCGAGGTGCCGGTCGCCGATCAGGGCGAGGTGCCACATGAGGGCGGCGAGCAGTGGCACGATGAACCTGAACAGGACGGCGCCGATCGGGTGGCCGATGTAGGCCTCGTGCCACGCGGCGAACACACCGGACGCGGACGACAGTGCCCAGGTCAGGGCGAGCAGGGTGCCGCCGGGCCGGTTGTCCCGGGCGGCCTCGCGGGCGAGGAGGGCGACGGTGACGAGGGACAGCTCGAAGACGCCGGCGGTCGCGTACGCGGTGCCCTGGTTCATGGCGAGGACGTCGATGCCGAACTGGACCATCGCCAGGTACGCGGACCCGGTCGAGATGAGGGCGACGGAGATCGCGCCGGTGAGGACCAGTCTGCGGGAACGGCGCGTCGGGACGGTCGTGACGGGGAACGTCCGGTCGGCGGGTGCCACGGTGATCTCTCCTTGGTCGAGGGGTGCCGGGTGAGAGTATCGAACAAGAGTTCGGATTCCCAGAGGTTGGGCAAAAATGAAGATATCGGACATAGATGTCGGGCCGGTATCGTCCGGTGCATGACGCGGAAGCTCTGGGCCTGGATCGCGGGTGGTTTGGCGGTCGCGCTGCTCGGGGCCGCGGTGTGGGGCGGCCTGCTGCCCCGCGACGAGCCCGCTCCTGCGGCAGCCGCTCCGTCGGCGAGCCCGTCGCCGTCGCCGAGCCCCACGCCGACGCCGGCGCCGACCCCCGCCGTCTACTCCCTGCGGTCCCTGCCCAGGCCAGACATCGCCGAGATCCTGCCGCGCGCGCTACCGCAGGCCGAGGTCGGGTCCCTGGAGGACCTGCCCGGTTCGGTGGCGCGGCCGAACGAGTTCCGCATCCCGGTCTGGGCCGCCCCTGACGTGACCGAGGCGCCGGTCCTCGCCCTCGAGTCCCGCTACTACGACGCCGAGGCGCGCTGGCTCGTGCTCGACAGCCGGCCGGGGTGGGTGCAGGTGCTCGTCCCGTACGGGCGCGGCGCCCTGCCGTCGCGCGATGCGGAGCGGGTGAACGGCGCCGCGGGCTGGCTCCGCGGGAGCGACGTCCTGCTGATCCGGGAGAAGCGTTCGGTGCTGGTCGACCTGTCCGACCGCACCGTGACGGTCACGCACGCCGACGGCTCCAGCGACCGGCTCCCGGCGGCGGTCGGCGCGTCCGCCACGCCGACGCCGCTGGGGATCACCCAGGTGTTCACCGTCACGGAGGCGGTGAACACCGGGATGTCGGTGTTCCTGTCGATGCAGAGCGAGACCCTCGACGGGTTCTACGGCACCGACTACGCCGCGACCGCCATCCACGTGGGCGAGGGCCAGGGCCAGGCGGTGAGCAACGGCTGCGTCCGGCTCACAGCCAAGGACTTCGCACGGCTCACCGACCTGGACCCCGGCGTCCCGGTACTGATCAGAACCTGATCCTTCGTCATGGCCCGGCTGGGCACGGCTCCTCCGCCGCCTTGCGGAAGCACCCCACGAAGTGTCCGGGTGTGTACTCGACCAGGCCGACGCCGTCGGGCACGCCGTCGGCGGCCTCCGCCTCCTCGCCCAGGGCCCGGCCCTGTGCGGTGATCGCCTCGTGGTAGAGGCAGCGACCTGCCAGGAGCCTGGTGCGGTCCGCCTCCTCGGCCTCGACCTCGTCCCACGTCCGGTCCAGGTGCGGCACCGAGGCCAGGAGGTCGCGCGTGTAGGGGTGCAGCGGGTCGTCGAAGACGGCGTTCGTCACGCCCCGCTCCACCACCCGCCCCTTGTAGAGGATGACCACGCGGTCGGAGACGTAGTTGCCGAGCGAGAGGTCGTGCGTGACGAACAGGATGCCGAGGCCGCGCGCCTTGAGCTCACCCAGCAGGTTGAGCACGTCGATCCGGGTCGAGGCGTCGAGCATCGAGATGATCTCGTCCGCGACCAGCAGCTCGATGTCGAGGAGCAGGGCCCGCGCGATGAGCAGCCGCTGCAGCTGCCCGCCGGAGAGCTGGTGCGGGAACTTGCCGAGGATGTCGTCCGGCTCGAGCGTCACGGCGGCGAGCGCGTCCTCGAGCCGCGTCCGCCACTCCCCCGACGAGACCTTGGGGAAGTAGGAGCGGCGCAGCGTCTCGAACGTGCGGTCCACCTTGTAGATGGGGTTGAACGACGAGAACGGGTCCTGGAACACACCCTGGACCTTGCGGTAGTAGTCGCGGCGGGCGCGGAAGGAGAGCTTGGTGACGTCCTGCCCGTCGAACGTGATGGTGCCGCCCGAGGAGTCGAGCAGATGGAGCACCAGCTTGCCGATCGTCGACTTGCCGCTGCCCGACTCGCCGATGAGCGACACCACCTCCCCGCGCTGCACGTCGAGGCTCACCTGCCGCACCGCGTGCAGGTCGGAGGTGCCGAAGGTGCCGGTCCGGTAGACCTTGTCGAGGTGGTCGAGGGTCAGCATCAGCTCACCGCCCAGCAGGCGACGTGGTGCCCCGGGGCAACCTCCCGGAACGGTGGCGCCTCTGCGCACCTGTCGTGTGCCAGGGGGCAGCGGGCGCGGAACCGGCAGCCGGCGGGCGGTTCGAGGAGCGACGGCGGCCGCCCCTCGATGCCTTCGAGCTGCTGCTCCTCGTACCGGTCGCCGACCTTGGGCAGCGCCCCGATGAGCATCTTCGTGTAGGGGTGCAGGGGGTCGCTGATGATCGTCCTGGCCGGCGCCTTCTCGGCCAGGTGCCCCGCGTACATGACGAGGATGGTGTCGGCGACCTGGAACAGCACGGAGATGTCGTGCGTGATGACGATCATCGACTTCACGAACCCGTGGTCGCGGAACTCGACGAGCGCCCGGGCCACCGCCTTCTGCGAGGAGACGTCGAGCGCCGACGTCACCTCGTCGCCGATCAGGAGCGACGGGTTCAGCAGCGTGGAGAGCACGAGCACCACACGCTGCTTCATGCCGCCGGACAGCTCGATCGGGTAGCGCTTCAGCACGTCCGGCTCCAGCCCGACGAGCTTGAGGCGCCGCTCGAGCTCGGGCAGCACGTCGGTGTACCGGACGTTGTGCGCCCCGAGGAGGTCCTTGATCATCCGGCCGATCTTGCGGGTCGGGTTCATCGCGGACATCGCGTACTGCGGGATGAGGGACACCTCGCGGTAGCGGTGGCGGCGCATGGCGGCGTCGTCAGCCAGCGGCAGCTCGTCGTCGTCCAGGACCACCGTGCCACCCACGTGCTTCATGCGGGTGTCGAGGCGGATCAGGGCCTTGCCGAGCGTCGTCTTGCCGCAGCCTGACTCGCCGGCCACGCCCATGATCTCGCCGTCCGCCACCTCGAAGGTGACGCCGTCGAGGGCCTTCACATCGCCGCGGCGGGTGCGGTACCAGACCTTGAGGTCGTTCACGGCCAGGGCCATGTCACATCTCCCGCAGCTTGGGGTTGAAGACCTCGTCGAGGCCGACATTCATGATGTAGAGCGAGCCGACGATGAGCGTTATCCCCAGCCCCGGCGGGATGAACCACCACCACAACCCCAGATGGAGCGCGCTCCACTGCACGGCCTGGTTCATCATCAGGCCGAGCGACATCGCGTTGGTGGGCCCGAGCCCGATGAAGTCGAGCGACGCCGCCGTCAGGATCGATCCGCCGAACAGCAGCACGAACGTCATGAAGAGGTAGGAGTACATGTTGGGCGCGACCTCGCGCCGCAGGATCGTGCCCACCCCCACGCCGGACAGCCGGGCCAGGTCGATGAAGTCCCGCGTGCGCAGGGACAAGGTCTGCGAGCGGACGGCGCGCGCCACCCACGGCCAGCTGAAGACGCCGATGTACAGCGCCTGCATCGGGACGCTCCGCACGCCAAGGTAGGCGTTGATGATGATGAGCACCACGAAGCCGGGGATCACGAGCACCACGTTGGTGAGCATGTTCAGCAGCTCGTCGATCAGGCCGCCGCGGTAGCCCGCGACGAACCCGATGGTCATGCCGATGACGGCGGACACGGCGCCGCCCAGCACGCCCACGAGGAACGTGGACCGCAGGCCGGCGACGAACTGCGCGAAGATGTCCTGGCCGAACGTCGTGGTGCCGAACGGAAACTCCGCCGACGGCGGCGCCATGGGCGGCCCCGCGTAGTCCATGGGCGCGTACTTGAGGAACGCCGGCCCGATGAGGCCGAGCAGCAGGAACCCGAGCACCACCACCATGCCGATGATGACCTTGGGGTTGCGCAGCGCGAAGTACAGCGTCTCGCGTGCGTCGCCGCCCGGCTTGCGGCCCACCACGGGGCCGGCCACACCGGGTTCAGCAGCTTCGGTTCCGGGCCCCGCAACGGGCTGTGTCGCCGTCATGCCGTCCCCCCTGTCAGTCCGGTCCTGGTGCGGGGATCAACCAGCACGTAGACGATGTCGATCACGAAGTTGGCGACCAGCACGCCGATCACCACGAACAGCAGGGTGCCCTGCAGCAGGAAGAAGTCCTGGTTCTGGATGGCGGACAGCACGAGCTTGCCGAGACCCGGGTAGGCGAACACGATCTCCGTGACCAGGGCGCCGCCCAGGATGGTGCCCAGCTGCAGCGCCAGGCCCGTGATCTGCGGCAGCTGCGCGTTGCGGAACGCGTACTGCCGGATGAGCCGCTTCGGCGCACCGAGCGCGGCGAGGTAGTTCGCGTAGTCCGACTCGAGCTCGTAGATGATCAGGTTGCGCATGCCGATCGCCCAGCCGCCGAGCGAGACGAGGAAGAGCGACAGGAACGGCAGCACCCAGTGCTGCAACAGGTCGACCGCGAACGACCACGACCACTGCGGCACGAGGCCGAAGTCGTAGCCGCCGGCCACGGGGAACCAGCCGAGCGCCACGCCGAAGCCCCAGGCGAGCAGGATCGCCAGCCACATGTACGGCATCGCCGTGATCAGGTAGCCGACGGGCAGGGCGACGTTGTCCAGCCAACGGCTGCGCGCCGCCATCGCGCCGACGGTGTTGCCGATCACGAAGCTCAGCAGGATGGCCGGGATCATGATGCCGAGCGTGTACGGGACGGCGTCGAGCACCACCTCGCTGACCGGGGTGGGGAACAGCCACACGCTCGTGCCCAGGTCACCGCGGAACAGCGAGCCCCAGTAGTTCAGGTACTGCTGCCAGATCGGTAGGTCCAGACCGAACATGCGCTCGTAGTAGTCGGTCATGGCCACTATCGTCTCGGGGTGCTGGACGGCGGTTCGCGCCACCATCCGCTGGACCGGATCCCCCGGCATGAGCCGGGGGATCAGCCAGTTCAGCGTCACCGCGACGACGAAGGTCAGGCCGTAGACCAGCGTCTTGCGAGCGAGATAGCCGCGCATACGTCAGGAGGCCGGCTCGAGGGCGAGCAGTGTGTTGAGGCCGCCCATCTGCACGTACCCGTTCCACATCACCGGGAAGTACGCGTCCTCGCGCCCCTCCTTGGGCCAGTTGGTCCACTGCGACTCGTTGTACTGAGCCCATGCGCCGTTGTACCAGAGCGGGATCACCGGGAGGTCGGTCATGAACTTCTCCTGGACCTGGGACAGCGTCTCGGAGAACTCCGGTGTGCCGCTCTCGGTCCGGGACAGGTCCTGCACCAGCTCCCAGGCCTCCTCGTCCTCGTACCGGCCGAAGTTGCCCGCCAGCATCTGCTCCTGGACCGGCTGGTAGAACGCGTAGTTGTAGTAGGTCCAGGGCGTGTTGCTGATGCCCGCGTTGCCGTTGATGAGCAGGTCGAAGTCGCCGGTGGCACGGGCGTCGTCGATGGCGCCCGCGTCGGGGAAGTCGGCGGTGACCTTGATGCCTGCGGCGGAGGCGTCCTCAGCGATGACGCGTGCCGCCTCCATCCAGTCGGTCCAGCCGGCCGGGACGATCAGCTTGAGGTCGATCTTCTCGCCGTCGGGCGTCTCGACGAACCCGTCGCCGTCGGTGTCCTCGTAGCCGGCGTCGGCCAGTATCGACTTGGCCTCCTCGGCGTCGAACGTGAAGCCGTGCTCTGCGGCGACGTCCTCGTCGTAGTACTGCTCGAACGCCGGGACCAGACCCGAGGGGTGAGCCTTCTGCACGAGGCCGCCGTAGGCGTTCGAGACGATCTTGTCGACGTCGATCGACCGCGCGAGCGCCTGCCGGAAGTCGACGTCGTCCATCGGTGCGCGCGTCTGGTTCGGGATCAGGTTCGCCGACGCCGCGGCAAGCATGTACGGCTCGCCGTCGTAGTAGGTGCTGACCGAATCCTGGTCCACGAGCGTGTTCACGCCGGGCAGGAAGTTGTTGCTCAGGTCGAGGCTGCCGGACAGCATCAGGCCGAGGGCCACCTCGTTGGAGGTGTTCACGACGTCGACGATGTACTTCATCGGCATCTCGAGGCCGAGCTCGCTCTTGGCCCACCAGTCGTCGTTGCGCTCCCAGACCATGCGGTCCTGCCCCACGGCGGAGAACTTGAACGCGCCCGAGCCGATCGGCTCCTCGTTCGGGTTGGACAGCAGCTCGTCGTCCGACCACTCACCCATGATGTGCTCCGGCACCATCATGGTCGTGTAGAGCCAGTTGTCCCACTCCTGGAAGCGGGGGTCGGAGAAGGTGAACTCGACGGTGGTGGGGCTCGTGGCCTCGGCCTTGTCCAGCCACGTCCACAGGTTGCTCCACGGCACGGCGTCGACCTTGCCGAGCTCCGCGGTGAAGACGACGTCGGCGGCGTCGAGCGCCTCGCCGTCCTGCCAGGTCAGACCCTCACGGAGCGTGAGCTCGTACGTGTCGTCGCCGGTCCACTCGCCGCCCTCGGCGAGCCAGGGCTTCAGCTCGAGGGTGATGGGGTCGAACTGGAACAGCGGCTCGTAGAGCAGGCCGCCCAAGCCGGTGGCGCCACCCGCACCGGGGATCGGGTTCCAGGAGGCGGGCGGACCCCACTGGGTGCCGCTGGTGAAGAGCGTCTCCTCGCGGGGGTACTCGCCGATGAGCTCGGTCGCCGACTCCATCCCCTCGGCGGTCGCGTAGGGGTTGGGCGCGGCGGTGGGCGCGCTCCCACCGCCGCCGCCGCAGCCGGTGAGCAGCAAGCCGGTCACCGCGGCTGTCGCTAGGGCCAACGTGCCCCGAGACCTGGTCTGTCGAAGGAACATCATTGATCCTCTCGTCCACCCGCACGGCCGTCGTGCGGACCCGGTGCGACGTCGCGCCGGGTTTGCTGAGCATCGTTCTGCCCTGATGTGGACCGAGTCAAGGTTTGTCACCTATGTTGCCAAAATGTGACACCGCTGTCGGACGTCGGACTTCGCGCACAGGGCCGGGCGGACGCTAGGCTGTGTCCGCCGGTCCGGGCTCCGCCCGGCGCCGGACGTGCTTCTCCCTCGGGAGAGGCGCGAGCGCCTGTAGCTCAGTGGATAGAGCACCGCTCTCCTAAAGCGGGTGTCGGCAGTTCGAGTCTGCCCAGGCGCACATTCTGGCGAGGACCCCGGGGATCCGTGGACAAACCGTCGCAAAGAAGATTGCATGAGCGCATGGCCGACGGTGTGGAGACCACTGCGTATCTCGTCAACCACTCACGAGCGCGCAGGCCCGACCTCGCCCTGGACCCCTTCGCGGAGTCCTGGATCCCCGGCTCGGAACGGTCGGCGGTCCGCGAGCTGTGGGAGGGCTTCGCCCGCACCGTCTACGAGCACGACGACCTCGTGGTCTCGCTGCGCTGCCGCGCCATATCGGACGCGCTGGAGGAGACGCTGGAAGCCCACCCGGACGCGGTGCTCCTCACCTGTGGTGCCGGCTTCGCGTCCTACCCGTGGCTCTTTCGCTTCACGGACGTCGTCGAGGTCGACCTGCCGGACATGATCGCGGCCAAGTCCGCGCGCGCAGCGGAGCTGCAGGAGCAGGGGGTACTGCCCGAGCGGCGCGTCACCTATCTTGCCGCCGACCTCTCCGACGCGGCCCAGCGCCGCGACGTCATCACCACGACCACCCGGATCGCCGCCGGCCGTCCGGTGGTCTACCTGGCCGAAGGCTTCGTCTTCTACCTTCCGCTCGAGGACTGCCGAGCCACCGTCACGCTCGGTGCCGAGATTCCCCACCTCGAACGGACCGTCGTCACGTACTGGGAGTCCGAGAACCCGGTTCTCGCCCGCCAGCGTAAATGGTTCCAGCAGCAAGGGATCCCGGACGACGCCTCTTATCTGAGCCGGGCAGACCTCGCGGGGCTTCTCGGGACCTCGATCAGCTTCTCCAGCGTCGACGACCTGCAGCGACGCTATCTCGGCTCCGTCGAGATCGAGGAGGCGACCGAGCTCATCCCCGAGCACGTCGCAGTGGCCGACCGGTGAGCTCTGTCCTGCACGTCCAGACCCGCGCCTATCCCCTCCACTTCGGAAACCTGGAGCTGCTCCCGGACAACCTGGAGGTCCCGGGTCACGGGTCCGTCGGGCTGGCGCCGGGCCGGCTGGAGAGCCAGACCTACAACCCCGAACGGTTGGTCGTGCTGGACCTCACAGCGCTGGTGCGGAGCGCGGTACGCCTCCCTGGCGCGACGATCCGCCACTGCCGGGCACGGGTCCTACGGGCAGGAACCGTGCTGCTGACCTACGCGATGACCCACGAGACAGACCTGCGCGCACTGGACACCGTCGCTCTCGACGAGTTCGACGCCGCGGTCAACACCGCCCTGCGGTCCGCCGACGCACAGGTGATCAACGCAATCCTGGACACAGCCGCTTCGAGCGGCCTCCTCGGCAACCCGACGGTCGTCAACACCGGCGGGATCAGCACCGGGATGCCGTCGTCCATCGACCTGCGGGTCGTCCGGTACAACGCGCACTTCATCACGGCCGAGCCACCATGGGAGCGGGATCATCGAGTCCTGCCGATGCCGCTGGGACCCCACTGCAGCATCCTGATGTCCTACACGTACGCCTGGGATCTCGACGCCGACACTCCCTTCGACGACGTCCTGACCGCTCTTGAGCCCGCGGACATCACCGTCGCTCAGATCTCGGTGCTCTTCAGCGCCATGATCGGAAGCCGCCGGATCCTGACCCAGCTCGCCCGGGCGAACACGGGACTCATGGAGGACCACGACTTTCGCCGGTTCCTCGACCAGGTGTGGGCCGAGTTCTACATGCTGGATGCCTATCGGCTCGAGTCGGCGCAGAGCCACCGAGCGACCTACATCGCGGCACTCGCCAACGTCGGGCTTCCCCAGGCACAGCAGAACGCCACCGAGCTGCTGGCCCACGTCAACAGCTCGCTGCGCGCCGAGTCCACCATGAAGACACAGCGCCTCGACGGTCGGCTCAACCGGGTGGCGGCGATGCTGACCGTCGCTGTCGCCGGCAGCTTCACGGTGGACATCATGGCCTACGTCGCCCCGGACGCGCCGGTGGCCATCCGCGTAGCTGTCGTCGCCACCGTCGTGGCGCTGGGGATCGCAACGGTCGTCGCGACCCTGGTGGCACGCGGCAACACCTCGTCGCGACCGGACCAGCTCCGGAAGGAGCGCCGCCTGTTCAGGCGTCGCGTCGCGCGGTCACGCGCTTGACACCCAGGCGGCCGGCTCGGCGAGCACCGCCTGCAGCACCTCGCGCGCCCCGCCCGTGAGCGCCGCCTGCGGCCCGGCCTGCGCGGCGCGGACGTCCAGGTCGACGAACGGCGCGGCGAGGACCCGGTCGGCGAGCACCTCCTCGACGTCGGCCCGGAGCCAGGGCAGCAGCTCGGTGTAGGCGCCGCCCAGCACGATGGTGGAGACGTCGAGCAGGTTGACGAAGTCGGCGAGGGCGGAGCCGAGCGCCCGGCCGGCGGGCAGCGTGGCCATGGCGCTGCCCGCCGCGGCGGGGCCCGCGCCGTCCTGGGTCAGCCGGGTGATGAGCGCGTCGAGCGGGGAGTCCGGCGGCAGCCCCGCCGCGCGCATCATCGCCTCCTTGCCCGCGTACTGCTCCAGGCAGCCGAACGCGCCGCACGAGCAGCGCGGTCCGGCCGGGTCGACGACCACGTGCCCGATCTCGCCGTTCCACCCGCGCTCCCCCAGGAACAGCGCGCGGTCGACGACGATGGCCGCGCCGATGCCGACGTCGCCCGAGACGAAGATGAAGGAGTCGGGTGCCGCGACGTCGGAGCCGCCGGCCAGCTCGGCGAGCGCCGCGAGCTTGGCCTCGTTGGCGATGCGGACCTCGAGGTCGCCGAGCCCCAGCAGCGGGACCGGGTCGAGCGTGGACCAGCCGAGGTTGGGTGCCACCTCGAGGAGCCCGGTGCGCGGGTCGACCAGGCCGGGGAGCGCCAGGCGTGCGCCGGCGACGGTCATGCCGGACGCCGCGACGCCGTCGGACACCTCACGGGCGAGCGCGCCGAGGCGGCCGAGCACCACCGTCGGGTCGCTGTCGTGGAAGGCGCCCGGAACCACGCGCTCGGCGACGACGTCCCCGGTGAGATCGAGCACGCGCGCGCCGAGGTAGTCCACGTTCACCTCGAGCCCGAGGCCGACGACGGAACGGGGTGCCGGGACGAGCGGTACCGCGGGCCGGCCGGCTCGCCCACCGTTCACGGCGGGCAGCTCCCGCACGAGCCCGGCGGCCACCAGCTGGTCCACCAGCGTCGAGACGGTGGCCCGGGCCAGGCCGGTCGCGGCGGCGACGCCGGCGCGCGAAAGTGGTTCGGAGACCTCGAACACCGCGCGCGCGACCAGCTCGAGGTTGCGTTCGCGCAGGGTGTGCTGGCGGGCCGCGCCAGGGCCCGTCCACGTGGTGCTCTCGCGTGCGGTCCCGGCGGTGGTCACGCCTTGACTGTAGCCGAACCTCGCGCAATAGTTCATCCGTACAACAAATGCGGCGCCGCATACCGGGGCCGCCTCGATGAGGAGACCCCGTGAGCGACATCAAGTACTCGTTCGGCCTGTGGACCATCGGCTGGCCCGCTGCCGACCCGTTCGGCACGGCGACGCGACCCGAGCTCGACCCCGCCGAGTCCGTCCGCAAGCTCGCAGACCTCGGCGCCTGGGGCTTCACGTTCCACGACAACGACGTCTTCCCCTTCGGTGCGGACGACGCCGAGCGCCAGAAGCAGATCGACTCCGTCAAGCAGGCCGCCGCTGACACCGGCATGGTTTGCGAGATGGTCACGACCAACACGTTCACGCACCCCGTCTTCAAGGACGGCGCGTTCACCTCGAACAACCGCGACGTGCGCCGCTTCGGCCTGCGCAAGGTGCTGCGCAACGTGGACCTGGCCGCCGACATGGGCGCCTCCACGTTCGTCATGTGGGGTGGCCGCGAGGGCACCGAGTACGACAACTCGAAGGACCTCAACGCGGCGCACGCGCGCTACGCCGAGGGCATCGACACGGTCGCCTCGTACATCAAGGAGAAGGGCTACGGGCTCAAGATCGCCCTGGAGCCCAAGCCCAACGAGCCGCGCGGCGACATCTTCCTGCCGACGATCGGTCACGCCATCGCGCTGATCGACTCGCTCGACAACGGCGACATCGTCGGCCTCAACCCGGAGACCGGCCACGAGCAGATGGCAGGCCTCAACTACACCCACGGCATCGCCCTGGCGCTGCACCTGGGCAAGCTGTTCCACATCGACCTGAACGGCCAGCACGGGCCGCGCTACGACCAGGACCTCGTGTTCGGTCACGGCGACCTGCTGTCCGCGTTCTTCACGGTCGACCTGCTGGAGAACGGCTTCCCGAACGGCGGACCCCGCTACGAGGGCCCGCGCCACTTCGACTACAAGCCGTCGCGCACCGAGTACCTCGACGGCGTGTGGGAGTCGGCCAAGGCCAACATGGAGACCTACGACATGCTCGCGGCCAAGGCCGCCGCATACCGTGCCGACTCCGAGGTGCAGGCCGCGTTCGAGCACGCCGGCATCTTCGAGCTGGGTCAGTCGACCCTCGCCGAGGGCGAGACGTTCGACTCGTTCCTGGCCGAGGCCGACCCCGACGTCGACGCACTGGCCGAGAAGGACTACGGCCTGGTCCGCCTCCACCAGCTCGCGCTGAAGCACCTGATCGGCTGACGCTCCGGTCGTGGTCCGGCCTCATCGGCCGGCCACCCTCTTCGAGGCCTAAGTTCCTTCGCTCTCGGCGCGCTCAGAGCGAAGGAACTTAGGCCTCGAAGGGGGCTAGCTCGAACTGCGGCGCGCGGTAGCGTGGCCAGCCGCGTCCCCTTCCCTCATCTCCTGGAGCATCGATGCCCCTCGTCGCCGGCGTGGACACGTCCACGCAGTCCTGCAAGATCGTCGTGCGCGACGCCGAGACCGGAGCGCTGGTCCGCACCGGTTCCGCCAAGCACCCGGACGGCACGGAGGTGGACCCGCGGCACTGGTGGGACGCCTTCCAGGAGGCGGCCGCCGCGGCGGGCGGCCTGGCCGACGTCGCAGCGCTCTCCGTGGGCGGTCAGCAGCACGGCATGGTCGTGCTCGACGCCGACGGCAACGTCATCCGGCCAGCGCTGCTGTGGAACGACAACCGCTCCGCGCCGTCGGCCGAGACCCTGATCACCGAGCTGGGCAACGGGGATCGCGAAGCGGGTGCGCAGGCGTGGGCCGACGCCGTCGGCTCCGTGCTCGTCGCGTCCCTCACCATCACCAAGCTGCGCTGGCTGCACGACAACGAGCCGGAGAACGCGGCGCGCGTCGCCGCGGTGGCGCTCCCCCACGACTGGCTGTCCTGGCGCATCGCGGGCTACGGCCCCGCCGGTGACCCCACGGCCCCGCTGGGCCCGCAGCTGGACAAGCTCTTCACCGACCGGTCGGACGCGTCGGGCACCGGGTACTACGACGCCTCCACCGGCCAGTACCGACCTGACCTGCTGGAACGTGCCATAGGGCGGACCGACGTCGCGCTGCCGCGCGTGGTCGGCGTGGCCGAGGCGGGCGCCGTCGCGCATCCGGACGTCGCGGGCTCGGCGGTCGATGGCGGGGCCCTCATCGGGCCCGGAGCAGGCGACAACGCGGGCGCGTCCCTGGGGCTCGGCATGACGCCGGGCGACATCGCGATCTCGATCGGCACGTCGGGCGTGGTCTCCGCCGTCGCGCCGAAGCGCACCGCCGACGGCTCGGGCGCGATCAACGGCTTCGCCGACGCGACGGGGAACGCCCTCATGCTCGCCGTCACCCTGAACGCGGCGCGCGTCGTGGACGCCGCCCGCGAGGTGCTCGACGTCGACTTCGACACGCTGGCCGAGCTCGCGCTGCAGGCCCCGCCCGGTTCGGACGGCCTCGTGCTCGTGCCGTACCTGGAGGGCGAGCGAACGCCCAACCGGCCCTCCGCTACGGGCACGCTGCACGGCATCCGCCTGGCGACGTCGACCCGCGCGCACCTCGCCCGGGCCTATATCGAGGGCATGCTCTGCGGGCTCGCGGACGGTCTCGACGCCCTGCGCGCGCAGGGCGTCTCGGTGGACCGCGTGATGCTGATCGGCGGCGCTGCGCAGTCGCCGGCCGTGCAGCAGATCGCCCCGCAGGTCTTCGGGCTGCCGATCGGCATCCCCGAGCCCGGCGAGTACGTGGCCGACGGCGCCGCGCGCCAGGCCGCCTGGACTCTTGCGTCCGCGGGCGATCCGGAGGCCGCTGCTCCGGCGTGGTCCACGACGATCGCCACGACCCTTGACGCCGACCCGAAGCCAGTGATCCGCGAGCAGTACGCCGCGGTCCGCGACCTGGTCTGACTGCAGAACGCGACCCCGCCAGGGTGGTCGAGCCGGCCGGAGAACTAGTACGTCTGCGGGGTGTGTTGCGCAGCGTCTCGGCCAGGAGTTCCCGTCCGTGTCGCACTCCAAGCTCCGCTTCCTCGAGGAGCAGGGCCTGATCGAGCCGGTGCGCACGCCGTCGGGCTACCG
>NZ_JBFAAH010000025.1:0-101187 GCF_040639635.1 Promicromonospora sp. NPDC023805 | reverse complement strand
CGCTGGTCGAGCCTGTCGAGACCGACAGGCTCGACCAGCGCCGGGTCTGCCGAGTCCGGAAGGGCCCGTAGGCTTGGCGGATGCACCTCGTCGCCCAGGATCTTGCCTTCGCATACCCGGGGCGGGACGTGCTGGCCGGTGTGAGCTGCACGGTGAACGACGGCACGCGGCTCGGCGTCGTGGGCGAGAACGGCTCCGGCAAGTCCACGTTCCTGCACCTGCTCGCCGGTGACCTGAAGCCGAAGTCGGGCGAGGTCCGGCGGCACGGTTCGGTGGCCCTCGTCGAGCAGGAGCTGCACCCCACGCCAGGCCAGACCATCGGCGATCTGGTCGAAGCAACGCTCGACGGCCTGCGGACGGCGGCCGCCGAGCTGGAGGCCGCGGCCGCGGCGTTCGACCACGGTTCGGGCGACCTCGCGGTGCTCGAACGCACGCTCTCGCTCGCCGAGCACCTCGCGGTCTGGGACGCCGACCGGCGCGTCGAGGTCGCGCTCACCCGGCTCGGCGCGCCGCGCGACCCCGTCCGCCGCCTCGACGAGCTCAGCGTGGGCGAGCGGTTCCGCGTCCGCCTCGCCTGCCGCCTCGCCGAGCGCTCCGACCTGCTCCTGCTGGACGAACCCACGAACCACCTCGACGACTCCGCCATCCAGTTCCTCACGGGCGAGCTCGTGGCGTGGCGTGGCGGCGTCGTCCTGGTCACGCACGACCGTGAGCTGCTGGACGACGTCGCCACGGGGATCCTCGACCTCGACCCGTCCTGGGACGGCAAGCCGGTGCTCTACGGGCAGCCGGGCTACCTGACCTACCGGTTCGCGAAGAACCAGGCGCTGCACCGCTGGCGGCAGCGCTACCGGGCAGAGCGCAAGCGGGCGGCGGCGCTCGCCGAGCGGCTGGACGAGTCGTACGAGGGCCTGTCCGACGAGTGGCGCCCGGGGAAGGGCTCGCAGAAGCACCGTCGCGCCACCCACGCCCGCATCCACGTCAAGGCCGCTGACCGGCTCGTCCAAAAGCTCGAGGCCGAGGCCATCGAGGTGCCGAAACCGCCGGTCGAGCTGGGCTTCCCGGACCTGCCCGCGATGTCCGCGGGCTGGGACCCGGCCCAGCCGGTCGTCGAGGTCCGCTCACCGCGCGTGGGGGACGGCGGCGGCGCCCGAGTGGACCTGCCGGGCACGCGGATAGCGATCCCGCCGTCGGGCAGGCTGCTCATCGTGGGACCGAACGGGACGGGCAAGTCGACGCTGCTCGGCGCGCTGGCCGGGACGCTGGAGCTGGACCGGGGGACCCGGTTCGTCGCGCCCGGGGCGCGCATCGGCGTCGTCGGGCAGGAGAGCGCGCCGATCACCGGCAAGGCGCGTCTGCGGACCGGTTTCGAGACGTACGCCGACGAGGCGCTCCGGCTGCTCGCCTCGGGCGAGCTGGACCCGGACCACGTGGTGCCGGTCGCGGGGCTCGGCCTGCTCAGCGAGGAGGACCTGGACCGACCGCTCGCCGAGCTGTCCGCGGGTCAGCGCCGCCGGTTCGAGCTGGCGCGGGCGCTCCTGCACGCGCCGCACCTGCTGCTCCTGGACGAACCGACGAACCACCTGTCGATCGACCTCGTCGACGAGCTGACCCGGGCGCTGCAGGTCACGCCGTGCGCGGTGGTCGTGGCCACCCACGACCGCCGCATGCGCTCGGACCTGGAGGACTGGCCGGTCCTTGACCTGAGCTAGGGCAGCCGGCCCACGTGGGCCATCGCCTGCTTGATCAGCATGCCCTGGCCGTTCATCATCTCGGCCTGGACGTCGTCGGCGCACGCCTCCTCCGGCGTCAGCCAGGCGAGGTCCAGGGAGTTCTGCTGGGGGCGGCAGTCGCCCGTCACCGGAACCACGTACGCGAGCGACACCGCGTGCTGGCGCGGGTCGTGGAACGCGGTGATGCCAGGCGTCGGGAAGTACTCGGCGACGGTGAACGGCTGCGGCGACGGCGGGACCTGCGGCAGCGCGACGGGGCCGAGGTCCTTCTCGATGTGCCGCAGCAGCGCGTCCCGGACCCGCTCGTGGTACATGACGCGGCCGGAGACCAGGGCCCGCGTCATCACACCCTGCGTGTTCACGCGCAGCAGCAGGCCGACGGCGACGACGTCACCTGAGTCGTCGACCCGGACCGGGATGGCGTCGATGTAGATGAGCGGGAGCTGTGCCCGCACGACCGCGAGGTCCTCGTCCGTCAGCCACCCCGAGGCCTGGGAGGGGTCGCGGTAGAAATCGTCCTGGGGGTAGTCGGCAGTGTCCGTCACGGGGTCCGTTCTACCAGTTCGCGCCGCGCGGTGCCTTACCCCCGCGCCGTCCGGACCGGCGTAGGGGTGTCGCGCCGCTCACTGCGGCGCTCTTCCCGGAATAGCTGAGGGCAGAACTGTGCTGCACCAGGGAGACGTACAACGAGAGGAAACGCGACATGGCAACCGTCGACATCACCGATGCCACGTTCGAGAAGACAGTCAGCGACAACGGGATCGTCCTCGTGGACTTCTGGGCCGACTGGTGCCCGCCGTGCAAGATGTTCGGCCCCGTCTTCGAGGCGTCCTCGGAGAAGAACGACGACATCGTGCACGCGAAGATCGACACCGACGCGAACCCCGGCGTCTCGTCGGCCGCGCAGGTGACGTCCATCCCCACGCTCATGGCGTTCCGCGACGGTGTGCTGGTCTTCCGCCAGGCGGGCGCGCTGCCGGCCAAGGGCCTCGCCGAGGTCGTGGAGGCCGTACGCGGCCTCGACATGGAGGTCGTGAAGAAGGACCTCGCGGCCCAGCAGAACTGACCTGGCCTGTCGGCCGGTCCGGTAGTGCAGACGGCGACGGCCGCTTCCCTCACGGGAGGCGGCCGTCGCCGTCTGCTGGATCGCTGTGCGCGAGGCGGGACTCGAACCCGCACGTCCGAAGACACCAGGACCTAAACCTGGCGCGGCTGCCAATTACGCCACTCGCGCGCGGCGCTCAGTCTACGGGTCCCGGGGCAGGTCAGCGGAATGCGGCGAGTCCAGTGATGTGTCGTCCGAGCACGAGGGTATGAACCTCGTCGGTGCCCTCGTACGTGCGCACCGACTCCAGGTTGCTCGCGTGCCGCATCGGGGAGTGGTCCAGCGTGATCCCGTTGCCGCCCAGCACCGTGCGCGCCTCGCGGCAGATGTTGATGGCGATGCGCGCGTTGTTGAGCTTGCCCGCCGAGATCATGTGCCCCTCCAGCCGCCCGGCATCCTTGAGCCTGCCGAGCCGCAGCGCCATGAGCTGCGCCTTGGTGATCTCCAGGGCCATGTCCACGAACTTGGCCTGCGTGAGCTGGAAGCCCGCGATCGGCGTGCCGAACTGTTCGCGGCCCTTGGCATAGGCCAGCGCGGCCTCGAACGCGTCCCTCGCGGCGCCGACGGTGCCCCACACGATGCCGTAGCGCGCCTCGTCCAGGCAGGCGAAGGGACCCGCCAGGCCGGGGTGCTCCGGAAGCAGGGCGTCCGCGGGGACGCGGACGGCCTCCAGCGTGATGTCGCACTGCACGGACGCGCGCATCGAAAGCTTCGGCTCGATCGGCACCGCCGCGAACCCTGGCGTCGACGTCGGCACGATGAACCCGCGTACCCGGTCCCGTTCGCCGCCACCCTCCTGCGGCTCCGCCACCTTGGCCCAGATGATCGCGATGTCCGCGAACGAGGCCATGCCGATCCACCGCTTGGCGCCGTCCAGCACCCACTCGCCGCCGGTGTCGCCGCCCTCGCTGCCCGGCACGAACCGGGCGCGCGTCGTCATGCTCGCCGGGTCGGAGCCCGCACCCGGCTCGGTGAGCCCGAAGCAGCCCACCACCTCACCGGTCGCCATGCGGGGGAGCCACTGCTGTTTCTGCGCTTCGGAGCCGTGCTTGTGGATCGCGGACATCGCCAGCGAGCCCTGCACCGACACGAACGTGCGGATGCCGGAGTCGCCGGCCTCCAGCTCCTGCGCTGCCAGCCCGTACTCGACGGCGGAGCGGCCGGCGCAGCCGTACCCGTCCAGGTGCATGCCGAGCAGACCGAGCTCGCCCAGCTCAGGCACCAGCTCCTGCGGGAAGTGCGCGTCGGCGAACCAGCGGGCGATGTCCGGCCGGACGCGCCGGTCCACGAACTCTCGCACCCGGTCCCGGGTGGCCAGCTCAGCGGAGCTCAGCTCCGAGTCGACGTCGAGCAGGTCGGCGGGGGAGCCCATCAGCGCCGCACCCCCGGCTCAGCCATCGAGCCCGAGGGCCTTGCGGATCCGGGCCACGTGGCCTGTCGCCTTCACGTTGTAGAAGGACTCGGCGACCGTCAGGTCCGGGTTCACCACGAAGGTCGAGCGGATGACGCCGACATACGTCTTGCCGTAGTTCTGCTTCTCGCCCCAGGCGCCGTACGCCTCCAGCGTCGCGTGGTCCTCGTCGGACGCGAGCGGGAAGGTGAGCGCCTCGGCGTCGGAGAACTTCGCCAGCTTGGCCACCTTGTCGGGCGAGATGCCCACGACGGCGTAGCCCGCGCCCAGCAGCGACGCCTCGGAGTCGCGGAAGTCGCACGCCTCCTTGGTGCAGCCCGGCGTCGCGGCGGCCGGGTAGAAGTACACGATGACGCCCTTGGACGTGTTCCGCGCCAGGTCGGCGAGGCTGACGGTGGATCCGTCGGCGGTCGGGAGCGTGAAGTCGGGAGCCTTGTCCCCGGTCTCGAGACGTGTGGTCATGCGCGTAACGGTAGCCGCCTCGCGGGCCGACGGCGGTCCGTCCGGCGGGACCTGTGGACAACCCTCTCCGCCGGTCGCGTAGCGTTGTCCTGTGAGCACCCCCGCTGTGACGAACGCCGCTACGAAGCCAGGCACCCTCCCGATCCGCATGCTGCACGACCGGCTGCTGGTCGAGCCGGAGACGGACTCCGCGGAGCGGCACTCGACGGGCGGCCTGGTGATCCCGGCGACCGCCGTCGGGCCCAAGCGGCTCGCGTGGGCCACGGTGGTGGCCAAGGGTGAGCACGTGCGCCAGGTCGACGTCGGGGACCGCGTCCTCTACGACCCCGAGGAGCGCGCAGAGGTGGATCTGGCGGGCCGTGACTACGTGCTCCTGCGTGAGCGCGACGTGCACGGCGTTGCCGAACGGGACGAGGTGGACGGCTCGACCGGCCTGTACCTGTAGGCAGGTCGGTCTGTCGCGCAGTTCACAGGCCGGAGCTGCTCGTTCGGTTTCCGGTGACGGCGCAGGTCCTGGTAGTGTTTCTTCCCGTCGCAGGCGCCATTAGCTCAATTGGCAGAGCAGCTGACTCTTAATCAGCGGGTTCATGGTTCGAGTCCATGATGGCGCACCAGACGATGGTCCAGCAGGCCCCTCCCGGGGGCTTCTGCGCGGGTCGTCGTGAGGCGGAAGTAATGGTGCGCCAGAGGGTCAAAGCCCTGGTAATCTTTCCGTCGCAGGCGCCATTAGCTCAATTGGCAGAGCAGCTGACTCTTAATCAGCGGGTTCATGGTTCGAGTCCATGATGGCGCACAGCAGGACGAAGGCCCCCACCACGGTGGGGGCCTTCGTCATTCCCGCTCAGTTGCCCGGCCGCAGCTCGCCCCGCAGATCAACGGGGAACACCTCGGTGCCCGCCACCACCAGGTCCCGCTCCTCCGCCAGCGCCGTGCGCCGGGGATCGGCGAGGTAGGAGTCCAGGCCGGCCTGGCTCTCGAACCGGTAGAGCTGGACCTCGTGCGGCCGGCCCTCCGCGCCGTCGGACACCGCGCGCTGGAGCACCGTGCCGCCGTGCTCAGGCAGCAGCTTCAGTACCCGGTCCTCGTAGGCGGTCAGTGCCGCCTCCTGACCGGGGTGGGCCCACAGGAAGCAGCAGAGCTGGATCTGGTCGCCAGGGTTCGCCATGCGCAGATCCTAGGGGCTGGCCGAGGCTCAAGTTCACCCAGGTCACGCACGCTCGCTGACCTGGGGCTTCACCCGACTGAGTGGACTATTTGTCCGGTTGTTGCCTCCCGCACCCGTTCTGTTCACCCGCCCGGTCCAGGTTGACGTCCGGGCGCGCTCAGGGCCGTCCACCTTTCACGGACCACAGGGAGGACGGCCATGCGGCCAGTCACCAGGACACAGCGAGGTCGGCAGCAGGCCGGTCTCGTCGCGGCGGTCACGGCGGCCACGCTCGCCATGACGGGGTGGGTCGCGACGTCGTCGTCCGCTGCCCCCGCGGAGGCCGGCAGCACCGCTGCCGGTGCTACCTCGAAGGCGCCGCACGAGCCCGCGAACCCGGCGGCCGACGGCCCCGTCCTCACGCCTGACGAGGGTGAGTTCCTCGAGGGGACCGTTCCGGTCGCGGCCGAACCCGTCGCGCCGGGTGACGACGTCGAACGCCTCGCCGTCGACGGCGTCGACGTGCCGGGTGCCACGGAGACGCTCGGCACTTCGGTGCTCGGCTACGACGTCGCGACGAACTCGACAGAGGCGCGCTACCGGAACTACGTGTCGGTCAACGGCTCCGAGCCCATCTACCTGCCGGACGCCGTGAGCAAGCGCGTCGAGCTGGAGATCCCCAACGAGTACCTCGTGACCGGCGAGAACATCGTCGAGGTGGTCGCGGGCACCATCAGCACCGACTGCGGCGTGAACCACGACGACTTCGTGCTCTCCGACTTCACGCTCGAGCCGCTCGGCGAGACCGCCGACGGCGAGGAGAACGAGTACACCTACGCGTTCGGCGACGGCAGCTGCGGCACCAACACGAGCCTGCTCCTGCGCGCCGAGCTGTCGTTCTTCCTGCAGAGCGACCCGCAGGGCACCACAGGGCTCAGCGCCGACCTCGACACGACGACTCTCGCGAACGGCGAGCACACCATCGAGGCACGCACGGCTGACGGCGACACGACGGCGCACCAGGTCCGCGTGAACAACGCGCCCGTCGGCGCCCCGCGCCTCACCCCGACCGACGGCACGCTCGCCAACGGAACGGTCACCGTCATCGGCGCCCGCCCGGCGGACGGCGAGGGTGCCACCACGGAGCTCACCGTCGACGGCGAAGCGGTGGAGACCACCGGGACGCTCGGCTCCGGCGACGCGGCGTTCTCGTTCAACGTCGGGTCGAACGCCGTGGACGGCAACGCCGCGAACCTGCTGGTCGTCAACGGGACCGAGATGCCGCTGGGCGGCTCGTACGCGAGCCAGCGCGCGAACATCGTCATCCCGAACGAGTGGCTGCGGCCCGGCGAGAACGCCGTCAAGGTAGTCACCGGCACCTTCGCGGGCGACTGCAACCGCGACGACTTCACCATCTCGAACCTCGCGCTGACCCCGGCGTCGGGCACAGCGGCCGGCGTCGGGCTGAAGCCCTCCTACTCGATGGGCGACGGCACCTGCGGCTCCAGCGGCACCGCCCTGCGCGAGGTCACGGTGACCTTCACCGTGGACGCCCCCGCGCGCGGCCTGCGCGCCGACGTCGACACGGCCGCGCTGCCCGACGGCGAGCACGAGCTCGCCGCCACCTCCACCACCGGCGAGACCGCCACCCGCGCCCTGTTCACGGACAACACCGGCCCGGCCCTCGTCTCCGCCACGCCCGCAGACGGCGACCGGCTCACCACCGCCGTGCACCTCGCGGTCACTGTGGACGACGCCTCCGGCGTGGTGCAGGGCCCTGACGTCACGCTCGACGGCGAGAAGGCCACCGTGGGCGACCTGGTCGGGCCAGGCCTCTCCGCGGGCGGCCACACCCTCGCCGTCTCCGCGACGGACGGCCTCGGCAACGAGGTCACCCACGAGATCGCCTTCGTCAGCGCCGGGATTCCCGACGTGCCGGCCGACGTCGCACCGGCGTCGGGCACCTCGGACGTGGGGCGCACCGCGACGCTGCGCGCGACGGTGGCCGAGCCCGACGACGGCCAGGTCACCGCAACCTTCTCCAGCGCCGAGATCCTCACCCCGACCCAGGCCTGGCAGGGCGAGGCGACAGAGGTCCCGAGCACGCTGAGCGTGCGGGGCGAGAAGAAGCTGAGCACCCGGGCGCTGGAGCCGGGCGACGGCCGGTCCGCGGACTCGCCGACGTCGGGCGACGTCACCTACCAGCGGTTCGACGTGCCGGTCCGCGGCCGCGTCGACGCGCCGGTGCTGCGCTGGGAGGGGACCGCCGATCCGGCTCGCCTGGTCAGCCTGCGGGCCTGGAACCCCGACACCGACGCCTGGGACGTCGTGGCCTCGGCGCGCGGCGCCGTCGACGGAGCTACCGTGCTGGAAGGCACGGTGACCAGCGACTACGTGCTGCGGGGCAAGGTGCACGCGATGGTCACCGGCGAGGACCCCTTCGCCGACGACATCGACCCGGGGGACCCGAACAGCTTCGCCGACCCGGCCGGGTACGACTTCTCGATGGTCCACTACACGGATACGCAGTACCTGACAGAGGGCGCCGTCGAGCAGGAGACCGCGGAGGAGCGCGCCGTCTGGGCCAAGGGCTACACGGGCGTCATGGACTGGATCGTCGACAACGCCGACGAGCGCAAGATCGCCTACGTGGCGCACACCGGCGACATCACCGAGAACAACATCCGGGCGATCCCGCCGGAGCTCGAGGAGCAGGTGGCCAGCGAGTTCGAGTTCGCGTCCCAGGCGCAGGGCCGGATCGACGCGGCGGGCATCCCGAACGGTGTCGTCGCCGGTAACCACGACAACCAGTCGGGCACCGACCCCGAGCTGTTCGACGAGCACTTCGGGCCCGACCGCTACGAGGCGCTCGCCGAGGACTGGGAGGACGCGACCTACGGCGGCTCGATGACGCCGGGTTCGAACGAGAACCACTACGACCTGTTCTCGGCCGGCGGCCTGGACTTCGTGGTGGTCGGCCTGTCCTACGGCGTGACCCGGGACGAGGCCGAGTGGGCGGCGTCGATCTTCGACCGCTACTCCGACCGCAACGGCGTCCTGCTCACGCACGACTACCTGGAGCCGTCAACGTCGCCCGACGGGCGCGGGGCAAACTTCGGCGGGTCGGACGGGCCGCTGCTGTACAACCTGCTCGTCAAGGACAACCCGAACGTGTTCCTGGTGCTGGCCGGGCACCGGCACGGCGTGGGCACCAACGTGCGCCCGCCCGTCGTCGGCGACATCGGCGGGGGCGTGGTCGAGCTCCTCGCGGACTACCAGTTCTACACGGTGTCAGCGGGCCAGCTCGGGCTCACCCAGGTCGGCGGGTACGACCCGGCCGACCAGCTCCAGTTCGGTGCGTCCTTCTTGCGGATGCTGCAGTTCGACGTCGACCGCGGCGAGGTGGCCATCGACACCTACTCGCCGCTGCTGGGCGAGTTCGGCGCCACCGAGTACGACACCGAGCACCGGTACAACGGGCTCGAGGACAACATGGTGCTGCCGGTCGACCTGACCTCCCGCACGACGTCGTTCACCACCGAGTCGGTCGTGCTGTACGACCCGGTACACCGGATCGGCAGCGACACCGTGTCCTCCGGTGAGGTCGCCTCGGTCCGGTGGACCGGCCTCAAGCCGGACCGCACGTATGCCTGGTTCGTCACGGCCCGCACCGCGGGTGGCGGCACGACGACGGCCCCGCCGTCGTACTTCACGACGGCGCGGCGTTGAGGTTCCGTCCTCTCCGGCGCGGACGCACCGTCGCCCTGGCGGGGCTGCTCGCAGTGGTGAGCAGCCCCGCCGTCGGGCAGGCCGCGTGGGCGCACGACGCCACGAGCGACGTCTACGCGGAGGTGACTCCGGCGGCGTCCGCCACCGCTGGAGGCGGGCCGGCGGCGGACGTGACCGCCGTGCTCGACCTCGAGTACGACCTGCTCATGAAGTCCGCCTGGCTGCGGGCAGAGGCGTACGAGGCCACCGGCCGTGCGGACCAGCTCACGCAGCTGGACGAGCACGAGCGGGAAGTCGACGGGTACGTCACCGACCGGTTCGTCGTCACGTACGACGGCGAACCGTGCGCACCGACGCTCGGCGCCGCCGACGTGGTGGAGCGCGGCGAGCGGCCGTACGCCTCCCTGACGTACACGTTCGTGTGCGACGGCGAGCCGGAGGGCGTGCACGAGGTCTCCAGCGCCCTGTTCCCGGACGCCGAGTCGTTCGTGCACTCGACCGAGACGATCGTCCGGTACGAGCTCGACGAGGAGGAGGGCTCCGCGGTGCTCACCGCGGGGTCGCCCACCCTCATCACGGGGGAGAACCGCCTGCTCAAGCAGGTGGGGGAGTTCTTCGTGCTGGGCGGCGAGCACCTGCTGTTCGGGCTCGACCACGTGCTGTTCCTGCTGGCGCTGCTGATCGGTGCCCGCCGCCTGCGCGACGTCGTGTGGACCGCCACCGCGTTCACCGTCGCGCACTCGGTGACGTTCCTGCTCGCGGCCCTCGGCGTGGTCTCCGTGCCGGCGATCGTGGTCGAGCCGGTGATAGCGGCGTCGATAGCGGTGGTGGCGGCAGTGGACCTGTACCTGATCTGGCGGGGGAGCGGCGACGAGCTGACCGCCTGGGACCACTGGCGGCTCCCCGTCGTGTTCGTGTTCGGCCTGGTGCACGGCGTCGGGTTCGCCGGCGCGCTGGGCATCGATGCGGCCTGGTCGTGGACCCTGCTGTGGTCGCTGCTGTCGTTCAACGTGGGCATCGAGGCGGTGCAGCTTGGCATCATCGCGGTCGTGTTCCCGCTGCTGGTGCTGCTGCGGGTCCGAGCCCCGCGGAGCGCCGCGTGGGTGCTTGGGACGGCGACCGCCGGCATCGTGGCGGTGGCCCTCTACTGGGTGGTGGAACGCCTGACGGCAGCCTGACGCGTCGCCTGACCTACGGATGCGCCGCCCAGAACGTCTCCAGCTCCGCGTCCAACGCCGGGGCGACCTGCATCGGCAGGGAGTGCGTGGTGTCGGGCCAGATCTTGACCTGGGCGTCCGGGATCAGCCGCGCCTTCTCCGCCCCCGCCTCGCCGCCGGCCAGCGGGGAGTCGCTAGCGATCGCCACGTACACCGGCATGGGCAGGCTCTTCAGCTCCGTATCGGTCAGCTGAACGGGGTTGGGCAGCCCTGACGAGCTGTAGCCCTCGGCGCCGACGTTGATCATCCGCGCCAGCGGGTCGTCGGGGTCGACCTCCTCGTTCTCGACTCCGCCGATGTCGTTCAGTGCCGCCTCGCGCCACGACTCCGGCAGGAAAGTCAGCGAGACCGGGATGCTCGCGAACACCACCGAGAGCGGCAGCGAGCTCAGGGTCAGGACCGGCTCGAGCAGCGTCAGGCTGGCCAGGCGGTCCGGGTACCGCACCGCGACCGCGGCGGCGAGCCCGCCGCCCTGCGAGTGGCCCACCAGGTGTACCCGGTCGAGGTCGAGGCCCGCCATCGCCTCGTCCACCCACCGGGCCGCATCCCCGACGTCGCGCATCGGGACGGTCTGCTGGGACATACCCGTGTCACCGATGACGTCGAAGGCGTAGACGGTGCGGTGCTCGATGTAGTGCGGCACATTGTCGCCCCACATCGGCGCCGCGGACGACCGTCCGGGCAGCAGGACGACGGGGGTGGTGTCCGACTGCCCCTCCGGGATCCACGCGTAGGCCCGCACGGTGCCGAAGGTCGTCTCGATGTCGTGCGTCTCGGTGGGTTCGGGCAGGCGGTCGAGCGCGTCGGCGTACGCGTCCTCGTAGGCCTTGCGTGCTTCCGGCGTGCGGAAGTGGCCGACGCCGGGGCTGCTGGTCGCGAGGAGCAGCACCAGACCGCTCGTCGAGACCGCGGCCAGGATCGCCAGCAGGACGACCGGCCACCGGCGGCGCTTGGGTCCGGTGTGGTTTCTACGCATCGGAGGGTCCTCTCGGAGTGCGGTCGTTTTGCAATACGTTCGCATCGTAACAGGTTACGATGCGAACGTATTGGTACCCTGGGCGCATGCCGAAAGTGGTCGATCACGAGGAACGTCGCTGGGAGATCGTCTATGCGCTCTGGCTGGTGATCGCCGAGCAGGGGATCGAGGGCGTCAGCCTGCGGCACGTCGCGGCCGCGGCGGACGTCTCGATGGGCCGGATCCAGCACTACTTCGGCACCAAGGAGGCGCTCGTCCTGGCCGGCTGCACCGCGCTCGTCCAGAGCGCGCACGGCGGCTATCAGGAGACCGCCGAGGCGGCACCGCGCGTGCGCCTGCTGCACGTGGTGAGCCAGCAGATCCCGCGGGACGACGCCGGCCGGATGGGCGTCAGCGTCTGGTACGCCTACGTGGCGAAGTCGATCAACCACTCCGCCGTCCGCCAGGTGCTGGCCGAGGCCCGGCGAGGGGCGGAGGAGGAGTGCGTGCGGCTGATCCAGGCCCACCGCGCCAGCCTTGCCGACGGCGCACGCCGTGCCGCGGGTGACGACGCCGACCAGGCGGCCCTGGAGCAGGCCAGGCGCCTGCTCGCCCTCGCTGACGGCCTCACGCTGCGGGTCCTGGTCAGGGACCTCGAACCGGCCGAGGCGGTCGCGATGCTCGAGTCCGAGGTGGGCCGGATCTGACCGCCCCGCGGATCAGTCGGGCTCGGCAGGGCTGCTCAGCAGGTCACGGAAGAGATCCTCGGACTGCCGCGCGACCTCGACGTCCCGCGCCGTCCGGTCGGGCGAGGCTTGCCGGTCGTCCGGCTCGGCCCAGATGCGGTTGCTCACCATCCCGCGCCGGATCCACTCGAGGACGAGCCGCGGGCCGGCGATACCGCGTCGGTGCGCTATCGCGGTGAGCCGTGCGAGGTCGCCGTCGGACAGGTCGACGACTATCCGGCGCCCGTCGAGCTCGACGTGCGAGCAGGAGCCGCGTTCGGTCATGGATGCTCGCTCAGCTGTCGTCGGGGAGAACGCGGAACGTCTTGTCCTCGGTGAGCGGGCGGACGGTCCGGAAATCCCGGCGGTCGAGGGTCAGGATCGCGTTCGTGTAGTTCTCGTGCGCGATGACGGTGATGACGGCATCGGCGAGGTCAAGGCCGAGATCGTCGTACCGGACCTGTACGGCACGTGCCGCGCGTAGGTGCTCGGCGGTCAGCGGAGGGACGATGAATCGTCCGGACTCCGCCTGCCGGACGATCTCGTCCATCAGACCGCCGGCAATGTGTCGGCCGAACCGTTCTGTGACGAGGTGATCCAGTTCGGCAAGGACGAGAGGTGGAACAAGGACAGTGCTCGCATGGTCGATCACGGAGCGGGCGCCTTCGTGTTCCGGAGCGTCGGTATCGACCGAGGCGATGATGCCTGAGGTGTCGGCCACGACGATCATTCGGTATCGGGCTCCGTATCTATCGACTTCAGAATCTCGTCGGTTCGCGATGCAAAGGTCGGGTCGCCGCTCGAGACGAGTGGAAAGTTGACCGGCTCGTCCCAGACGCGATTGCGAAGGAGGGCGTGCCGGACGCCCTCGCGAATGATCTCAGCCTCGCTGACGCCGCGGCGGGCAGCCGCGATCTTGAGGTCACGTAGGTCGTTCTCGTCGAGGTAGACGGTGGTCCGCTTGAGAGCCATCTCTATATGGTATTGCTGCCATACGTCGATGGCGGGTGCGGCGGCGAGCATGATCGGTCCTGACTTCGCTGGGTGGTCCGGGCGTCCGCCCCAGGTTGCCGCCTGCCCCCGGGGGCGTGCGCGGCGAGTCCCGAATCCTTGCGGATACGCAACGCTCGGCCGCCACCTCGTACGCTCTACCCGTGAGCCAGCCCGTACCTCCCCAGCCCGACGCCGCCCACCAGCCCGACGCCGCGGACCGGCCCGAGCTGGCGGGGTTCCGGACCAAACCGGTGTCGTTCGTGCGGCGGTCCGGCCGGCTCACGGACAAGCAGAAGCGGATGTGGGCCGAGCGGCACGGCACCTACCTGGTGGACGTGCCGCGGGCGGTCGCGCGCACCTCGGTGGACCCGGAGTTCGTGCTCGACGTCGAGGCGGTCTTCGGACGCCGGGCCCCGCTCGTCGTCGAGATCGGCTCGGGCCTCGGCGACGCAGTGGTCGAGGCGGCCACCACCGACCCCGCACGTGACTACCTCGCCGTGGAGGTCTACCAGCCGGGGCTCGCCCACACGATCGCACGTGCCGAGCGGGCCGGAGCGGCCCTTGGCCAGGACGGGCTGCCGAACCTGCGGCTCGTCCAGGCCAACGCGGCGGAGCTCCTCGAGACCACGCTCCCGGCTGGATCCGTGGACGAGCTGTGGGTCTTCTTTCCCGACCCCTGGCACAAGGCACGCCACCACAAGCGCCGCCTGGTCACCGCGGAGTTCGCGGCGCTCGCGGCCCGGGTGCTGCGGCCGGGCGGGACGCTGCGGCTCGCGACCGACTGGGCGGAGTACGCCGAGCAGATGGTCGAGGTGCTGGAGGCGGATGCCGACCTCACCAACGTGCACGAGCCCGGCGGTGCGGCCCCGCGGTTCAAGCGGCGCGTGCTCACCGGGTTCGAACGCAAGGCTCACCAGGCCGGACGGGAGATCGCCGACCTGGAGTACGTGCGGCGCTGATTCGGCACCGTGGGGGCACTGCCCTGACCTGTCCGTTTTCGAGATCTCTACATGGACTCCGCGAAATATAACGACTTGGTCAAGTCCGGAAATCCACCGTGTGATCTGTTTGCCCCCAGCATGTGAAGTGCGGCACATTGGGCCCAGGTGCGAAGTGCGCACCGGGTCGCGGGCTAGGCGCGCGCCCCCATGAGCCAATGGAGGCGTCATGAGTGACGTAGGGGCTTCAGGCCCGACAGAAACCGATTATCAGCGCGTGGAAAGATCGGAAGAGTTCCAGAGCCTGCGCAAGGCATTCCGGAACTTCGTCTTCCCGATGACCGCACTGTTTCTCGTCTGGTATCTCCTGTACGTGCTCATGAGCACGTACGCACACGACTTCATGAGCATCCGCGTGGGCGGCAACTTCACGATCGGTCTCGTCTTCGGGCTGCTGCAGTTCGTGTCCACCTTCGTGATCACCACGCTCTACGCGCGGTGGGCGAACAACAAGTTCGACGCCCGGGCCAAGGCCCTGCGCGAAGAGATCGAGGAGGGCGCGCTGTGAACGGGACCGTCATGGCCGCGGCAGCGGCGACGAACGTCGGCAACATCTGGATCAACATCGGCATCTTCGCCGCGTTCGTCCTCGTCACGCTGATCATCGTCTTCCGGGTGTCCCGGCAGAACAAGAGCGCCGCCGACTTCTACGCCGGCGGGCGCAACTTCACCGGTACGCAGAACGGCACGGCCATCGCGGGCGACTACCTGTCCGCGGCGAGCTTCCTGGGTATCGCGGGCGCCATCGCCGTCAACGGCTACGACGGCTTCCTTTACTCGATCGGCTTCCTCGTGGCCTGGCTCGTGGCCCTGCTGCTGGTCGCCGAGCTGCTGCGGAACACCGGCAAGTTCACGATGGCCGACGTGCTGTCGTTCCGGCTCAAGCAGCGCCCGATCCGCCTGGCCGCGGCGATCTCCACGCTGGCCGTGGTGTTCTTCTACCTGCTGGCCCAGATGGCCGGCGCCGGCGGGCTCGTCGCGCTCCTGCTCGGCATCACCGACAAGGCGGGCCAGGGCCTCGTCATCGCGATCGTCGGCGCCATCATGATCATGTACGTGCTGGTGGGCGGCATGAAGGGCACCACGTGGGTACAGATCATCAAGGCGACGCTGCTCATCCTGGGCGCCGGCGTCATGACGATCTGGGTGCTCGCGATCTTCGGCTTCAACCTGTCGGCAGTCATGCAGGGGGCCGTGGACAACGCCGGCGACAAGGGTGCGGCCATCCTCGAGCCGGGTCTGCAGTACGGCGCGACGGCACTGTCGCAGCTCGACTTCCTGTCCCTCGCGCTGGCCCTGGTGCTCGGCACCGCGGGTCTGCCGCACGTGCTCACGCGCTTCTACACGGTGCCCTCCGCCAAGGAGGCCCGGAAGTCAGTGGTCGTGGCGATCTGGCTGATCGGCATCTTCTACCTGTTCACCCTGGTGCTCGGCTACGGCGCCGCGGCGCTCGTCGGTCCTGAGCGGATCCTCGCGGCACCCGGCGGGCAGAACTCCGCGGCCCCGCTGCTCGCGTTCGAGCTCGGCGGCGAGATCCTGCTCGGCATCATCGCGGCGGTCGCGTTCGCGACCATCCTCGCGGTGGTGGCCGGCCTGACGATCACGGCGGCGACGAGCTTCGCGCACGACATCTACGCCTCGATCATCAAGAAGGGTCAGGTGGCGCCGGACGGCGAGGTCAAGGTGGCCCGCTGGACGGTGGTCGTGATCGGCATCATCGCGATCATCGGCGGCATCTTCGCCAACGGGCAGAACATCGCGTTCCTCGTGGCGCTGGCGTTCTGCGTCGCGGCGTCGGCGAACCTGCCGACGATCATCTACTCGCTGTTCTGGAAGCGGTTCAACACGTCCGGCGCGCTGTGGAGCATCTACGGCGGCCTGAGCTCGACGATCATCCTGATCATCTTCTCGCCGGTCGTGTCGGGCAAGCCCGCCGACCCGGTCACCGGGCTCAGCAAGTCGATGATCAGCAACCCGGCCATCGACTTCCACTGGTTCCCGCTCGACAACCCGGGCATCGTGACCATCCCGCTCGCGTTCGTGCTCGGCATCGTCGGCACGTACCTGAGCAAGGAGCGGTCGCACCCCGAGAAGTACGCCGAGATGGAGGTCCGCTCCCTCACGGGCGCGGGCGCCGAGAAGGCGACCGCGCACTGACGGCCTGAACCACCCTCGTTGAGTGCTGGGTATTTGTGCGATCAGAAGGCCGGATCGCACAAATACCCAGCACTCAGCTGTTTCAGGGGGCGATCGTCGACGTCACGTACGGGCGGCTCGGCGCGTGGGTGGTCGACCACGCCCTGGGGGTGGACGGGTCCGGTGCGCGAGGCCTACCTCGTCACGCCGGCCGACACCCCCGACGCGCCCGCGTGGCGCACGGAGCTGGCCTGGCCGGTGTTCCGCCTAGCCCCCTGACCAGCGCTCAACGGGTGGGGCGGTCCAGGCGGATGACCACCGACTTGGAGGCCGGGGTGTTGCTGCGGTCCGCCGTGTGGTCCAGGGGGACCAGCACGTTGGTCTCCGGGAAGTAGGCCGCCGCGCAGCCGCTGGCTGTCGGGAAGGCGACGATCCGGAATCCCTCTGCCCGGCGCTCCTCGACCGTGCCGCCCGCCGTCGGCCACTCGCTGACCAGGTCCACCGTGTCGCCGTCGGCGAAGCCGAGGGCCGTGAGGTCCTCGGGACGCACGAACACGACGCGCCGTCCGCCCTTGATGCCGCGGTACCGGTCGTCGAGGCCGTAGACGGTGGTGTTGAACTGGTCGTGGGAGCGGACGGTCTGGAGCAGCAGGCGGCCCTCGGGGACCTGGACTACCTCGAGCTCGTTGACCGTGAAGTTCGCCTTGCCGGTCGTCGTCGGGAACAGGCGGGCGTCACGTGGCGGGTGCGGCAGCACGAAGCCGCCGGGCTCTGCGACCCGCCGCTCGAAGTCCTCGAAACCGGGCACCACGCGCGAGATCGAGTCGCGGACGCGCGAGTAGTCGCCGCCGAACTCCTCCCAGGGTGTCTCGTCCTCGGGGCCGAGCACCCGGCGGGCGAGGTCGCAGAGGATGGCGGTCTCGCTGCGCAGGTGCTCGGACGCCGGGTTCAGGCGCCCCCGGGACGTGTGCACGACGCTCATCGAGTCCTCGACGGTCACCACCTGCTCGCGGCCGCCCGTGCGGTCCTGCTCGGTGCGCCCCAGGCAGGGCAGGATCAGGGACCGCTTGCCGGGCAGGACGTGCGAGCGGTTCAGCTTGGTCGAGACGTGCACCGTGAGCGGTACGTCGCGCAGCGCGGCCTCCGTGACGGCGCTGTCCGGGGTGGCTGCGGCGAAGTTGCCGCCCACCGCCATGAAGACTTTGAGCTGCCCGTCGCGCAGGGCCCGGACAGTGTCGACGACGTCGTACCCGTGGGCGCGCGGTGGCTCGAAGTCGAACTCCGTGGCCAGCGCGTCGAGGAACGCCTCTGTCGGCCGTTCCCAGATGCCCATGGTGCGGTCGCCCTGCACGTTGCTGTGGCCGCGTACCGGGCAGGCGCCCGCACCCGGGCGGCCGACGTTCCCGCGCAGCAGGAGGAAGCTCACGACCTCACGGATCGTCGCGACCGCCTGCTTGTGCTGGGTGAGGCCCATCGCCCAGCAGACGATGATCTTGTCGGCGGCGAGCACGTCGCCCACGAAGTCCTCGATCTCCGACCGGTCCAGGCCGGTCGCAGCGGAGACGTCGGCCCAGTCCAGCCGGCGCCACGCGGCCGCTGCGTCGGCGAAGCCCGAGGTGTGCTCGGCGATGAACTCGTGGTCCAGCACACCCTTGTGCCCGGCCGTGCGTGAGTCGTCGTCCGCCTCCAGGAGCAGGCGGTTGACCGCCTGGAACAGGGCCAGGTCGCCGGCGAGGCGGACCTGGAGGAACCGGTCGGCGAGCTTCGTGCCCGGCCCGACGACACCGCGCACCCGCTGCGGGTTCTTGAAGGTCTGCAGCCCGGCCTCGGGCAGCGGGTTGATGGCCACGATCCGCGCGCCGCGGTCCTTGGCCTCCTCGAGCGCGCTGAGCATGCGCGGGTGGTTGGTCCCGGGATTCTGCCCGACGACGACGATCAGGTCGGCGTGGTCGGTGATGTCCTCCAGCGACACGCTGCCCTTGCCGATGCCCAGCGTCTCGACCAGGGCGGTGCCGGAGGACTCGTGGCACATGTTCGAGCAGTCCGGCAGGTTGTTCGTGCCGAGCTTGCGCGCGAGCAACTGGTAGACGAACGCTGCCTCGTTGCTGGTGCGGCCCGACGTGTAGAACGCGGCCTGGTCCGGCGAGTCGAGGCCGCGGAGCTCGGCCGCGACCAGGTCGAGGGCCTCGGCCCAGGGCACGGGCCGGTAGTGGTCGGAACCCTCCTCGCGCAGCATCGGCTCGGTGAGGCGGCCGGACTTGCCCAGCCGGTGGTCGGTCCAGGTCGCGAGCTCGGAGATCGGGTGCTCGGCGAAGAACGCAGCGTCCGCGCGCTTGCGGGTGGACTCCTCGGCGACCGCCTTGGCGCCGTTCTCGCAGAACTCGGCGAGGTGCGGCTTGCCGGGCTCGGGCCACGCGCAGCCGGGGCAGTCGAAGCCGCCGTGCTGGTTGAGCAGGGGGAGCGTCCGCAGGCCGCTCGCGACCCCCGCCTCCCCGAAGACGTGGGCCAGGCCATGGACCACCCCGGGCACACCTGCCGCACTGCTCTTCGGGGGCCCGACGCGCAGGCTCTTCTCGGGGGCGTCGGTGCGGGCTTCGTCGCTCACGTCAGTCACATCTGCGACCCTACGCCGGACTCACCCGGCCGCGGGAGGGGGCGGACGTCGTGTCGGCGCGGCCCGTCCCCTCCGGCAGGGTCAGCGGATCAGGTAGATCTCCCCGACCCGGATGTACTTGTCAGCAGCGGCGACACGCAGGTTGCCGATGACGCGCGCGGTCCCGTCGAAGGTCACGTACTGGACGCCGTTGGTCGCCGAGTACGCGTCGAAGGAGCCAAGGAGCGTCGTCCCGATGTACACCCGCACGACCCCGTACGACGGACCGGTGTGCACCTTCACGCGGGCGGACTTCCCGGCGATCTGCTGCGCCGAGTACAGGCCCTTGTCCGGGCTCGCGTAGTGCGAGTACGGGCCGGTGCTGTTGCCGCCGTTCATCGTGTCGGTGCCCATGGGCGCGGCCGAGCACGACCAGCCGGTCCAGGGGCTCCACCCCGCCGGGTCCTGCGCGCGCAGGCGCAGGCAGCGCTGGTCACCCTCGTTGAGCACGTAGCTCGCCGAACCGGTGTCGGCGGACAGGGTCTGCGTCGCGGGGAGCGAGACGTTCGTGCCCCGGGCGAGCCAGTGCCCCACCTGGTAGGCGGTGACCGTCTGGTCCGTCGTGCCCCAGGAGTACGTCGGCGACACGGTGTTCACGCCGGTGTTCTCGGTCATGTCGGCGGCCGTGGGCCACTCCGGCAGGTACGTCGGGTCCAGGGCGGGACGCTCGGCGGTGGTGCAGGTCTCGGCCGACCACTGGCTCACGTTCCCTGCGACGTCGGTCGCCGTCGCGGACCAGCAGACCGTCGCGCCTGCGGGGTACGGCTGGCCGTCGACGGGCGCGTAGTCACCGAACTCGGTCGAGCCGGCGGGGCGCAGGCGGTAGCGGTAGTCGTGCTCCGCCACGCCCGTCGCGCGGAACGGCGGGGTCGCCCGGTCCGTGCCGAACGCCTCCACCTCGAACTCGACGGAACCGTTAGCGGTCGTCCCGAGGTAGCGGTGGACCGGCGCGCCGACGACGGGCGCCGCGTCGTCGACGATCTCCGTCGCCGGATCGGACGACCACTCCTGCAGGTCGCTCGCGAGGCGCACGTTCTGGGCCTGGTCCACGAAGGCGACGGCGGTGCCGGCGTCGTCCAGGTCGAAGGCGTCGGTCGGGCTCAGCGTGCCCGCGGTGCCGCCCAGGTATGGAACCACGAGGAGCTGGCCGTCCGACGTCGACCGGCCGAGCACGAACCCGGCGCCCAGCGACAGGTCCTTCGTCCGCAGGCCTGCCGACACCGGGATGTGGGCGTAGACCTTCTGGTCGTCGAGCGTGAGCGCCGCGCCGCCGTCCGTGCACGCCATGAGGGCGAACCGGCCGAAGGCGTCGGCGACCTCGACGGTGCCGGCGCCCGGGATGGAACGGCACGCCTCACCGCCGGAGGAGACCGCGTCGTTGCCCTGGGCGGCCGGGTAGGACCACGTCTCGGTGCCCAGCTCGGGCTCCCAGTCGATGCCGTGCGCCACGAAGGCGCGGTCGCCGTCCAGCGCGTAGCCGAGGGCCGGGTCGATGGGGCCGTAGCCGTCGCTCGGCTCGCCGATCCAGACCTCGTCGCCGCCGGTGACCGGCTGCGTGAACAGCCTGTCGACCGGCGTGTGCTCGACGGGGTAGACGACCCATTCCGCGCCGTGGCCGAGCACGGTGCCCAGCGGCACCTCGCGGCTGCCGCCGCCGTCGCGGGACCAGGCGAGGACCTCGGTGCCGCCCGCGGCGAGATGGACGACATCGTTCTCCGCCGCCAGGAGGTCCCCGGCCAGGACGTGGCCGCCCCAGGAGTCCGACCACTCGCCACCCGCCAGCGGGCGGTGGTAGACGTGCGGGCCGGCCGGGGTCGCGACCTCCACGAGCACGGAGTCCCCCGCGAGCGCGACGTCGCTGACGGTGCCGAGGTCGGCGAGATCCTCCGGTGTCGCCAGGATCTCGGAGGGTATGGGCTCTGCTGCCTGCGCCGTGGGTGCCCTTGGCGCCGCGGAGGCCGAGACGGCCGCCAGAGGTGCCACGAGCAGGCCGGTGCATGCGACCGCTGACATCGCGAGCCTGGTGATCGGTACGAGTCTGTCCATGAGTCGCTCCATCGCTGGCTGCTGGTTCCCCCTGCGGACCGAGTCTGAACCTCATGCGGCCGGCGCTCCACGAAACTACGGGTGAATTGCCCGAGGCACCCGAGTTGTCGCCAGGTCTTCCGCGTGGTGGATATCTCGGTCGGTGCGGGTGCGAGGATGGCGGCATGGGAGTCGTCACCGATCGGCGGCGCGTCGTCCGCGTCCGTGCGGGCGCACGTGCGACACGTCCGGACACGCTCGCCGTCGAGGAACCGCTCATGGTGCGCCTGGTCGACCCCGGGCCGGCCCCGGGCGGGACGACGCCGGCCGGTGGCCCGGCGTCGGGCAGCAGCGCGCTGACACTGACGATGCGCACGCCGGGCGACGACTTCGACCTGGTGGCCGGCTGGCTGGTCTCGGAGGGGGCGGTGGGCGCGCCGGACGACATAGTGGCGATGCGGCTGTGCCCCGACGAGGACAACACCGTCGAGGTGGCGCTCGCGCGCGGCGTCGAGCCACCGCGGCAGCGGGCCTTCGCGACGACGAGCGCGTGCGGGGTCTGCGGGTCGGACACGGTGGTGGAGGTGCGGGCCGGGCTGCGCTGGCCGGTCGCGAAGGATCCGGTGTCCGTCTCGGCGGACATGATCGCGTCTCTGCCCGACCTGCTGCGCGAGCGCCAGCGCGCCTTCGACCGGACCGGCGGCCTGCACGCGGCAGGCCTGTTCACCGCCGACGGCGAGCCCCTCTACGTCCGCGAGGACGTCGGCCGGCACAACGCCGTCGACAAGGTGGTCGGCGCGGCGCTACGCGACGGCGCCCTGCCCGCTGCCGGGACGATCCTCCAGGTCAGCGGGCGGGCGTCGTTCGAGCTGGTGCAGAAGGCCGCTCGGGCCGGTATCCCGGTGCTGTCCGCGATCTCCGCGCCGTCCACGCTGGCCGTTGACCTCGCCGACGAGTGCGGCCTGACCCTGCTCGGCTTCGTGCGCGGCGACTCGATGAACGTCTACACGTGGGCGGACCGGGTGGTCTGATCCGCCGGACCGCGGTCCTTCCCGAGCAGGCGGACGAGGAATGCCGCCGCACTGTCCATCGCTCGCGCTGCCGCCGGCTCGGTGCCGTGGTGGTGCTGGAACACGTGCGCGTTCCCCGGGTAGACCTCGAGCGTGACCTCCACGTCCGCGGCAGCGGCGCGGGCGGCGAGGCCCGTGGAGTCGTCGAGCAGCACCTCGTACGAGCCGACCTGGAGCAGGAGCGGCGGCAGGCCGCGCAGGTCTCCCAGCAGCGGGCTCGCGAGCGGATTGCTGGGGTCGGCGCCCTCCGGCAGGTACTCGTTCGCGTACTCCTTGATGTCGGCGGCGTCGAACACCGGGTCGACGCTCTCCTTGCCGGTGAGGCTGGCGCCGGACGTCGTCAGGTCGAACCAGCCGGAGAACGCGACGACCCCGGCGGGCAGCGGCAGCCCGGCGTCCCGCGCGGCCAGCAGTGTCGCGAGGACGAGACCGCCGCCCGCGGAGTCGCCCGCGAGAACCACGCGTGCCGGGTCGTTGTCGTCGAGCAGCGCCCGGTAGGCGGCCAGCGCGTCGTCGACGGCCGCAGGGAACAGGTGCTCGGGGGCGATCCGGTAGTCGAGGGACAGCGCGCGTAGCCCGGCGCGTGCGGCGAGCGCGGCGGTCAGCGGGACGCCGGTACCGGCGGAACCGATCACGTAGCCGCCGCCGTGCAGGTAGAGCAGCACACCGGCGTCGTCGGCGACGGACGGTACGGCGACGTCGAGCGCGGGGACGCCCCCGAGCGCGGTCTCCGACACGAGGGTGCCCTCCGGCAGCGGCATCTGACCAAACGATGCGTAGAAGGTGCGGAGCTCGGCGAGCGATTTCTGGTCCATGTTTCCTCCATGCCCGAAGATAGATTCCATGGAAGCCAAACAAGATTCCCGGGAATCTATTCCGCCGGAGGTGAGATTCGCCGGCGCGCGGCTGCTCGACGATCTCGTCCGCGTCGAGGTGCGGCTCTACACCCTGCTCGACGCCCGGCTGCGGAGCCTGCACGGCCACGGGCTGGGCCGGATCGACCTGCTCCGCGTGATCGCCGAGGTTCCCGACTGCCGGGTCTCGGACGTGGTCCGGCGCCTCGGCATCACGGTGGGCGCGGCGAGCAAGGGGGTCGAGCGGCAGGTGCGCGACGGCCTGGTGCACCGGGCCGCCAACCCGGAGGACGGCCGCTCGTCGTTCCTCGCGCTCACGCCTGCCGGGCAGCAGATCCTGGACGAGGTGCTGCCGACGCTCGACCAGGAGGTGGCAGCGGTGCTGCACGGCACGGGGGTGTCCGACGGCGACCTCGCGCACCTCGCGCGGGTCCTCGCCGCGGTGCGCGGTGCGCTGGAGGCGGGAAGGGCGACGTGAGCGGCGTCGCCGCCCGCTCGGGCGGTGGTGCGGACGGGGCCTGCGGCCCTGACTCGCGGTACCCGGTACGGCGAGTCAGGGCCGCAGGCCCGACGGTCAGCTCGTGAAGAGCGGGATGACGCTCCGGACCGTCTGGAAGAGGCCGTAGGCCAGCGGGACGGTCACCACGAGCCAGGTGACGACCAGGCGCGGGACCTGGTTCGACGTCGGCTCCGGGGCCGGATCTCCGGCCTGCGTCACGGTCTGTTCCGGCATGGTCACGCCTTTCCCTCGGAGAACGCGTCGGCGCGGCTCGGCGCCTCGTGGAACCGTGCCGCCACGGGGCGGACCAGGATGTTGGCGACGAAGCCGACCGCGAGCACGGCGACCATGGTGAACAGCGCGGGCCGGTAGTCGGCGGCGACCAGCTCGCCGGGCGTTCCCTGGGCGTCGAGGAACCCGTTGATGATCAGCGGGCCGGCGATACCGGCGGCGGACCACGCGGTGAGCAGGCGGCCGTGGATGGCGCCCACCTGGAACGTGCCGAACAGGTCACGCAGGTATGCGGGGACCGTGGCGAAGCCGCCGCCGTAGAACGAGAGGATCACCGCGGCGACGAGCACGAAGATGACCGTGGAGAGGTGTCCAACGGTCGCAAGGAGCAGGTACAGGACCATCCCGACGCCCAGGTACATGACGTACGTCGGCTTGCGGCCTATGTAGTCGGACGTCGACGACCACACGAAGCGGCCCGCCATGTTGAACAGGGACAGGAACGCGACGAAGCCTGCCGCCGTCGTCGGCGCGACGGACGAGGTGCCGCCGTCACGGAAGAAGTCCTGGATCATCGGCGAGGCCTGCTCGAGGATGCCGATGCCTGCCGTCACGTTGCAGAACAGGACGGTCCACAGGAACCAGAACTGCGGGGTCCTTATCGCGTTCGCCGCCGAGACGTTCGCGGCCGACACCATCGGCTTGGCGGCCACCGCACCGGCGTCGAACCCCGCGGGCGCCCAGCCGGGCGGCGGGACCTTCACCGTGAAGGCGCCGAGCATCATCACGAGGAAGTACACGATGCCCAGCGTCACGAAGAGCGAGGTGACGGCGCTGCCGGAGGCCACGGAGGTGGGGTCGGAGGGGTCGTAGCCGCTGTCGTAGAACGCCATGAGCTGGCGCGAGAGCGGCGAGGCGACCAGCGCGCCACCACCGAAGCCCATGATCGCCATGCCGGTGGCCAGTCCCGGCCGGTCCGGGAACCACTTGATCAGCGTGGACACCGGCGAGATGTAGCCGATGCCAAGCCCGATGCCGCCGATGACGCCGTACCCCAGATACACGAGCCACAGCTGCGACGTCGCGATGCCCAGCGCGCCGACGAGGAACCCGGAGGCCCAGAAGGAGGCCGACGCGAACATCGCGGCCCGGGGGCCCGCACGCTCCACCCAGGTCCCCAGCACCGCTGCCGAGAGCCCGAGCATGACTATCGCTATGGAGAAGATGACGCCGATCGCCGTCAGGCTCGACTCGAAGTGCGCGACCAGCGCGCTCTTGTAGACGCTGGTCGCGTACGCCTGGCCGATGCACAGGTGGATGGCGAGCGCCGCCGGCGGGATGAGCCATCTGCTGTAGCCGGGCCTGGCCACCGTGTGCTCGCGGTCGAGGAAGGACAACGCCACGGAAGCACCTCCTCGTGCTCGGGGGATCCGGCCGCAGGGAGTGCGCTTTCACCCGTTCGCTGCGCACGCTACTGGCGGCCGGATGCCCGGGTCAATGGTCGGTCGACGGTCAGTGCTGCGGGCTGCGCACCGCCGCCAGGAAGAGGGGAAGCTTCGTCTCGGTATGAGCGATCCGCAGCAGGTAGGGACGGTCCACCGGCATCCACACCGGGATTTCGGTGGGCATGGCGCCGGTCGTTTCCGCGGCGATCTCGGTGACGGCTGCCGCGACCGTGCCCGCCTCGTCCAGGCTCAGGTAGGCCTGCTGCATCACCTGGCTCACCTGGAGGTTCGCGATGTTCGTGATACCGGTCAGGTCGGGGGCGTCGTACAGCCCGCCGAGGCCCGCCTCCTCCAGCGCCGGGGCCAGGTCCAGGGTGGGCGGGTCGAGCTCCAGGGTCGGCATCATCAGGTCGACGGGCCGCGGCGTCGCGGTGTCGAGCGCGGCGGCGAGGTCAGTCAGGGTGTCGGGCGTGACGTCCGCGGGGTCGGTACCGACCGGAGGCAGCAGGATGTCCGCGTGGAAGGCTTCCACAAAGGGCAGCCGGACGGCGGCCCACCCGCTGTCGCTCTCTGTGTAGGCGTAGCTCTCCGAGGCGTGCAGCATCTCGGTGGGCTCGGTCCCGGACGGGCCGGTGAAGTCCTCGTCGGAGGTCGAGTACTCCGCGAACGGGGTCTCCCAGCGCGCCGCGAGCAGCACGGCGTTCTGCAGGACGAGGCTCAGCTTCGGGTCGGGTTCGATCGCCGACTTCTCGATCAGGCCGCCGGTGTGGTGGTTCACCCAGGCGTCCAGGACCTTCTTGCCCGTATCGCTCCCGAGGTCGGTGCGCTGGACCCCGGCGTCGAACGACGTGGCGATGCGGTCGAGGTAGTCCGGATCGACCTCGAGCTCGTCGTCGAGCACCGCCTGGTTCGCCAGATGCAGCACCGGGTCCTCGGGCAGCTCGTCGTCCTGCGCGACGGCCGGGTCTCCGTCGTGCTCCAGGAGCGCGCCCTGGAGGGCGTTGTAGGCCGACGTGCGGTCGTCGTCCGAGGCGCCGAGCGCCTCGTCCAGTGCCACGCCGGTCTCGCCGTAGGCACCCTCGGCGAGCAGCGCCAGGGCGAACGAGAGGGACGCGGGGGAGACGAGGGCGTTCTCCTCCGGTTCGGTGGACGCACGCAGCGCGTGCAGACCCAGCTCCTCGGTGGCGAGAGCGGCGCCGGCGATCTCGGGCGCGTCGGCGACGGCGATGAACATACGCTCCGCGTCCGAGCGCTCAAGCCCTTCGTCGGCGGCCGGGCCGCAGGCGGTCAGCGCGAGGGCCGCCGTTGCGGCCATCGCTGCGGTAGTCGTCGTACGGCGGTGAGCGCTTCGACGGTGTGGACGCGTACGAGGTTTGGTACGACGACGGGTGGGGCTGGGACGCTGCACCGTTCCTCCTGGGGATGCCCGGCGCGGGAGCGCCTGCGGCGAGGTTCTGATCTCTTGTGTGCCGACCCGCGTCGGGCTTGCAGCGGTTCGTGCGAGGGGCTCTCAGGTCGTCATCATGATCCGGCTGTCTGACACGCACCGTGGATGCGACAAGTGTCAGTGGTGCCAGGCACAATCTGTCCCGACCTTCTAGAAGTGAGGTAAGGGACAAGTGGCAAGTATCAATCGGCGGATCGCCGAGGAGCTGGGTGTTCGTGAGGGGCAGGTAACGGCGGCGGTCGACCTGCTCGACGGCGGCGCGACGGTGCCGTTCATCGCCCGCTACCGCAAGGAGGTCACCGGCACGCTCGACGATGCGCAGCTGCGCACGCTCGAGGAGCGGCTGCGGTACCTGCGCGAGCTGGAGGAGCGGCGCGCGGCGATCCTGTCGTCGGTGGAGGAGCAGGGCAAGCTCACGGACGAGCTGCGCGCCCAGATCCTGTCGGCGGAGACCAAGTCGCGCCTCGAGGACATCTACCTCCCGTACAAGCCGAAGCGGCGCACCAAGGCGCAGATCGCGCGGGAGGCCGGCCTGGAGCCGCTCGCCCTCGCGCTGCTCGGCGACGCGTCGCTCGACCCGACGACGGCTGCCGGCCCCTACGTCGACGCCGACAAGGGCATCGCGGACACGGCGGCGGCGCTCGACGGTGCCCGCTCGATCCTCGTGGAGCGCATGGGTGAGGACGCCGACCTGATCGGCACGCTGCGGGAGCGGCTCTGGAAGCGCGGCCGCATGCTGTCCACCGTCCGCGACGGCACGGAGGAGAAGGGCGCGAAGTTCTCGGACTACTTCGACTTCGCCGAGTCGCTGTCCAGTCTGCCGTCGCACCGGGTGCTCGCCCTCTTCCGGGGCGAGAAGGAGGACGTGCTGGACCTGACGATCGAGCCGGAGGAGGGCATCGAGGCAGGCGTGCCGACGTCCTACGAGGCGACCATCGCGCACCAGTTCGACATCGCGAACCAGGGCCGCCCGGGCGATCGCTGGCTCGCCGACACCGTGCGCTGGGCCTGGCGCACCAAGATCCTCGTGCACCTCGGCATCGACGTGCGGCTGCGGCTGCGTTCCGAGGCGGAGGACGAGGCGGTCCGCGTCTTCGCGGCCAACCTCCGTGACCTGATGCTCGCCGCACCGGCAGGCACGCGGGCCACGATGGGCCTCGACCCGGGCCTGCGCACCGGCGTCAAGGTCGCCGTCGTCGACGCGACGGGCAAGGTGGTCGAGTACGCGACCATCTACCCGCACGCGCCGGCGAACCGCTGGGACGAGTCGCTCGCGAAGCTCGCCACCCTGGCCAAGAAGCACGACGTCGACCTCGTGGCGATCGGCAACGGGACGGCCTCGCGCGAGACCGAGCGCCTGGCCGCCGACCTCATGAAGAAGGCTCCGGAGCTCGGCCTGACCAAGGCCATCGTCTCGGAGGCGGGGGCGTCCGTGTACTCGGCGTCCGCCTACGCGAGCGCGGAGCTCCCCGACCTCGACGTCTCCATCCGCGGCGCGGTGTCCATCGCGCGCCGCCTCCAGGACCCGCTCGCCGAGCTCGTGAAGATCGACCCCAAGTCGATAGGCGTCGGCCAGTACCAGCACGACATCACCGAGACCAAGCTCTCGCGGTCGCTGGACGCGGTGGTCGAGGACTGCGTGAACGGCGTGGGCGTCGACCTCAACACCGCGTCGGTGCCGCTGCTGTCGCGCGTCTCCGGCATCACCTCGACGCTCGCGGAGAACATCGTCGCCCACCGGGACGCCAACGGCCCGTACACGTCGCGTGCGGCGCTCAAGAAGGTGCCGCGGCTGGGCCCCAAGGCGTTCGAGCAGTGCGCGGGCTTCCTCAAGGTCTCGGGCGGCGACGAGCCGCTGGACGCGTCGTCGGTGCACCCCGAGGCGTACCCGCTGGCGCGCCGCATCGTGACATCGGTGGGCGCTGACGTGAAGGCCCTCATCGGCAACGGGAGCGCGCTGCGCACGCTCAAGCCCACCGACTTCGTCGACGAGACGTTCGGTCTGCCCACGGTCACCGACATCTTCGCCGAGCTGGAGAAGCCCGGCCGTGACCCGCGTCCCGCGTTCGTCACGGCGTCCTTCGCGGACGGTGTCGAGAAGCTGGGCGACCTGGTGCCGGGCATGGTCCTGGAGGGCCAGGTCACCAACGTCGCGGCGTTCGGCGCGTTCGTCGACGTCGGCGTGCACCAGGACGGCCTCGTGCACGTCTCGGCGATGTCGAAGAACTTCGTGAGCGACCCGCGCGAGGTCGTGAAGTCGGGCGACATCGTCAAGGTCAAGGTCATGGACGTCGACCTGCCGCGCAAGCGGATCGCCCTCTCGTTGCGCCTGGACGACGAGATCGGCGTGACCGGCGGCCGCACCTCGGGTGGCTCTCGCTCCGGCGGAGAGGGCGGGCAGGGCTCCGGTGGCCAGGGTGGCGGTCAGCGCGGCGGACGTCCGGGTGGCGGCGAGGGCCGCGGCCGGAACGGGCGAGGGCAGGGTGGCCCGGGCCAGGGCGGTCAGGGTGGCCGCGGGCGCCCCGCACCTGCCGACACCGCGATGGCGGATGCACTGCGCAAGGCCGGGCTGGCCTGACGCGTCGAGCCGTCTGGCGACCGGGCCGCCGGGAGGCCACGATGACGGCATGAGCATTCCTGAGGAGACATTCGACGTCGTAGTGATCGGTGGTGGCCCGGTCGGTGAGAACGCCGCCGACCGGGCCTCGCGCACCGGCCTGTCCGTTGCCCTGGTCGAGTCCGAGCTGGTGGGCGGTGAGTGCTCGTACTGGGCCTGCATGCCGTCCAAGGTGCTGCTGCGGGCGGGCGCGGTGCGCGCCCTGGCCAAGGAGACTCCCGGCCTGCGGGATCCGGGTGCGCCCGACGTCGCTGCCGTCTTCGCCCGGCGCGACGAGATCACCAGCAACTGGGACGACTCCGGGCAGGTCTCCTGGGTCGAGAGCGCAGGCCTGACGCTGGTGCGCGGGCACGGGCGGCTGGCCGGGGAGCGGCTCGTCGAGGTCACTGTGCCTGCGGGCTCGGACAGCGAGGCGCAGGGCGGAGCGGACAGCGGCCTCGGGGAGGCGGAGACGGGAGAGACCCCGGCGAAGCGGCTCCTGCGCGCCCGGCATGCGGTGATCGTCGCGACCGGCAGCGTCCCCGTCCTGCCCGGCGCTCCCGGGCTGGCGGAGGCCGCACCCTGGTCGAGCCGCGAGGCGACGGCGGCGGACACCGTCCCCGAGTCGCTGGTGGTCGTCGGCGGCGGGGTGGTCGGCGTCGAGATGGCCAACGCGTACGCGGACCTCGGCGCGCAGGTGACGCTGCTGTCGCGCGGCGGGCTGCTGTCCGCCGCCGAGCCGTTCGCCGGCGAGATGGTCGCGGAGTCGTTGACCGCGCTGGGCGTGGACGTCCGCACCGGCGCCGAGGTGGCCTCGGTCGAGCGCCCCGGCGTCGGTGCGGAGGACGGGGCCTCCGGCCCGGTGACCGTCACCCTTGCGGACGGCGGCACGATCACCGCCGCCGAGATCCTCGTGGCCACCGGCCGGGTGCCGCGCACCGCCGACCTGGGTATCGAGAGCGTGGGTCTGGACGAGTCCGGGCTCGGCCGCGGCGGCGCCCTCGTCGTCGACGAGTCGTTGCAGGTCACCGGCGTGCCGGGCGGCTGGCTGTACGCCTGCGGCGACGTGACCGGCCGCGCGCCGACCACCCATCAGGGCAAGTACCAGGCGCGGATCGTCGGGGACGTGGTGGCCGCGCGGTACGGCACGGAAGCGGGGGACCGGTCGCCCACGAGCGGTGACCCGGAGCCCGCCGTCGGGCAGGAGGGCAAGGCGTGGTCGCGGTATGCCGCGACCGCCGACCACAGTGCGCGCGTCCAGGTCGTGTTCACGCGGCCGCAGGTCTCGTGGGTGGGACCGACCGAACGTGAGGCGCGCGCGGCGGGGATCCCGGTGGAGGCCGTGTCGTACGACCTGGCCTGGGTGGCCGGCGCGAGCGTGGAGGCGCCCGGCTACAAGGGGCGCGCCCAGGTGCTCGTCGACACGCAGCGGCGTGTCCTGGTGGGCGCCACCTTCGTGGGGCCCGACGCCGGGGAGATGCTCCACGCCGCGACGATCGCCGTCGTCGGCGAGGTGCCGCTCGACCGCCTCTGGCACGCGGTCCCCGCCTACCCGACGGTCAGCGAGGTCTGGCTCCGCTTCCTGGAGTCCTACGGCCTGTAGACCGTTGAGTGCTGGATATTTGCGCTGAAACGGCGATCCGAAGCGCAAATATCCAGCACTCAACGACGGGCGGGTCAGCTGGTCGGGGTCAGGGAGCCGTCCGAGCTGAAGACCAGACCCAGGGTGACCTCACCCTGCTGGAGCGCCGACTTGGTCAGCGGGCCGCCGGCGTCGAGCGAGCGGAACTCCGCGAACTCCAGACCGTAGGTCTCCTCGAGGCCCGGCTGGCAGAACGGGCGCTCCGTGCACTCCGGCGGGCCGCCGAGCACGAGGCCGCCACAGGCCTCGGCGAGCTCGCTGAGCGACGTGACGCCGTGCTCGTCCGCGAAGGCCTTGGTCACGGCGAACGCGTTCTGGTCCTGCGCGGGGGAGGGCTGGCCGAACACGAGGCCGACCTCCTCGCCGAGCCCGGTGAGCGCCTCGACGGTGCCGTCCAGGTCGCTGCTGGCGACGGCCTCGGCCTCGGCCTCGGCCCCGTTGACGTCCTTGTTGATGAACTCGGTGAGCGTGCCCACGTACTCGGGGATGATCTGGACCTGCTTGCCGTCCTCCAGCGCGGGGAGGTAGGTCTCACGGTTGCCGATGGTGGTGACCTCGGCCTCGTACCCGGCGGCGTTCAGCACCGTCGCATAGATGGTGCCCAGCGTGGCGCTCTCCGCGAAGTCGGCGGCGCCGATGACGATCTTGCCGCTGCCGCTCTGCTCGGGGGCATCGAGGCCGGCGTCGGCCACGAACTCCTCCGCGACCTCCTTGGAGGTGCGGCGGTCGACGTCCACCGCCTTGTTCAGGCTGATGAGCGTGTCGGTGTCGAGCGCTGCCGAGACCGAGTCGAGGAGCGGCACGAGGGTGTCGTCACCCTCCACGGCCGCCGCGTTGATCGCCGGGATGATGTTGTCCACTGTCTGCAGCTGCTTGTCGTCGTCGAGCACCACCAGCTCGTCGCCGGGGACCGCTTCGCAGGCAGCGACGCCGGCGCCGCCCGTCGAGGTGCCGCCGCCGCCGCTCCCTCCGGCGGATCCCGGTTCGCCGCAGGCGGTGAGGAAGGTGAGGCTGACGACGGCGACTGCCGCGCCGAGCGCCCGGGGCAGGGATAGATGCGTACGGGGGAACTTCATCGATGTCTCCGAACGTGGGTGACGTACAACTGTTCTACGGCTTCGATCGATCCCATTCGACCCCGGTCGGCCCACTATGGCAAGGGATAGACACGCTCGTGAGGATGTCGTTACATCGGCCGGGTTCGCTCCGGTCCGGGCCTAGCGCGAATTCGCGCGCAGCGGGGCCGGCGTGGCCAGACGCTGCCCGATCGCCAGCACCATGTCGATCGCGAGGCAGAGCACCGCGACCACCACACCGCCCGCGAGCACCTCGCCGTACCGCTGCGTGCCCATGCCGAGCGCGATGATCTGGCCCAGGCCGCCTCCGCCGACCAGCGCCGCGAGCGGGATAGTTGCGACCACCTGCACGATGGTGGTGCGCAGCCCGGCGGCGACGAGAGTGGTGGCGAGCGGCAGCTCGACCTGCAGCAGGATGCGCCCGTCGCTCATACCCATGCCGCGCGCCGCGTCGCGGGCGTCGGGATCCGCGCCCCGTACGCCCTCGTAGGTGTTCACCAGCAGCACGGGCACCGCGAAGAATGCCGCGGCGATGACGGCCGCGGAGTTGCCGAACAGCCCGCCTGCGGCGAGCAGCAGGATGATGCCGAGCGTCGGCATCGCCCGGGAGGCGTTGGTGAGCCAGACGACGAGGCCGGCTCCCCGCCCGCTGTGCCCGAGCCAGGCACCGACCGGGATCGCGACGGCAGACGCCACCGCGACGGCGATAGCGGTCATCGCCAGGTGCTCACCGGTCAGGTCGAGCACGCCACCGGGCTCGGTCCAGGTCAGTGGGTCGTTGAGCCACACGAGGGCTTCGTCGACGACGCCGGTGGGGGCGCTCATGAGGACCTCCTGCGCAGCCAGGGAGTAACGGCCCTGCCGGCCGCCCACAGGGCGAGGTCCAGCACGAGAGCGAGCAGGATCGTCGCCAGCGTGGCGGTCATGATCTCGGCCCGGTAGGAGTTGTTGCGGAAGCCCTGGAACATGATCTGCCCCAGCCCGCCGTACCCGACCACGACGCCGACGGTCACCAGCGCGACGCTGGACACCGTGGCCAGCCGCAGACCGGCGATGATGCTCGGCAGCGCGCTCGGCATGGCCACCTGGACGAGCAGCCTGCCGGACCCGTAGCCCAGGCCGCGGGCGGCGTCGAGGACCGCGGGGTCCACGGTGGCGAGGCCGGCCACCGTGTTGCGCAGGATGATGAGCAGCGCGTACACCACCAGGCCCACCAGGACGGGCGGGCGGCCGATCCCGAGCACGGGTGCCAGGATCGCGAACAGCGCGAGGGACGGCACCGTGTACATGACGGCCGCCGTGCCGACGACCGGCCCGGACAGCCAGCGGAACCGGGAGACCAGCACCCCCAGCGGGATGGCGATGGCCGCGGAGATCGCGACGGCCTCGATGGTCAGCCCCGCGTGCTCGACCGTGCGCTGCCACAGCACGGGCGCGTTGTCGATCACGTAGGACCAGGAGAACCAGGGATTGCCGGGCATGCCTGAGAACCTACCGCGTGCGACCCGGTAGGTTCTCAGGCATGGCTGCCCGCACCGTGATCGAGCTGGATTCCGTCCGCAAGGCGTACGGGGACGGCACCGTCGCCGTCGAAGGACTGAGCCTCGCCGTGCGCGAGCACGAGGTGCTCGCGCTGGTCGGCCCGTCGGGCTGCGGCAAGTCCACCACGCTGCGCATGGTGAACCGCCTGGTGGAACCGACGTCGGGCAGGATCCTGCTCGACGGCGAGGACGTCACCACCACCGACCCCGTGGCGCTGCGGCGCCGCATCGGCTACGTGATCCAGAACGTCGGGCTGTTCCCGCACCGCACGGTCGAGGCGAACATCTCGACGGTGCCCGCCCTGCTGGGCTGGGACCGCAGGCGCACGCGGGCGCGCGTCGCCGAGCTGCTCGACCTGGTGGGTCTGCCGGCCGCCACGTACGCCAAGCGGTACCCCCACGAGCTGTCCGGCGGCGAGCGGCAGCGCATCGGCGTGGCCCGCGCCCTGGCCACCGACCCGCCGGTGCTGCTGATGGACGAGCCCTTCGGCGCCGTCGACCCGGAGTTCCGGCGGCACCTGCAGGCGGAGTTCCAGCGCATCCAGCGCGAGACCGGGACCACCGTGATCCTCGTGACGCACGACATCGACGAGGCGGCACGCCTCGGCGACCGGATCGCCGTGCTGACCCGCGGCGGCAAGCTCGAGCAGGTCGCGAGCCCGCTCGCGGTACTGGCGCACCCGGCGTCCGACCGGGTGCGGGACTTCACCGGCGAGGGCGCCGCCTCCCGCATGCTCGCCCTCGCCAGCGTGCAGACCGCCGACCTGGAGGGCGCGGAGCGGATCGTCCAGCCCGCGCCGGCGCCCGTACGGCTGGGCGCGCGCCTGACCGACGCGTTCGAGGCGGTCGCGGCGCTGCCCGGCTCCGCGATGGGCCGGGTGCCGGTCGTGGGGGAGTCGGGCGACGTCGTCGGCTCGCTCACCGCCGACGGGATCCTCGGTGCGCTGCGCCGGGCCGCGGACGCCGCCGGGGCTGAGCCGGGCGTCCAGGACGCCTCGGAAGCCGCCGCCGACGTCCCCGAGGAAGCGCCCGGCCGCGAGCCCGCAGTGTGACCTACGCCGCTCCGTCCGCGGCGTTCGGCGCAGGACCGGGCCTGACCCGTCCCGATAGTCTCGGGGCGTGACCAATGCCCGCGTAGCCCTCGCGACCTGCTCCCAGCTGCCCGACCTCGACACGGACGACGTGCCGCTGATCGCCGCCCTGGCGCAGCGCGGCGTGACCGCCGAGCCCGCCGTGTGGGACGACCCCGCCGTGGACTGGTCCGCCTACGACCTCGTGCTGGTCCGCTCCACCTGGGACTACTCGCCGCGTCACGACGAGTTCCTCGCGTGGGCGCGCTCGCTGCGCAAGGTGGCCAACTCCGCCGACGTCATCGAGTGGAACACCGACAAGCGCTACCTCCGGGTACTCGAGGACGCCGGGATCCCGGTGATCCCCACGATCTGGCTCGACCCCGCGCGGCACCTGTCCAAGCGCGCCGTGCACACCCGTATGCCTGCCTTCGGCGACTTCGTGGTCAAGCCCGTCGTCAGTGCCGGCGCCAAGAACACGGGCCGCTACCAGCCCGTGTCCGCGCAGTCGCGGGCCAAGGCCATCTCGCACGCCGTCCGCCTGCTCGACGACGGCCGCTGGGTCATGATCCAGCCCTACGTCACCTCTGTCGACACCGCCGGTGAGACGTGCCTGATCTTCATCGACGGCGAGCTCACCCACGCCGTCCGCAAGAACGCGCTGCTCACCGGCCCCGCCGAGGACACCAGCGAGCTCTACGCGGAGGAGGAGAAGTCCTCGTTCGAGGCCACGCCCGCCCAGGTCGACGTGGCGGAGCGGGCGCTCGCCGTGGCCCGGGAGGCCACCGGTGCGGAGTTCACCTATGCGCGTGTCGACCTGGTCACCGGCGATGACGGCGTCCCCATGGTCATCGAGCTGGAGCTCACCGAGCCGTCGCTCTGGATGAAGTACGGCACGGGCGTCGAGGACAAGCTCGCTGACGCCGTGGTGAAGCTGCTCGGCTGAGTGCTGGCGGGCGCCGTGGCCCCGGCGGCCGCGGTGCCCGGTCCGTACAGCTAGCCGACGAGCAGGTGAAGGGTCAGGAAGAGCAGCGCTGTCGACAGCAGGATGCCGCCGGTCAGGAAGCTGACCCGGGCGGGCGCCGTCTGCCGCTCAGGCTCGGCCGTCGCGAACATCACCGTGCCCGTGCCCAGGGAGATCAGAACGGCCCTCCATGCCCTGGAGAGGGTGGCAAAGGCGGCCGCACGTTCTGACGCGCGCTCGGCAAGGAGCTGGAGCGACTCGACGAGTTCCACGACCACCATGCCCGCACCGGGCCGCAACTGGTTTCGGGCTCGTCGCGAGCCGGTGGCGCTGAACGAGAGCTGCTCGGGCGCGCGACGGGCGGCCAGCTGCGCATTCTGCGAATGTTCTTGCGGCTCTGTGTGCGCCTCGAGCTCCTTCAGCCGTCAGGTGGTGCTGGTAGGACGGGAGTGAAGTGAACCCTGAAGTGCCTGGGCGCTACTGATCTGATGGTGGCCATCGGATGGAGCGACAAAGCGAGGTGAAGTGGTTGACGCGGGACGCTGAGACGCAGACTGATGATCGTCTGCTGGCTCGGGTCAGTGAGGGTGACGAGCGTGCGCTCAGAGGCCTCTACGCGCGCTATGCATCGGTCGTGTTCGCTTTCGTCCTCGCCCGGGTCTCGGACCGTGGAGTCGCTGAGGAGGTCAGCGCGGATGTCTGGTTGGGCTGCTGGCGTTCTGCCCGCGCGTTCCGGGGCGATGCAAAGGTGCTCACGTGGTTGCTCGGGATCGCAAGGCGTCAGATCTATGTGCACACCCGGCGTAAACGTCTTCCACAGGTGCCTCTCGATGACGCGCGGGCGAATGATGTGCCTTCGGAGGAGCCCAGCCCCGCTGAGCTGGTCATCGCGGCCGACCAGACGGTCGCTGTGCTGGATGCGCTCGATGCGCTTCCGGAAGGGCTGGTCGAGGTGGTGCGGTTGGCGTGGTTGCACGAGCTGCCGTACGAGGAGATCGCCGAGGCGGTCGGCGTGCCGGTCGGAACTGTCAAGAGTCGGGTGTCGCGGGCACGCGGGCTGCTGCGCGAGGAACTGAGGAGGCAGGATGCCTGAAGGCGAGACGAGCGAGAATCGGGGCGAGGGGGTCCGCGACGTGCTGCGCCAGTGGGAGGCCGAGCGCGGCCCGCAGCCACCGGAGTTCGGGGCGGTCCAGCGTCGGATCTCCGAACAGCCGTCACCGCTTGCCGCACCGCGCTGGTCGGCGGGTCGGAGCCTGCGCCTGGCCGGGCTGCTGGCGTGGGCGCAGCTGCGGGTGGTGCCGTGGCTGGTGCCGCCGGTCGTGCTGGTGACGGTGACGATGGCGGTGCTCGCCGCCCGTTTCCTCGGCGTCAGCCAGGGGGCGTCGGCGGCGGTGTCAGGGTTTTCCGCGCTGATGCTGTTCGGCGTGGCCGCGACGGTCACGATGGCGCTGTCGCCGAGCCGTGCCGACGCGGTGTCACTGTCGATGCCGCTGGGGCCGCAGGTCGTGGTGATGGCACGGATCGGGATCGTGCTTGCCCTCGACGTGATCGCGGGGACGGCCGCGTCCGTACTGGTCTCCGCCTGGGGCCACACGGGTGGACTGGCCGCGGTGCTGACCGGTTGGTTGGCACCAATGGCGATGATTGCGGGAGTCGCGACGTTCGTGGCTATCTGGGCAGTGCCGTGGACCGGCATGATCGCCGGCCTGGTGTTGATCCCGCTGGTGACTCCGGCGTCGAACAGCACGATGAGCATCGGCCTCGGCGTGTTCTCCGGAGCGGTCCGGGAGGCGATCACCCCGGCGGGTGTCGCTGGGGTCGGCACTCTGCTCCTCGCCGTCGCGATCGTGTCCGCGCGTTCGGCCGCCGTTCACCGAGGAAAGCTCTCGACATCGGTGTGAACCTTCCTCGTCCTCGTCGCTACTGATCCGGTGAAGGCCGAACAGCGTCCAGCGGTCGGCCGGAAACCAGGGATTGAGGAGGGCGAGATGTCAAGAACTCTGCTGCGGACGCAAGGGCGGCGCGTGGGTCTGTCTGTCGCGGTCGGGCCGACGCTCGTCGCCGTCCTGGTCGCGGCCACGGGCTGGATGGTCTCATTGACATGGCCGGCCTCGCAGACGATGACGCTGGTGAACTGGCTGGCGCAGGTCTTCGTGATCTGCGCAGGGGTCTGCGTCGCCGTCGCGCTCACCGGTGACCCGCTGATCGAGCTGCACGAGTCGACGACGACCAGCTTCCGCACTGTCCAGCTCCTGCGCACCCTGCTCGTCACCGCCTCGGGGCTGGTCGGTGCGGTCGTGATGGTGGTGCCGCTGCGTCTGCTCGGGGTCTGGCCGCGCGACATCGGCTGGGCAAGCGTGCTGTCTCCAGCAGGGGCGGTCGTATTCGTCGCCGTGATCGCACTGGTCGCAGCGGCATTCGCCGGAACGGCGTCGTCGACGACGATCGCAGTCGTCGCAGCGTGGATGTTCCTCGCGATGCTCTGGGACCCGTACGTGCTCCCGCTGCACCTGCAGCGTGGCGTGCCGCTCCTCGTCGCCGCTGGGCTGCTGATGCCGGCCTGGCAGAGGCTCGGCGACTCCGAACGCAACATCGCCAAGGTGGCGCCTGTATGACCCTCATCGGCCTTGCGCGCACCCATTCCCGCGTCGCGCGGAGGCAGAAAGCCCTCTGGTTCACCGCGATCCCACTCACCGCGTTCGCGACGTTGCTCGCGGCCATCTCCCCGGCCCGTCCTGGCACCGGCGGGATCGAAGACCTCGCATTCTCCGGACAGATCATCGCAATCCTCACCGGGATCGCGTACGCGGCCGCGTTCACGGACTTCTTCACCGCCTCGGCCGAGCTCGGCATGCACGAGCTCGAAGCCTCCACACCCATCCCGGGCGGGCTGCTGCGGACGGCGCGCGTGCTCGGCGCATTCAGCGTCGTCATCGCCCCAGCCGTTGCTGTGCTCCTCGCGATGGGGCTGGTGCAGACGATCAGCGGGCATCCCTGGTCTCTACCTGGTGCGCTGGCCGTCACGGCGACGGTGGTTGCTCCGGCCGCGCTGATCGCGATGGCGCTGTCCGGGGTGGCGGGGGCGCTGCTGCCCGCGGCGCTGGGACGGATCGTGGCGGTGCTGTTGTGGTTCTTCCTGATCTTCTCCAGTTCTCTGCTGCCGCTCCCGACACCGAACGGGACCCTGTTCTCCGTGATCGGCGACGCGATAGTCACCGGTTGGTTCGGTGCGGACCCGATGTACCCGGCCTCCGGGCCGCTTGCCTTCGACGGTACCCCGCTGGGTGCGGCCGTCTCCCTGGTCCTCCAGCTCGTCATCGTCTTCGCCCTGCTGCTGGCCGGGTCGTGGCTGGCCGAACGCACCCGGAAGCGCTGAAAGGAATCCCGCATGTTCATCTCGATCGATCACCTCGGCAAGGACTTCCGCAAGAAGCCGGCTGCCCTCGACGGCGTCACCCTCGACGTGCCACAGGGCATGACCGGGCTGCTCGGTTCCAACGGGGCCGGGAAGACCACCCTGATGCGGATCCTGTGCGGCATCATCCGGCCGTCGCGAGGACGGGTACTCATCGACGGCCACGACCTCGCCGACGCGAGCACTCGGCGGGCGGTGAAGAAGACCATCGGATACCTGCCACAAGACGTCGAGCCGTACCCGAATCTCACCCCGCTGGAGTTCCTCGACTACGTCGGCGTCCTCAAAGGCATCGACAACGCCGCCGTGCGCAAGCAGCAGGCCCGTGAGCTCATCGCGCGCGTCGGGCTGACCGATGCGCAGGACCGGCGGATCGGTGGGTTCTCCGGCGGGATGCGCCGCCGCGTCGGGATCGCACAGGCGCTCATGGGTGACCCGAAGCTCCTCATCGTGGACGAACCGACCGCTGGGCTCGACCCGGAGGAGCGGATGCGGTTCCGCGCCCTGCTCGCCAGTCTCGGTCGGGACCGCACCGTGATCCTGTCCACCCACATTCTCGACGACGTCGCCCAGACCTGCCCCTACGTGTTCGTACTCCGCGACGGCCGGGCCCGCTACGACGGTCCGACAGAGGGCCTGATCGACGCCGCCCGTGGTCGTACGTGGCTCACCGCGGCCCGCACCGTGCCGCCGCCCGAGCACGAAACCGTGGTCAACGCGACGACCACAGGCGACGGCACCCAGTACCGAGTCATCACCGATACCCCGCCCGCCGATGCCACCCCGGCCGACCCGAACCTCGAGGACGGCTACATGGCACTTGCTCTACTCAAGGAGACCCCGTGAACCCCAACACCATGTCCGTTCCGCGTCACCGCGCCGTCCGGTTCGCCCTCGCTGCCGGCGCCCTCGTCCTCGGCACAGCGGGGCTTGCCGGGTGCAACGGCCTGCAGCATCCCGAAGACTTCCCGGTCGACGGGCCGAAGGCGACGGTGACGAGCAACCCGGCCGAGGTCAGCAAGGACGATCTTGGGCACTCCTGGAACCTCACCGTCGATCACGGCACCGTCGCCTGCGAGCACAACAAGGATGGCGACCCCGTGCTCACGCTCACCGCCCCCGACGGCACCGTCTACGCGCTCAACGCCGTCGACGAGAACAAGGATCTGCCCGACATCGAGGAGATCTCCGACGGATCCATCGGCACCCTGCGCACCGTCGCGTTCACCGCCTGCGACGCCTGATCCATCCCTGCGGCGGGAGGAACATCCGCCGATGACCGCTCACGACGATCGCGCACGCCCGTCTGCCGGTGCCGCCGCTGCGGGCGGAAGCCCGTCAGGTCTGTGCAAGCAGGTGTTCGCCCGAAACCAGAGCGAGGTGTGAACCTGGACTGGTTTCACAGTCGTGTCCCAGCACCTGCGTCCAGCGAACACGAAGGGCCCCTCACCTGAGTGAGGGGCCCTTCGTATGGGGTGAGCGACGGGACTTGAACCCGCGGCCCTCGCGACCACAACGCGATGCTCTACCAGCTGAGCTACGCCCACCATGCTCGCCGATTGTGGACCGGCGACCGTCGAAAAGCATACATGGTCGGCAGCCCCGGACCGAACTGAAAACTACGGGGCGAGCTGCTTCGTGACGGACGTCTCGGCGATGCGCTGCGCCGCGGCGCGCGAGGTCGCCGTGTCCGGGCCGGGCTGGGTGGGGAACAGGACCTCGCGGTAGTAGCGCAGCTCGTCGATCGACTCCAGGATGTCGGCGAGCGCACGGTGCCCGCCGCCCTTCTTCGGTGACGCGAAGTAGACGCGCGGGTACCAGCGGCGGGCCAGCTCCTTGATCGACGACACGTCGACGATCCGGTAGTGCAGGTGCTCCACGAGCTCGGGCATGTGCAGGTCGAGGAACGTCTTGTCCGTGCCGACCGAGTTACCGGCCAGCGGCGCCTTGCGTGGCTCCGGTACCCACTCGCGGACGTAGGCCAGGATCTGCGCCTGCGCCTCCTCGAGCGTCAGCCCCTCGTCCAGCTCGTCGAGCAGGCCGGACGTGGTGTGCATGGTGCGCACGAAGTCGTTCATCTGCGCCAGTGCCTCGGCCGGAGGCTTGACGAGGACATCGACACCGGTGCCCAGGACGTTGAGGTCGGAGTCGGTGACGATCGCGGCGACCTCGACGAGCGCGTCAGCGCGCAGGTCCAGGCCGGTCATCTCGCAGTCGATCCAGACGATGCGCTCGTTGGGGTTGGGAAGGCTCACGCCGCTCAGCCTATTGCGTCCGGAGCAGCGGAGTTACGCGGGATGGGGTCAAGGGGGCAGCCCGGGCAAACAGAAGGCCCTCCCGCAGGCCGACCGGGTGGTCGTCCTAGGAAGGGCCAGGATGTTCGGCGACGGCGCCCGCGCGCCGGAGCCGGTCAGATCAGGCGGAGTCGCTTGACGCGCTTGGCGGAGCGACGCTCGGGACGCTCACGGAGGGCGCGCTGCTGGGCTTCGGAGGCCTCCGCGCGGCGGGCGATCTCGGCGACCTGTGCGCGGCCGATGTCGTACGCGGTCTGGGCATGCATGTGTCTGGTCCTTCCAGGGGTGGGGAGAGGGTGACGGTGCGGTGGGGCGTACCGGCCGGGTCGCGGCTCGGCGCCTCGCACTGTTTCCGTCGTGTTACATCATCCCTGATCACGGAAATCCCGCGCAAGCCGGACAGGGGTGACGTGCAGCACCCTTCCCCAGGTCAGGGCGCTGCGCAGCGCGTCGAGACCGTCCCGTTCGGAGCGATCAACGGTCGTACAACGCCGAAGCAGAGCGGGTGCCGTGCACGCGCTCTGCTTCGGGGTGTCGAGGGGCGCCGGGTACCGGGTGGAACCCGGCCGGCGCCACGGGGGTCATGCCGACCGCACGCGCAGGGCGGGAACCCGTGCGCGGCTGTTGGTGCTGTGTGCGGCGCCGGCCTCGGCCTTGCGTCGCTTCTGCTCCAGGCGGAGCGTTCGTGAACGCCGATCTTCGTCGGCGGCGCGGAGGCGGTCCCGGTGAAGGATGAGCGCCAGGTCGTACTCGGTATGCACGTGAGTGCCTTTCGTGACGCTGGAGGTGTCGGTCTCCCGACATGGGTCTGGCCGGACCCTTTCCACCGCCCGGTATGGGACCGGACGGACGTCACCGCGGTGTGCCTTGAGCCTCCCAGGTGTCACCCGGTCAGCGCACGGCTTTTTATCCGGGGCAGGCAAGAGGCCCGGGTCAGGTGGGTGACCCGGGCCTCTGCCAGGACCTGCTAGGCCTCGCCCAGGAGCGCCTTCCGGATGACGAGCCGCGTCCAGGCGCCGATGAAGACCCGGTCGCTCTCCTCGATCTCCCGGCGGACGCCCTGCGTCAGCGGGACGTCGGGCAGGGGGTCGCCCGTGGCGGCGACGAATGTGCCGTTCGACGAGCCGAGATCCTCCACCCACCAGCGCATCCCGTCGGTGGTCAGCTGGCAGTGCCGCCGGGACACGCCAGGGTCGCTGCCGCAGTCGACGTCGGGCCGGATGCCGCGGGACTGCGACGGCCGCCCCACGAGCAGGCTGCGCTGCCGCAGCGTGACCAGGCCGGGCAGGCCCGCCGACGGCATCGGGTCCTCTGGCTGCTCGTGCGCGTACCAGTCGGGGTCGACCCAGATCTCCGCGACCCAGGCGTCGTCGCCAGGCACGGGCGGCGCGCTGAGCCCGCCGCCGCCGGGCGACGGTGCGGGTATGCCGCTGGCCGACGGCGGAGGTGTGCCCTGCGACGGCGGGTTCACGGGCGGCGGGTTCGGCGGAGGAGCCGCGGGCGCCGGTGTGCTCGGCTGCTGCGGCGCACTCAGGCCGCCCAGGTCCAGGGCGGACGGCGGGGGTGGCGGCGGAGCCGTCGTGCCGGTCGTGAAGTCGTACCCGCAGTTCTCGCAGAACAGCGAGCCCGACGGGGACAGGTCGCCGCAGTTGGGGCAGGTCTCGGGGCCGCCGGCGGCGGACTCGGCGGACGAGACCGCGACCGACCCTGTCTGGGCAGGCTCGACCGCCGAACGCCCCGCCGGGATCGGCGTACCGCACACGTCGCAGTAGTCCGTGGACTGGCTGCTGTGGCCCTCCGGGCAGACGACCGTCATGCGCGCCGTACCCGGGTCGTCTTGGTGGAAGCGGTGTCGAGTGCCATCTCGTCCAGCTTGGCGGTGTTCCGCTTGAGCCGCACGGTGCCCGCCTCCTCGTTGTCCACCTCCACGATCTTGCGCAGGCGCGAGGTCGCGTCGTCGTTGCCGGTCTCGGCGGCGAGCTGGACGGCGCGGCCGAGCTTCACCGTCGCCGTCGCCTCGTCGCCGGCGGCCTTGGCGGCCAGGCCCTCCTGGATCGCCGAGGCGAGCTCCGCCTGGCCCGTGTAGTGCGCCACCTCGGGGCTGATCCGGGCGGTGAGCGTGGAGTCGTCCGACCACTTGGCCTTGACCAGGCCAGACGCCGTCACCTCGTCGCCGACGGCGACCTGCACGCGCGCCGCGAGCTGTTCGGAGCCCACGGGCTTCGCCGGCACGCGGACCGCCACGTGGTACTCGCGGGTCTCGTCGGCCCACGCGCCCGTGGGGTATCCGCTGGTCAGGGCGTTCACCTGGGTGCGGCGGCCCGTGAGGTCGTCCACCTCCGGCGCTACCTGCTTGACGAACAGGACCTCCGAACCCTGGGGCGCCCACACGCGCAGGTCCACCGCGGCGACACCGCGGGCCATGGACTTGCGCACGAGGGCGGAGAAGTCCTCGGCGATGTCCTCGGGCCGGGCGATGAGGTCGACGGTCCCGAGCAGCGCCGTCGAGATCTTGCGCAGCTCCTCCACCACCCAGCGGTCGCCGACCCCGCGGGCGTCGCACTGGAAGTGCCCGGTGACGTCGGCGATCATCCGGTCGAGGTGCATGGTCGGCTCGGACTCGTTCTTGCCGTCGGTCAGCAGGATCAGGTGCTTCTGGGCCGCCGGGACGGTCGCGAAGAGGTCGTCGGCGAGGCGCAGCCAGGAGGAGATCGCGGTGCCGCCGCTCGCGGACATGGTCGAGATGGCGCGCTTGGCCTCGTTGCGGGCGCCCAGCTCCATGGCCACCATGGGCACGCGTGCGTTGGGGTAGGGGAAGATCCGGGTCGCCACGTGGGAGCCGCCGACGATGGCGAACAGGGTGCCGTCGGGGATCTGGTCCACGGCCACCGCCGCGGCGTGCTTGGCGGCCTCCATGTTGCGGCCCTGCATGGACCCGGAGGTGTCGACGGCGACGATCTCGGCGACGCCGCCCGGACCACCGGTGCTCACCCCGGCACCGCCGCCGGCGCCCGCGCCCGTGCACGTCACGGACACGACCGCGTGCACGTCGGTGGCGCCGTCGGACAGGAACTCGTTCTGGAAGACCTCGGCGGAGAACTCGGCCACGGTGGCTCCTCTCGGGTAACGGCAGGCTATCGCTGCTCGGTGACAGTGGGGGAGACGCGGGCAAGAGCCGCGGTGATGTTGTCCCGCCCGCCCTGTGCGTTGGCCCAGCGCACGAGCGCCGCGGCCGTGGTGTGCGGGTCGCCGGAGGTGGCGAACCGGCGCACGAGGTCACTCATCTCGTGCGCGTCGGAGCAGTAGTTCCACAGGCCGTCGGAGCAGACGAGCAGCCAGCCCGGCCCGGACGGGACCGTCGCGGCGCAGCGGGCGTCCGTGTCCGGGGCGTCAGGACCCAGCCACCGCGTGATCGCGTGCGCCTGGGGCGACGTCTCGGCCTGTGCGCGCGGCACGCCGGCCGCGATCATCTCCTGGGCCCACGAGTCGTCGACACTGAGTTGTTCCGGCTGCGCTGAGTCCGGCTGACCCGAGTCCGGCAGCCAGTACACGCGGGAGTCGCCGAGCCAGCCCGCGACGATCAGGTCGTGGTCCACCACAGCGGCCACGAAGGTGCACGACGGCGGGTCGTCCGCCACGTCCTTCCCCTTCGTCGCGGCGAGCTGTTCCGCTGCGCCCCGCACTGCCTGGCCCGCCGCGCGGGAGGCGGCGACCATGGCGTCGGTCCAGCCCGCGATGCGGCGGCTGGTCGCTCCGACCACGGAGCTCGCTCCCTCGGGGCCGTAGGCCACCAGCACGTCCCGCGCGGCGCGGCTCGCGGCGAGCGATGCGACGTCGGAGTCGGGCGCGCTGGACACGCCGTCGCACACCACAAGCGCTGCGAAGGTGCCGCTGGTGGCGAGGGCCATCGCGTCCTCGTTGCGGGGGTGCCGCACACCGCGGTCGCAGACGCCGGCCACCCACTCGGCCGGGCGCTCCTCGAAGTGGTCGCGCTCGGACTGGCCGGGGGTGCCGCAGTCGGCGCAGTACCCGTCCGGGGCGATGGTGCCGCCGCAGGCGCCGCAGGACCGGCGGCCGGAGGTGTCGCCGGTCGCCGGGTCCGGGTCCACCACGGTGGGTGCCATCTCGAGGGTCACCTCGGAGGGGACGCTCGCACCGGAGCTGCCCAGCGGCGTGCCGCAGTTCTCGCAGAATCGGGCGCGGGGCGCCGCGTTCTCTCCGCAGCTGGGACAGCGGACGAGGCTACTGTCGTCGGCACTCATGTCTGGGAAGTTCTCCTTGCCTCGTCAGGGTTCGCACCCCGCGGCTCTCAGCGTGCTCCTCGCACCTGTCAGGTCGGTCGACCGCTCAACGCATGGTCCACCGCCGTACGGAGTTTGCCCGGTCGACGAGATCCACGCGCTCCCAGCGCTCGTCGGTGAGGTGGGCGAGGGTGCGCAGGGCGAGCTCGAGCCGGTCCCGCAGCTCGGGCTCCGTGGCCTCGGCGCCGGCTATCCGCACGCTCGGGTCGGGTCCGGCCTCCGTGACCAGGTCGAGCGCGCCGGAGAGGGCGTCGACGGTGACCTCGGCCTTGGGCCGGTCGGGGACGTGGGCGGCGTCGAGCCCGGCGACGGCGTCGGACAGGTCGAGCAGGGTGCGGCGCGCGTCGACGAGGAGCCGGGCCCGCCGCAGGCGAGCGTCGGGGAAGGACCCACGGCTGGGGCTCACCAGGTCGAGCGCGCGCAGGGCTCCGTCGAGCTCGCCACCCCCCGCCCGCACCCGGGCGAGGCCGAAGGCGGCTGCGCCCGTGTAGTTGGAGTCGGCTCGTGCGATGGTGCCGTACAGCTGCTCGGCGACACCGGGCTCGCCGGAGACCTCGCAGGCCGTGGCGAGCGCGAGCTTGGGCGCCGGCTCGCCGGGCACCTGCCCGTAGACGGCGTTGAACGACGCGCGGGCGGCCGCCGGGTTGTCCGCCGAGAGGTGGCCGAGGCCCTCCATCCAGGCGGCGCGCCACTCCCACGGGTCGTGCTCGAGGATCTGCGCGACGGTCTCGCGCAGGCGGTCCAGGTCGCCCGCCTCGATCGCGGCCCGCGCCAGGGCGAGCCGTACCTCGACGGTGGGCTCGGCCGCGCCGCCGAGCGCGACCATGCGCGCTGCCGGGTCGGTGACGTTCACGCCGGACAGCCAGGACGCCATCGGGTCCGTCGAGTCCACCTTGAGCACCGGCAGCTCGTCCCAGGCCAGCGCGCCGTCGGCGCCGTCGAGCGGCGGCACGCCGAACAGGACCGACTCGGCAGACGTCGTTGCCGTGTACCCGGGGCCCTTGTCGGTGGAGACCACCTCGCGGAGCACGCCGAGGAGCTGGACGCGGGCCTCGTCGACCCCGCCGAACCGGTCGGCAGGGTTCGGCGCGCACGCCTTGGCCAGCCAGCGGTAGAACGAGTCGTACTTCTGGAAGACCGGCGTCTCGGCCACCGGCGGGAACGACGCCTGGTACACGGTCGTGTTGCCGCGGAAGTCGAGCACCAGAGAGGCCAGGGTGCGGCCCAGCGTGAAGATGTCGGAGGCCACCGACGGCCCGATCTCGGCCACCTCGGGCGCCTGGTAGCCGACGGTGCCGTAGATGGCCGACGTCATGTCGTCGGTGCGGCGCACGCCGCCCATGTCGATCAGCTTGACGCCGTCGCCCTGGGCGATGATGTTGTCCGGCTTGAAGTCGCAGTACAGCAGGTTGTGGTCGTGCAGATAGCTGAAGGCGGGCAGCACCTCGAGGATGTACGCGATGGCCTGGTCCACGGGCAGCGGGCGGGCCTGCCCCTCACCCAGGTCGCGGCGCTCCTTGAGCACGTCCTTGAGCGACTTGCCGCCCACGAACTCCATGACCGTGTAGCCGAGACCCTCGTGCAGCACGAAGTTGAAGATCTCGACGATGAGCGGGTGCTCGACCTCGGCGAGGAACTGACGCTCCGCGACCGCCGCCTCGTATGCCTCCCGGTCGCCCGCGTTGAGCAGGCCCTTGAGCACCACCCAGCGGCCGCTCACGTTGCGGTCGCGGGCCAGGTAGATCCAGCCCAGGCCACCGTGCGCGAGGCAGCCCACCACCTCGTACTGGCCAGCGAGGAGGTCGCCGGCCTTGAGCGCCGGCGCGAAGTCGTACCGCGCGCCGCAGTGTCCGCAGAACCCGGCGATGCGGCCAGGCACACCGTCGCGGGCGCGTCCGACCGGCTGGCCGCACGTGGGGCAGAAGCGCTTGTTCTCCGCGAGCTCCGGCGTGGCCATGACGGCCTGCAGCGGATCGGCCACGGGGGTGTGCGGCACGGTGGTCAGGCCGGCGCCCAGGCGGTGCCCGCGCAGCCGGGTCGACCCGGTGCCCACCCGGCGCGTCTGGTAGGTGCCGGACGACGCCGCGCGCGCCGAGCCCAGCGCCGTCGACGCGAGGCGGGACGAGCTGGTGCGGCCGGTCGACGGCTGGGACATGGCGCCAGGGGCGGAGCCCGGGGCAGATCCGGAGGCACGGACGGTGGACGCGTCCGGGTCCTCGCTGGTCCACGACGCCGCGACCTCGGCGAGCGCGTCGCCTGCGGGGTTGCCCCCGGCGGGCGCGCCGCACACGTCGCAGTAGCCGTCCTCGATGGTGCCGGTGCAGCCGGGCTCGGCGCAGGCCTGTGTCGTCATCGGTGTCCCTCCGGGAGGTCACGCACTAGCGTCTCGAGCTGCTCGGTGAAGTGCCGTGCCAGGGCCAGGTCGCAGGGTGTGGCGTCCAGCGCTTCGCGCGCCTCGTCCTCGCCCGCCTTCACGGTGGACGACGCCGCCCGCCCGTTGCCCTGGGCTTTTGTCATCAGCTTCTTGACGCGGTAGCGCAGCTCGGCGCGTTCGCGCAGCGGTGCGGTGTAGGCGTCCTCCACCCGCGCCATCGCCCGTTCGACGGCGCCCAGCCGCTGGACGTACGTCTTGAGGCGGTCGGGTTCTGCGGGGACGTCGCCGAGCCGGGCCACGTCCGGGATCGCGAGCCGCGGCGGGTCGGTGATCTCCCGGCGGCAGCGTTCCGCGACCTGGCTGAGCACGGGCGCCCGGTCGGCCAGGGTGCTGCGCAGCGCGACGGCGCGGTCCCGGTCCTTGGCGAGCGACCGGCGTCGGGCCGTTGCCACTATGAGGTCGCGCTCGGTGCGCGCTATGGCGTCCTCGAGCGCCGCGAGCGGCCCCGTGATGTCGGCGCCGCGGGCGGCGTCGGACCTGAGACGGGCGAGCCGGTCGCGCAGGCGGGCGACCACCGCGTCGTCCTCGGTGTCCGCCGAGGCGAGCGCGGCGTCCTCGGCCCGGACGAGGCCGGCGGCCAGTGAGCGCAGGCGGGCGGTGACGTCGGCGGCGTGCGGGTCGAAGGAGAGCCGGGCCGCGAGCTGGTCGGCCTGCGCGTCGCACAGGCGCGCGGCGTCGACCAGGGACAGCAGCGAGGTCGCGGGGTCGCCGCCCAGGCGGCCCCAGATCAGCTGGGACATGCGCTCGCGCGCGACGGCGTCCGCGCGGCCGGAGTCCCACACCGTGACCAGCTCGTCGGTGCGCGTGCGCACCGCCTGCCACAGGGTCAGGGCCAGCACGACGTCGGCGGTGACACCCTCCGCGCCCGACTGGCGCGCCGCGGAGTCGAGCCGGTCCAGGTCGGCGCGCCGTGCGTCGAGCCAGGCCTGCAGGTCCGACAGGTAGGTCAGGAGGTCCGTGGGTTCCGCGGCGATCCCCAGGGCGCCGGGTGGCGCCGGCGCGCGCTGGGTCCTGCTCACGGCGTCCGTCCGTACACCGGGCTCGGCGCGGCGGGCGCGGGCCCGAGCGCATCGCCCAGCCAGCGGTCGTAGGACTCCTCCCACTGCCCGCCGGCGATCATGTCCTCCAGCACGCCGTTGACGAACCGCACCATGTCCGGCTGGTCGGCGGGGATGCCGACGCCGTAGGGCTCGTCGCTGACGGCGTCGCCGACGACCTTCGCGTACGGGTCCTGCGCGGCGAAGCCGGCCAGGACGGTGTCGTCGCCGGTGATGGCGTCCACCTCACCCTGCTGGAACAGGACGAGGCACGTGGTGTGGGTCGCGGCGGGCACCGCCTCGACGCCCTCCCACTCCCCGAGGCGTTCCAAGGTGGTGGTGCCCTCGGGTGCGCAGACCCGCTGCCCCTCGAGGTCGTCGATGCCCGCGACCTTCGAGGTCGAGGGCACCAGGAGCTTCTGGCCCGCGTGGTAGTACTCCGCGGAGAACGCGATGTTCTCCCAGCGCTCGCAGTTGATGGTGAAGGCGCGCGTCACGATGTCGACCTGGTGCTCGGCCAGCACGGTCTCCCGGTCGCCCGACGTGATCACGCGAAACTCGATCTTGTCCGGGTCGCCCAGTATCGCGTCGGCGATCTGCCGGGCCACGTCGATGTCGAAGCCCTCGATGTCGCCGGTGAACGGGTCGCGCGAACCCATGAGCAGGGTGTCGGCCGAGACCCCCACCCGGAGGGCACCGTGCGCCCGGATGGCCGCCATGGTGGAGCCGGACGTCACCTCTGGGCTGCCCTCGGGGTCCAGCGACGCGACGGCGGGCCGCCCGTCGGCGCAGTCCTCGGCGGCGGTCGCGACGCCGGACGCCGCTCCACCGGTAGCGGCCTTCGGGGCCGACTCCTGCGCCACCGAGCCTGCGCCGGCCGCGCCGGTGAGCAGGTGAGTCATCGGTTCGGGTGCGCACGCCGCCGTCGTGCCGACTATGGCGAGCGCGACGAGGGCGGCGACCAGCGGTCTGCGAACGGTGCTCATCGGTACTCCTTCAGGCGGACGTTCATCCCGGCGGCAGCGGCTACTGCCCCTGCCACACCGAGCACGAGGGCGATCCAGGCGGCTGTCTGCGCGGTGGTCGCCGCAGCGCCGAGCCGGTCGACCGCTGCGGTGCTCGTCGTCTCGACGTCCGCGTGGGCCTGGTCGGAGAACGCGGCGAAGGCCGCACCCGCCGAGCCGTCGCCGGTGGCAGTCGCCGCGTCGACCGCGTCGTCCCAGCGGCCGCCGTCGTCCAGCTCGCGGATCTCGGCGTGCTTGGCGTCCCACTCGTCCAGGAGGGACAGGGGGTCGGAGCCGGTGTCGGTCGCCTCGGCGGCCTCGGCCAGGAGGGCCTTCGCATCGGTGAGCGACGTCTGGTAGGACTCCTCGAAGTCCGCGCCCGAGCCGCGCTTGATCAGCGTGAAGGACTCCATCGACTTGGCGTCGGTGGCCAGCGACAGCGCCTCCGACGTCGCTACGGTCGCCGCGTACGGGCCGCTTGCGACGGACCGGGCGACGCCGTTGCCGCCCAGCACCGCCGCCACCGTCACGACGCCGCCGACCAGGAGGGCGACGCTCGCGGCCGCCAGCCCGGTGTTCAGGACGCGGTGCGTACGCCGGGCCAGCCAGAGCTGGACGGCGCCCAGCGCCACGAGGGCCAGCAGCACGAACAGGAGCAGCGCCTGGGCGAGGGAGATGGAGCCCATGTCGGCGTCCACCCGCTGCGACGTCGAGACCGCCACCTCGTCGATGGTGGGCAGGACCTCGTCACGCAACGCCGCCGACGCCTGGTCCAGGTACGCCGCGCCGACCGGGAAACCCTGCCGGTTGTTCGCGCGCGCGGACTCGACGAGGCCCGCGTACCGCTGCACCGAGTCGGACACGGCGGCGAGGTCCGCCGCCTCCCCGGCCCCCCGCGCGGTCGCGGCCAGCGACGGGACGGCCTGGGCGGCCTCGGACAGGCTCGCCTCGTAGCGTTCGCGCGCCTCCGTGGGCTCCAGCCCGCCCACGAGGAACGCGTTGGTCGCCGTCGCGTCGGCAGAGACCAGGTCGTTGCGCAGCTCCTGGGTACCCACGAGCTGGGCCGCGTCACGCTGCGCGTCGTGCAGCGCCGCCGACTGGCCGTTGCCCGCGAGAAACCCGGTGATGCCAAGGATCAGGCAGGCCACGACGGCCACGGTAGTGGCCAGCGCGAGCTGGCCCGGGGTGGTCAGCAGCGCCGCCGAGAAGCGGCTGCGCCGACGGAGCAGGACGGCGTTGCGCGGCCCGGGATCCTCGCCGGGGTCGGGCGGGGCGGCCGGGTTCGTCGTCGTCGGTGCGGTCACGCGGTGGCCTCGCTGTCTGTACCGATGTCCACGACATCCTCCAGGTCCTCTGGGACCAGCGTGCGCAGCTGGTCCAGCGTCGGTCGTTCAACGTCCCGCAGGCGCCAGGCGTGCCGGGCGATCGCGGAATCAAGCACATTGCGGGCCCAGCGCCCGTTGCCGAAGCCCTCGCCGCGCGCCTGGTCGGCCGCGAGGCGGTCAAAGCGTTCGAGTGTCTCCGGTTGCGGCTCGAAGTCGGCGGACCTCGTCATGCTCTCGAAGATCCGGCGCAGATCGTCGGGGGAGTAGTCCTCGAACGTGATGGTGCGCGCGAACCGGCTCTCCAGTCCTGGGTTGGTGCCCACGAACCGGGCCATCGGGCCCGGGTAGCCCGCCACGATCACCACGAGGTCGTCGCGGTGGTCCTCCATGTCCTTGACCAGCGTGTCGACGGCCTCGCGGCCGTACTGGTCCTCGGCCAGGGTGTAGGCCTCGTCGATGAACAGCACGCCGCCCAGGGCGCGCTCCACCACCGCCGTCGTCTTCTCGGCGGTCTGGCCCAGGTAGCCGGCGACCAGCTCGGAGCGGTCGACCTCGACCAGGTGGCCCTTGTCGAGCAGGCCCAGGGCGCGGTAGATCCCGGCGACGAGCCTGCCTACCGTCGTCTTGCCGGTGCCTGGGTTGCCTACGAAGACGAGGTGGCGGGTGAGCGTCGGGGCGCTGAGGCCGGCTTCGCCGCGGAGGCGTTCTATGCGGAGGAGCTCGGTCTGGCGACGGATCTCGTCCTTGACTCGGCTTAGTCCGGTGAGGGCGTCGAGCTCGGTCAGAAGCTCTTCGAGGGTGCGTTCTTCGGCGGGCTCGGGGGAGTCGGCTGGGGCGGCCGCGGGGTCCGAGATACCGCGCCGGGATGCGTTCACGGGCCCCAGGGGGCCCTCCACTTCGGGAAGGAATACATCCCGGCGCGGTATCTCGGACCCCGCGGCCTTTGTGGTCAGGTCACCTTGGGTGGGGGGCTTCGTGTCCAGGTGGGGGGTGGTTGGCAGGGGTGGCAGGGGGTGTGGCGTCGAGGGCTGCGTTGCCCTGTCGCGGCCTGCTGCCGCGCTGCGGTGGACTGCCTTGGTGCCTTCTGCTGCGGCTATGGCGCTGATGCTGGGGTCGCCGAGGGTGGCTGCGGCGTCTACCACTGCTGCCAGGGCCTCTGCGTACTGCTGTGCGTGGGGGGAGTTGCTGGTGATGAGGTCCGTGAGGAGGTCTGTTGGGGCGCCGCGCCAGCGGCGGGCGCTTACCGCGGCATCGAAGAAGGGTTGGAGGCTGCTGCTCGACGTCGGATGGGACGTTGCCTTGAGCCAGTCCGTGGGGGCGCCTGGAGAGGACTCGGCTACTGCTGCCGCCAGGCGTTCGGCCTCGGTGCGTGCGGCAGCGGCGCTCAGGTTGGCGGCGGTGGCTGTTGCGGCTAGAGCGTCCAGGGCGGCGGCTAGCGCCGTCGTGGTCATGGTGCTTCCAGGGGAGCGGGGCCCGATGCCGGGCCCTGGCCTGGTGCTCCGGGGGCCGGCAGCGAGCCGGGTGCTGTGCTCGGGAGGTTCAGGGTTGACGGCGTGCCGAACTTTTCCTCGAGGAAGCGGCCGTGCGCGACGAGGGCCACGGCGTCGGCGCGGGAGACGGCGTCGGAGATCTTGTCGATGGTGGCGCCCAGGAGGTCGAGCTGGTCGCACAGGATCATGAGCGACGTCTTGCCGCGGTCCACGACGCGCCGGTCGGCGAAGTCGCGGGGGAGGCGCAGGTAGGCGTCGACCGCCTCGGGCAGGTAGCTCGTCGCGGTGGCGACGACGGTGTGCGCCTGCTGGGAGCCGGCGCCGAGCCGGTCCAGGCGGGGCGCCATCTCGTGCACGGTCTCGGCGACGCGCTGCACCCGGGCGGTGACGGCGGCCGGCGCCTTGCCGGACGTGCGGGCCAGGACGGCGTCGACGGACGTCACTATCTGCTCGGTGGTGGGCGGGGCCGGGATGGAGACGGACCGCGCCTCTTCTTCGGTGCGCCCGGTGCGCCCGCCGAGGAGTCGCCGCCACCAGCTCATGCCTGCCTCCGAGCCCGCGGTCACGGGGTGGTGAGGTCGAGAGAACCGCTCGCCACGCCGTCGGTGTTGGTGCGTCGTGCCCGCTCCACGTACTGGGAGGCCTTGGTGGTCTCGGTCTGGAGCACGCCGATGGTCTGCGACATCGAGTCGAGCGCCCGGACCTTGAAGTCGCTGATCGAGTCCATGGTGGCGTAGATGTTCGCGAACGCGGACTGCAGCTGCTCGATGCCGACGGTCGAGCTCGCGGCCTGCTCCTGGATGGTCGCCGACTGGTCGGCGAGCATCTTGGAGGTCGAGGCGATCATGTTCGACGTCGTCGTGTTCAGCGCGCCGATCTGGTCGAGCACGAGCTTCTGGTTCGCGAGCGCCTGCGCCACGATGACGGCGGTGCGCAGCGCGGAGACCGTCGTCGTCGTGGCGCGGTCGACGCCCTTGGTGAGCTCTACGTTGTTCTTGATGATGATGTCGATCGCGAGGTAGCCCTGGATCGAGACCGCGAGCTGCGTGAGCAGGTCCTGGTGCTTCTGGCGCACGTAGAACAGGACGTCCTCGGACAGTGCCTTGGCCCGCTCGGGCTCGGCGATCTGGAGCTCGGCGATCTTCGCGGAGAGCTGTGCGTCGAGGCGCTCGGCCACGTAGATGTACTGGTTCAGTCGGGCCATCGTGTCCCAGAGGTTCTGCTTCTCCAGGTTGAGCGCCGCGTTGTCCTTGCGGAGCTCGTCCTGCCCGTTGTAGAGGGCCTGGATGATGGCGTTGAGCTGACCCTGTGCGGACTCGTAGCGGCGGAAGTAGTCCTGCAGCTTGTCGCCGAACGGGATGATGCCGAGGATCTTGCGCCCGACGCTGGCCTCGGACGGGTCAAGGTCCTCGACCGTGCGGCGCAGCTCCAGGAGGGTCTGGCCCACCTTGGAACCGTCGGCGAGGCCGCCCTCCTTGAGCGCCCGGACGGGCGTGGCGAGCAGCCGGTTGCTGGAGTCTGCGGCCTGCCGGATCTCCTGGTCGCCCATGGTGCGCACGTCGTCGGCGCGCTTGGCGAACTCGGGGCTCTTGGTGTCGGCGCTCAGCAGCCCGTCGAGGTAGGTGGCCACCTTCTGGTCGAGCGCGGGCGCGACGGCGGGGTCCACCTTGGGAGCCATCTTCGGGGCCTGCGTGGCCGCGACGGCCTGGACCGGGTCGGGCGCGCTCAGCACGAGGGCGTCGGCTGCGGGAGCAGGCGGTTGAAGCGGCATCGGCTCGGTCATCGGTGCTCCTCGTGATAGGGCGTCCGAACCCGGCGAGTATATGCGGGGAGCCGCTCTCGCCGGGAGGAAAACGCCTGGGTGCGGGGTGAGAACGAGAGGGCGACAGTGAGAGTTCCCGCCCCCGTCGGACCTCACCCGGTGGGCTTCGGGTGTGGCGCTCCCCACTCGGCGTCCGAGGACGGAATACGTCCGGCCGGGCGCACAGTTTGGGAGCATGAACGCAGTCGTTCGGAACACCTTCCAGACAGGATGCACACGTAGCCATGCCCTTGCGTCGGTTCTCCCGCCCGCGTGCCGTCGTCGTCGTCACGGCCACGGTCGCTCTCCTGCTCGCCGCCTGCTCGCCCGGGGGAGGGACGCCGGAGGAACCCGTCGGCGAACCCGTCGCGGGCGGGACCCTCACCTACGCCTCGGGTGACGCGGAGCCCTCGTGCCTCGACCCGCACGTCGGCGGCAACTACCCGCAGGCGCTGATCGCAACGCAGTACCTGGAGTCGCTCGTCTCGCTCTCCGACAGCGGCGAGGTCATTCCGTGGCTCGCCACCGAGTGGCAGGAGAGCGACGACGGCCTGAGCTGGGAGTTCACGCTCCGCGAGGACGTCGAGTTCACCGACGGCACGCCGTTCGACGCCGAGGCGGTGGCCGCCAACATCGCGCACGTGCAGGACCCGGCGACTGCGTCGTCGACCGGTTACCTCGCCCTGGCGAAGATCAAGAACGTGGTGGCCGTGGACGACCACCTCGTCCGGCTGGAGCTGACCACGCCAGACAGCGCGCTGCTGGAGTCGCTGTCGCAGATCTGGGTGGCCATGGAGTCGCCCAAGGCCCTGGAGCGCAGCCAGGAGGAGAACTGCGCGTCGCCGGTCGGCACCGGCCCGTTCGTCGTCGACGCGTGGGAGCGCCAGGACTCGGTGACCCTCGTGCGGAACGACGACTACAGCTCTCCGCCGGCCGACGTCGAGGGCACCGGCCTCCCGTACCTCGAGTCGATCGTGTGGCGGTTCATCCCCGACTCCGCGAGCCGCTACGCCGCGCTCCAGTCCGGTGAGGTGCAGGTCATCGACAACGCGCAGCCGGACACCATCCAGTCCGCCGAGACCAGCGGCACCATCAAGGAGCTGGATGCACCCCGTCCCGGCGCCTCGAACCGGATAGAGCTCAACTCGGGCAAGGCGCCGTTCGACGACGAGCGTGTCCGCGAGGCGTTCATTCGCTCCTCGAACGTCGACTCGGGCATCGAGGGCCTGTTCTTCGGGACCGCCGAGCGTTCGTACTCGCCGCTGTCCGGCGTCGAGCCGCTCGGCCTGAGCGAGCCAGACCTCTTCACCGTCGACATCAACGCCGCGGCCACCCTGCTCGACGAGGCGGGCTGGGCCGAGCGCGACGCCGACGGCTACCGCGTCAAGGACGGCGAGCGCCTCACCCTCGACTTCCCGGTGAGCACCAACCAGTCGATCCCCGCCGAGCAGTCCCTGTTCGAGCAGATCCAGGCGGATGCCAAGGCCGCGGGCTTCGAGGTGCGGCTCCACCCGCTCGACCTGTCCAGCTGGTACGGCGCCCTCGCCGAGAACGACTACAACCTGGTCAGCGCCCCGTACACGAAGGTCGGCCCGGACGTGCTGCGGATCCTGTACCACTCGGCGAGCATCGAGCCCGCGCCGAGCGGCTACTTCGCGAACCTCGCCCAGGTGGACGACCCCGCGCTCGACGACCTGCTCACCCGCGCCTCCGCGACGAGCAACCCCGACGACCGCAAGAGCCTGTACGAGCAGGCCCAGCGGATCATCCTCGAGGGCTACTACATCCTGCCGCTGTACGACCAGCAGAACCACTTCCTGTACTCGTCGACGGTGCAGGGCCTGCGGGCGATGCCCACGGTCTCGACGCCGACCTTCACCGAGGCCTGGCTGACGTCTTGACGCTTCCCGTCCCCACCACCGGGGCACGCAGGAGGCCGGTGCCGGGCAACCGGCGCTGGCTCCTCCTGCGTGCCGGTGGGGTCGTGTTCGTGCTCTGGGCCGCCGCGACCATCACGTTCTTCGCGCTCCGGCTGGTCCCCGGCGACCCCGCCGAGGCGATCCTCGGCGGGCCCGGCTCACAGGCCGGGCCGGAGGCGCTGGAGCAGGTACGCCGCGAGTACGGCCTCGACCAGCCGCTCGTCGTGCAGTACCTGACCTACCTCGGCAGGCTCGTGACCGGCGACCTCGGCCAGTCGTACTCCCTGCACAAGCCGGTGGCGACGGCGATAGGGGAGCAGTTCGGCGCCACGCTCAGCCTGGCCCTGTGCTCCCTCGTGCTCGCCTGGGTGCTCGCGTGCGCGCTGGCCGCCTGGAGCGTGCGGGGCGGCCGGGTCGCCTGGGCCATCGGGTCGGGCCTGGAGCTCGTCGCGGCGGCCGTGCCGCACTTCTGGCTCGCGACGGTACTGATCCTGTTCTTCAGCCTCACCCTCGGGATCCTGCCGCCGGTCAGCGTGCCGGGGCCGCTGGGCATCGTGCTGCCCGCGCTGACGATGGCGATCCCGCTGGCCGGGTTCCTCGGCCAGGTCATGCGCGAGTCCCTGCTGACCGCCATGGAGTCACCGTTCGTCACGACGGCGCGCGCCCGCGGCGAGAGCGAGGTCCGGATCTTCTGGCGGCACACGCTGCGGCACGCCGCGATCCCCGCCGTAGGACTGTCCGGCTGGGCCTTCGGGTCGCTGATCAGCGGGGCGGTCGTCGTCGAGTCGGTGTTCGCCCGCCAGGGCCTCGGCCGCAGTCTCCTGTCGGCGGTCCAGCTGCGGGACGTCACGCTCGTGACCGGCATAGTGCTCGTCGTGGCGCTCGCGTACACGGTGATGACCCTCGTGACCGACCTCGCCGACCGGGCCATCGACCCGCGCGGACGGGCGGTGACCGAGTGAGCGCGTTCCGCCCCACGGTCGCCGAGGCCCTCGCCGGACTGGTCCTCCTGCTCCTGCTCGTCGCGGCGCTCTGGCCGAACCTGCTCGCCCCGGGCGACCCGCTCGCCGTCGCGCGCAGCGAAGCCTTCCAGCCGCCGTCGCTCGCGCACCTCTTCGGGACCGACGAGTCGGGCCGCGACATCTACACCCGGGTGATCCACGGGGCCGCGGAGTCGCTGCGGATCGGCGTCCTCGCGACGGCGATAGGCATAGGCCTCGCGACCGTCCTCGGCTTCGCGGCCGGCCTCGGCCCGCGCTGGCTCGACTTCGGCACCACGCGGCTCGTCGAGGTGCTCTTCGCGTTCCCCGGTCTGCTGCTCGGGCTGCTGTTCATCGTGGTGACGGGGCCGGGCGTGCTGAGCTCGACGATCGCCGTCGGCCTGGCCGCCGCGCCCGGCTACGCGCGGATCATCCGGTCCCAGGTGCGGCGGACGGCGTCCGCCGAGTTCGTCGAGGCCGCCCGCGTGCTGGGGCGCGGCCGGCTCTGGATCGTCGTCCGGCACATCCTGCCGAACGTGACCGCCGCGCTGTTCGTGCTCGCGACCCTCGGGCTCGGGCAGGCGGTCATCTGGGTGTCCTCGCTGAGCTACCTCGGCCTCGGCGCAGTGCCGCCCGCCGCGGAGTGGGGCGCGATGCTCGCAGCGGGCCGCACCTACATCGCGAACTTCTGGTGGATGACGTTCTTCCCCGGCCTTGCGATCGTCGCCGGCGCTGCCGCCGCCACCGTCATCGGACGCGGCATCCAGAAGCGGAACAGGAGCGCCGGATGACCGGGCCGAACCAGCCGGTGCTGAACGTCGAGGACCTCGCCGTCACGTTCCCGGAGCGCGGTGGGACGGGCCGGCGCGTCGTCGACGGCGTCAGCTTCCAGGTGGCGGCCGGCGAGTGCGTCGCCATCGTCGGCGAGTCGGGCTCGGGCAAGAGCGTCACCGCGCGCAGCATCGTGGGCCTCGCGGGGGAGGGCGCCCGGGTCACCGCCGCGGAGCTCACGGTCGCCGGGCAGGACGTGCTCTCGCTGTCCGGCCGGCGTCTGCGCGCGTTACGCGGCGGGACAGTCGGCCTGATCGCGCAGGACGCGCTCGTCTCCCTGGACCCGCTGCGACCCGTCGGGCGCGAGATCGGCGACACGCTCGCCCTGCACACCGGGCTCGACGCCGCCGCGCGCCGCGCGCGCACCATCGAGCTCCTGGAGCGTGTAGGTCTGCCCGACGCCGAGCTGCGGGCCCGCCAGCGCCCCGGCCAGCTCTCCGGCGGCCAGCGGCAGCGCGCCCTGATCGCCGCGGGGATCGCGGGCGAGCCGCGGCTGGTCATCGCCGACGAGCCGACCACCGCGCTGGACCAGCCGGTCCAGGCCGGCGTGCTCCGGCTCCTGGGGCAGCTGCGCGACGACGGCACCGGCGTGCTGCTCATCAGCCACGACCTGTCGGTGGTGCTGGGCATCGCCGACCGGGTGCTCGTGATGACAGACGGTGCCGTGGTCGAGGAGGGCACCCCGGCGGAGGTCTTCGAGCGCCCCCGGCACCCGTACACCCGCAAGCTGGTGTCCGCCGTCCCGGCGGGCGTCCCCCGGGGCGCCCCGCTGTCGGCGGCTGCCGGCCCAGCAGGCGGCGTCGAACGTACGAGTGGTCGCGGCATAGCCGCTGACAGGCCGACGAAGCCTACGTTCGGCGGCGCGGGCGCTCGTGGAGCGACCAGGCCTACGTTCGGCGACACCCTCCTCGAGGCCCGGGGGCTCGCGCGGACGTTCCAGGTCGGCGGGCGGGAGATCGTCGCCGCCGACGACGTCTCGTTCACCCTCCGCGCGGGGCGGACCCTCGGGCTGGTCGGGGAGTCCGGTTCGGGCAAGTCCACCACCGCCCGGCTCCTCCTCGGGCTGGAGCGGCCCGACGCCGGCGAGGTCACGCTGCTCGGCGAGCCCTGGATCCCTCTCCCCGAGGCCCGGCGGCGCGCGCGCCGTCCGCTCGTCGGCGCCGTGTTCCAGGACGCCCTCAGCTCGTTCGACCCGCGCTGGACCGTCGGTACGGTCCTCGCCGACGCCCTCACCCGCGGCCGGACGACCCGGCCGGGACCGGTCCGCAACGAGATCGCGGAGCTGCTCGACACGGTGGGCCTCGATCCGGCGGTGGCCACCCGCCGTCCGCTGCATCTCTCGGGCGGCCAGCGGCAGCGTGTCGCCGTCGCGCGGGCGCTCGCGGCCGACCCCCGGGTGCTGATCCTGGACGAGCCGGTCTCCGCGCTCGATGTCTCCGTCCAGGCGCAGGTGCTCGACCTGCTCGACCGGCTCCAGCGCGAGCGGAACCTCGCCTACCTCCTGATCACGCACGACCTCGGGGTCGCGCTGCACATGAGCGACGACGTCGCCGTCATGCAGGAGGGCCACATCGTCGGGTCCGGCCCGGCGGCGACCGTCTTCGACGACCCGCAGCATCCTTACGTGCGGCTGCTGCGGGAGGCCGCGCCGATCGCCGTCCGGGGAACCGGCAGGGACTGACCGGCCTGCGCTACATCTCGATCCTGGGCTTGGCGTCCAGCACGTCGAAGGTGTTCAGCAGGCGCAGGTAGGGCGCGAAGGCCGCGTCCACCTGCTCCGGCTCCAGCCCGTAGCGCCGCATGTCGTACTGGTGCGGCTTCGACCCCGCCGGCCGGGCGAGCACCTGGTCGAGCTTCGCCTGGTCGCTCACCGTCCAGGTGGCCCCGATCGCCGAGTACAGCCGCGGCACCTCGGTGTGCGGGTCGGCGCTCAGCGCGTGGTACGGCACGTCCACGATGGCCGACGGCGGCAGGCTGAGCCGCGACTCCAGGGCGTTGTTCACCCAGGTGACCATGGAGTCCATGATGAGGTTTCCGACCTCGAGCGGGTCCGGGTCCTTCTGGTACGGCGCCCACAGCGTCTCCACGAGGCTGCACGCCGAGCCGACGACGGTGCCCGGGTCACGGTGCGTCCACACGAACGTGGCGTCCGGGAACACCTTCCGGATCACCGTCATGTCGTTCAGGTGCGCCGGGTACTTGACGACCCACCGCTTGGCCGGGCGTCCGTGCTGCAGCACCTGCAGGCCCTGCTTCAGGCACTCGTAGTCGGTGGCCAGCTCCGCCGCGCTGCGCTGCGCGTACCAGGCACGGTACGAGGGCATGCTGCCGTGGAACAGCGGCCAGAAGGTGCCGTGCGGCATGAGCAGCAGCGACTCCTCAGGGTTCTCCGCGTTGAGCGGGTGGATGTGCTTCAGCCCTGGCGCGAAGACCTTCGTGAGCATCTGCGCGCTCTGGTTGAACTTCTTGATCTCCCGCTTGGCGACTGCCGGGTCGGCAAGAGTCGTGTGCTGCATCTCCCAGGCGAGCGGCCCGCGGTGGTCGGGCGACGCGGCGAGCACCTTGTGGGCGAGGGTGGTCGCGGTCCGCGGCAGCCCGAGCACGAACACCGGGTTGACGATCTGCTCGGCGGCGATCTCCGGGCGTTCGGCGATCAGGCTCTTGATGCGCAGCCGGTTGGCGTAGCGCTCCTTGATCGTGCCAAGTGCGAAGAACCAGCCGACGGGCGTCAGCCGGGGCTCCTCGGCGATGCTCCCGAACACCCTGCCGAGACCTTCGGCGAGCTCGCGGTCCTGGATGCCGGCCTCCTTCTCGACGTCGGCGGCGGCCTTCGCCCAGGCGCCCGCTGGGTCCTCCCGCCCACGGATGGCGGGGGCGAGGACGGTGTTGAGAACCTTGGAGGCTCGGGTGTTGCTGCTCACGATGTCCCTTCGAGTGCGGAGTCCTGCTCTGGGCGGAAGGCGACCGGGAGCGCCTCCAGCAGACGGAAACGGAAGTCGGGTGCCCACCGGAGCTCGTCCGTACGCAGCGCGAGAGCGGGTGTGAGGCGGCGGTGCAGCGTCTCGGCCGCGGTGCGGACTATCAACCGGGCGAGGTGCGGCGCGGGGCACGCGTGGGCGCCTACCCCGAAGGCGAGGTGGGCGCCGCTGCCGGAGCCGTCCCACGGACCCTCGCCGCGGATGCTCGGATCCGAGCCGACGGCGCCTACCGCGAGCAGCATCGCGTCGCCGCTCTGCACGAGCTTGCCGTCCAGCAGGAAGTCCTCGACGGCGATCCGGGGCGCCAGCGAGCTCACGGGCGGCGCGCTCCACAGCACCTCGTCGAGTGCCTCGTCGGTCCCGAGCCGTCCGCCCGCGAGCCGCCTGGCGAACTGTGCGTCGGTCAGGGAGAGGTAGAGCGTCTGTGCCAGCCAGGCCTGCAGCCCGAGGGCCGCGGTGGCGGTGAGCGACACGATGCCGAGCGCCGCCTCGGCGGTGCTCTCGTAGGCGGCGTGCCGGGCGAGCCGGCCGGCAGGAGTGGGCGTGCCGTCCGGGCGGCGGGCCGCCGTCTGCCCGTTGAGCAGGAAGCTCACCTCGTGCACGGTCGCCGCGGCGTAGCGTTCCGACGCCGGGAGCGTGGCGATCTCGAACACCTGCTTCGCGGTCGCGGCGTCGAACCCGAGGAGCGCGCCCAGTGTCAGGTGCGGCATCGGCGCGACGTACTCGCGCACCAGGTCGGCGACGCCCGTCGCGGCGAACCTGTCGATCAGCTCCTCGCACCTGTCGCGGGTGGTCCGGGCGACCTCTGCGTCGTCGATCACGCCGAGGACCTCGTCGAGCGGGGTACGGAGCCTGCCGTGCGTGCCTCCCTCGGCTTGTTCGACCGTCGGCCGGCTGACCGGCGCGAGCGGGCGGAGCAGCAGCGAGTTCGCGTCGGGTCCCAGCTGCTCGTGGCCGTTCCAGGTCCCGGTAGTCGTCGCGAGGGGGAACTGGCCGCGGGCCATCGCGACGATGGTCCGGTACTCCGTCACGAGCCACGCGCGGGTGCCGGGCTCCAGCCCGACGGGGGCGACGTCCCCCCACTCCTCGCGAAGTCGCGCGTGCACGGCTGCCGCGTCGGGCGACGCGGTCACCTCCGTGATGGACATGACGGTGGCCGGGTCGTCGAGCTTCAAGGGCCGGTGGGCGGGCTCACCGCTGACGGTGTCGCCGATGCCGGCGATGCCGGCGATCATGGTCGAGCTCATCGAGTCCCCGTCTGGGTCGGGTACAGGTTCCTGGTTCCGGCCAAACCTTGCCCGATATGTGCGCGTATGTCGAGAAGCTGGCTAGGACTCGTGGAGGGCTACCCGCTGGTCAGAAGCCCGCGAGAGCCCGCACCGCCTCGATGGTGTCGGCCTCGGCGGCGCTCTTGTCGTCGCGGTAGCGCAGCACCCGCGCGAAACGCAGCGCGAGCCCACCCGGATAGCGGGTGGAGCGCTGCAGCCCGTCGAACGCGATCTCCACGACCTGCTCCGGCCGGACGGTCACCACCCAGCCGTCGTCGTCGGTCCTGAGCTCGGTGAAGCGCGCGGTCTGCCACTCCAGCATCTCGTCGGTCATGCCCTTGAACGTCTTGCCCAGCATCACGAACCCGCCCTCCGGGTCGCGCGCACCGAGGTGGATGTTGGAGAGCCAGCCCTGCCGGCGGCCCGAGCCCCGCTCGACCGCGAGCACCACGAGGTCGAGGGTCTGGCGCGGCTTGACCTTCACCCAGCCCGCGCCCCGGCGTCCGGCCGCGTAGGGCGCGTCGAGCGACTTGACCACCACACCCTCCTGACCCTCGCGCAGTGCCCCCGCGAAGAACTCGGCGGCGGCCTCCGGGTCCGACGTGACCAGCCGGCGCACCGTATGCGGCCCGGCGATCTCGTCGAGCACGGTGAGGCGCTCGCGGAGCGGGGCGTCGACCAGGTCGCGCCCGTCGGCGTGCAGCACGTCGAAGAAGAACGGGGTGAGCTGCAGCTGGGCGGCCAGCTCCGCCTCCGACGTCGTCTCCTTGGTCGCGGACCGCGCGGCGGTCTCCTGGAACGGCCTGGGCACGCCGTCCTCCCCGACGGCCAGGGCCTCGCCGTCGAGCACCAGGCGGTCCGACGGGAGCGCGCGCACCACCTCGACGATCTCGGGCACGCGCTCGGTGATGTCGTCCAGGGACCGCGTGACGACGCGCACGTCGTCGCCGAGCCGGTGCACCTGGATGCGGATGCCGTCGAGCTTGACGTCGACGCAGAGCTCCGGGCCGCCCTCGGGAGCATCGCCGGCGCGGAGCTTCTCGAAGGCAGCCGCGATGTCCGGCGCTGACGCGGCGAGCATCGGCCGCACCGGCCGCCCGACCTCGAGCGCGAAAGCCGCAAGCACCGCGAGCGGGTCCTCCGCGAGGAGGGCGGCGCTCGCGACCGGGCCGGTTGCGCCGCGCATCATGACGGCGCGCCGGACGGCGTCGGCGGGGGTGCCCGCGGCCTCCGCGACGGCGTCGACCACCACCGAGTCGAGCGCGCCCTGGCGCAGCTCGCCGGCGACCAGGCCGCGGAGGAACGCCTGCTCGCGCTCGGTGGCGGCGCCGAAGAGCTCCCCGGCTGCGGTGGAGCGGGCCTGGGCGGAACCAGGGCCTTCGAGGGCTGCCATCTCGGCGAAGGCGGCGTCGACGGCGCGCACGGTGAGCGTTGCCGTCGCCGCAGGGGGTGGCAGGTCGCGCAGCGCCGCGTAACCGAGACCGGTGCGCCGCTGGCGGAGTGCGCCGGCGAGGTAGGAGACGACTATCTCGAGGTCGGCGGCGGTGTCGGTGCCCGCCGTGCCGCCCCCGCCGTCCCCGGACTCGGCCTGGTTGCCCGCAGCCGTACGGCGCAGCAGGTCGGCGATGGCCGCACGCTTGGCGAGGCGCGAGCGCGTGGCGGCGACGGCGTCGGACGTGGCGGCGACCTCGGCGAGCAGCATGCTCCATCTTGACGCGTCTTCAGTCGGGGCGCCGCTCTGTTGCGGCCGACCGCACGAATGACCATGCACCTGCTGCCAGGCTGGCTGGATCTTGGCAGCAACTGCATGGTCATTCCGCGGCCTCTCGCTTGGGTGCCCACCAGGTCAGGTGGCTCGCCGCCTCCGACGTCGGTTCGATGGTCTCCCAGGCCTCGGCGATCAGCCCGTCCTCGAACCGCATGATGTCGACGACCGTGATCTCCGGCCCGGAAGGGAGCCGGCGGCGCGAGCGCAGGACGACGTGGTCGCCGTCGGCCAGCATGTGTTTGATCTCGACCTGCATGCTCTCCGTGGTCATGGCAGCAGTGTTTGCCGCGGTCGCGGGCGCGAGCTGCGGCTCTTCTCGACGATCACCACGTTCGGCACGCCCATGGACATCACCCTGGCCGAGGTCGCCGTCGAGTCGTACTACCCGGCGGACGCGGAGAGCGCCACCTACTTCACACGGGCCGACGGCGCCTGACCGCGCGCATGCTCGGTGGCCGTGCCCGTGCCGGCGATCGCTTCCGCATCCGCCATCGCTACCGCGTACGCGGCGCCCAGCCCCTGGGCGCGGGCGGTGATCAGACCGTTCCGGATGCGCACGGCCGCCTGCGTGTCGTCGTCGACGCCGGTCAGGCCGGTGGCCGACGCCGCCACCGCACCGTCGTCGATGACGAGCCGGACGTGCCGCCAGGGCGCCGGCCCGAAGACCCGGTGCAGGCTCCGGGCGAGATCGCCGACCCGGAGCCGGACAAGGTTCGAGGTCTCGGCAGGATCGCTCATGACGACGACCACCGTCGCCTGCTCGCCGGGCAGGACGGAACGAACTACCTCCTCGGCCGCACCCAGCCGGTGAGCGCCGAGCACCGCGACCAGCCCGTCGGCGCCGAGGTCGACGGCGCCGCCCGCGATCTCGTCCACCAGCTCGCTCGGCGGGCTCCACGTGTCTCGTACCGGCTCGGCGGGCTCGACATGCGGTAGGTAGGGCGGCGCCCAGGCGTCGTCCAGATCGACCCCGGCCAGGTGCTCGCACGCGCGCGCCCGGTCGAACGGGTCGCCGAACCCCGGCGCCATCTCGGCCAGCGACGCCGAGCCGCCCAGCATCGTCAGCACCAGCTCGGCCAGGCGTACCCGGCGGGTCGCCACCTCATCCAGCCGGCTGTCCGGCCCGCAGGACTCCAGCCCGACGGCAAGCAGCAGCGCTTCCAGCCGGGCGAGCTGAGCCAGCACGGTCCTGCCCTGCTCGTCATCGACGACGCCGGCGAGCGACCGCAGCTGCAGGCGGCCCCCCGACGCCGTGTCGTCGGCCAGGGGGAGGCGCTCCAGCCAGGTCCGCGCGAACCCGCCCAGCGCTTCGGCGAGCGAGCCGGGTGGCCGTGGGGGACCGGCGGCCTCCACACCTTCGACCAGCGCTACCAGCACCGCAAGGTACAGCGCACGCTTACCCGGGAAGTTCGAGTACACCGCGCCGCGGGTCAGCTCCGCCCGCTCGGCGATCCGGTCGATCTTCGCCAGTGCGTAGCCGTGCTCGACGAACTCCTCCCGTGCGGCGGCCAGGACCGTCTTGCGGGTGCGCTCCTGCTGCTCGACCCGGGTCAGTCGGACCACCGGCGCTCCCTTCCTCGAACCATGAGCTTAAGATACTCTGGAAATCCAGATGATCACATCATCTGAAATTGAGCGAAGGGTGCCGCCAGTGACAGGGCTAGGGTTCGAGGCCGAAGGGCTGACCAAGAGATTCGGCAAGGTGGCCGCGCTCGACGGGGTCAGCCTGGCTGTCCCGCGCGGCCAGGTGCTGGGCCTGCTGGGCCCCAACGGTGCGGGCAAGACGACGATGATCCGGATCCTGGCGACGCTGCTGCGCCCGGACAGCGGGCGCGCGTCGGTGGCCGGGCTCGACGTCGTGCGGCGTGCGGGGGAGGTCCGACGGCGGATCGCGCTGTCGGGTCAGCACACCAGCGTGGACGAGGAGCTGACCGGCTCGGCCAACCTCGTCATGATCGGGCGGCTGCTGGACCTGCCTCGCGCCCAGGCGGTCCGGCGTGCGACGGAGCTGCTCGCCCGCTTCGGCCTCGACGAGGCGGCGAAGCGGCCCGTCGCGGGCTACTCCGGCGGCATGCGCCGGCGGCTCGACCTCGCGGCGAGCCTGGTTGGACATCCCGAGGTCGTCTTCCTGGACGAGCCCTCGGTCGGGCTGGACCCCGGCAAGCGGGACGAGCTGTGGCAGATGATCCGGGGGCTGAGCGCCGACGGCGTCACCGTCCTCCTCACCACCCAGTACCTCGAGGAGGCGGACGCCCTCGCGGACGCCATAGCGGTCATCGACCACGGCCGGGTCATCGCCTCCGGCACTCCGGCGGAGCTCAAGAGCCAGGTCGGCGGGCACACCATCACGGTCCGGCCCGACGACCCGGCCGAGACGGACGCGGCCGCCATGATCCTGGCCGACGTCGCGGGCCGGGCGCCGGAGCGCTCCACCCGGCACGAGCTCGTGGTGCCGGTGACGGGCGACGAGGCCTTCTTCGAGATCACCGCCCGCCTGCGCGAGCACCACATCGGCGTCTCGGAGCTGTCGCTGCGGCTCCCCAGCCTCGACGAGGTGTTCCTCACCCTGACCGGCACACCTGCCACCGACCACGAACCGACGAAGGCCGCCTGATGACCACCACCACGCCCGCCCTGCCCGCCGCCGTCGGCCCGTCGCCTGCTCGGCCGATGGCGTGGATGCGGCACAGCCTCGTGCTCGCCGGCCGCAGCCTCGCCAAGACGACCCGCAACCCTGGTCCGGTCATCAACGGGGTGGTCACCCCTGCCCTGTTCATGGTGCTGTTCGTGTACCTCTTCGGCGGTTCGGTCGCCGGTTCCACCACCGCCTACCTCCAGTACCTCTTCCCCGGCATCCTCGTCATGGGCGCGGGGCTCGCCGGGATGGTCTCGACGGGCAGCGCCATCAACCTCGACCTCAAGAACGGTGTGACCGACCGGTTCCGGAGCCTGCCGATCAGCCGGCTGGCTCCTCTGCTCGGCTCCGTGCTCGCCGACATCGTCCGCTACCTGCTCGCCGTCGGGATCCTCTTCGCCATCGGCGTGCTGCTCGGCTTCCGCGTGCACGGCGGGCTCACGGGTGCCCTCGCCGCGGCCGGCCTGGCCATCCTGTTCGGCTTCTGTCTGAGCTGGGTCATCGTGTTCGTCGGTGTCCTGGTCCGGAGCGCCGAGACCGTCCTGGCGATCAGCTTCATCAGCTTCCTGCCGCTGCAGCTCGGTTCCAGCCTCGCCGCTCCCGTCGAGACACTGCCCGGCTGGCTGCGGTCCTGGGCGGAGATCAATCCTGTCACCCAGGTCATGGACGCCTGCCGGGCTCTGCTCAACGGCGCCCCGGCCGGCGACACGGTCACCACGACGCTCATCTGGTGCGCGGCGCTGTTCGTCGTGTTCTGCCCGCTCGCCGTGCGGGCCTACGGCCGTCAGCAGTGACGGTCGCGAACGTCAGCCCAGGTGCCAGGCGGCCACCGCGGCCTCTACCGCGGCGCGGGTGTCTGCCTGGATTCCCGGCACGAGCTCGAACGGCGCCTCGCCCGACTTGGGCGCGCGGCGCCAGGTCCCGACCACACGCCCGTCCAGGAGGACCGCCGGCCGGAAGATCCCGTTGACGAACGGGACGACGGTGCGCATCGCCTCGGCGTCCGCGACCAGCCCGCGGTCCTGGTAGCCCAGGACGATCTCGTCGAACCCCGGCGCGAGCACCACGCCGGACGGTTCGGCGAGATCGGTGCCGGTTCCGGGACCGGGTGCCGGATCGGCGCCAGGGCCGCCCGGCGCCTGCCCGACGAGCAGCACCTTCCCGTCGACGACCACCTCGGCGACGGCCTCCTGCCGTTCCGCACGCAGCTCGGCGACGGCGGTGCGCACCGGGACCTTGGGCAGGCCGAGCCACCACGCGAGATCTTCGGTGGTGGCGGGCCCGCGGCTGGCGAAGTATGAGCGCGCGATGCGGCGCAGCACCGTGTCCGGTTCCTCGGCCGGGACGTCGCCGAACCCGCCGCCCGGTGACTCGACCATCAGCTGCTGTGCCCCCGCGAACGGCCCCCAGTGCAGCACGCCCTGGACCCCGAGGGTGGCGATCAGGTGATAGCCGCGCTGCCCCTCGATGGGTACCCCCGCCTGCTGCCACAGGTCGACCATCGCGGTGCGCGAGATGCCGCCGTCGGCGGGGGACGCCCTGAGCGCCTCGAGGGCTACCGCCTCGGCGCGGGCCACCACGTCGTCGTCCAGGCCCTCGGCCTCGCGGGTCTTCCGGCCGGCCCGGAGCATGCGTGCGCCGGTGAGCGAGAGGAGCGCGGTGAGGTCGCCCGGTGTGGTCGCGAAGAGGGTGCCGCGCTGGGTCCACCCGCGCACGAGCTCGCCGGCGTCGAACGCCGCGCGGACGTCGTCCAGCGTGGTGCCCTGGCGGGACCGGACCGCGATCGCCCGCAGCACTGCCGGCAGGTCCTGGCCCTGGAGCGCGACCATCCGGCGGACGACGTCGGCGGGGGACCGGTCCGGGGTACCCGCGCCGCCGTCGGGCAAGGTGAGGCCCTGCGTGCGCAGGCGAAGCCGGCGCGCGGCTGCGGGCGAGAGCTCGGTCGGTCCGGAAGGCATGCGGGAAGGCTACGGGGCAGGTCTGACACTCACCGGCCGGCGGGCCGTCCGGCTGGCGGTTGTGCCCCGCTTACTCCTCGATGGCGCCACCGATGGCACGGAGGTGCTGGCGGAAGGTCGTGCCGTCGCGGTCGCGAGCTGCGAGGTACTCGGTGAACCGGGTCTGCTCGCGGAGGCTGGTGCCGAGGTTCATGCGTATCGCCTGGCGGCGCTCGGTGTCGCGGATGGTGGCTGCGAGCTCTGCGATCTCGGCGGCGCGATCGAGGGGCAGGAACAGGACGCCGTCGTCGTCGCCGAGCACGAGGTCGTCGCCGGTGACCGTGTGGTCACCGAACCGCGCGGCGGTCAGGGCATCCGCTGGCAGTGCGTCGAGACGCTGCGGCCCGGCGGGGACGGCGCCCTGGCTGAACACCGGCAGGTGGATCGTGCGCAGGTCGCGGGAGTCGCGGTGCAGCCCCCAGATCACTATCCCGCCGAGTCCGGCGCACTGGACCTCGAGGGTGATGAGGTCTCCGACGCAGGCCTCGTCCGTGCGGGCCGCGTTGTCGACCACGAGCACGTCGCCGGGCTCGGCCAGCTCGATCGCTTCGAGGAACACGTCCACGCTGCCGACGTGCCGGGCCGGGCAGGCGCGGCCGACGACGCGCGCGCCCTCCCACAGCGGACGGACGTCCGCTGGCGCCTGCCGGACGGGAACACCGAGGCGCACCATCGCGTCGGCGACATGGGGCGTGGTGAGGTCGAGGTACGCACCTTGCAGATCGAGCACGTCGGTCGGTCTCCTCCGTCAGGCGCGCCGACCGGGCTTCCGGCGCTCGTCGGCGCAACCATATCGCCGAGCCCACCGCCGGACCGGGGTCGCCGTCCCCGGGGCAAGGCGCTGGCTAAGGGCGCGGGTCGAGCGTCGAGGCAAGGAACTCCCGGGCCAGCCTGGTGAACTCCTCGGGCTGGTCGTAGGTGACGATGTGCCCGGCGTTCGCGACGGTGACCAGGCGCGAGCCGGGAGCCGCCGCGGCCGCAGCCGACAGCTCGGCTTCCCCCACGAGCGTGTCCTGGTCGCCCCGGACCCACAGCGTCGGGACGGTCAGCCTCGGCAGGTCGGGCAGGAGATTCAGCCGCATCGAGAACGGCCCGTAGGCCTGGGTCTGCCAGTCGTCGAGCCCTGGTTCGCCGTGCTGGTCCTTGGCCCTGGCTTCCTCGACGGCCAGACGGACGATGTCCTCGAAGTCGGGGGTGTCCGCGCCGGCGGTGAGGCTGGTGATCATCGACCGCCGGACCAGCTCCGGACGCCTGGCGAGGTACCGGCTGGTCAGCCGCATGGAGCCGGGAGTGCGCAGGAACAGCCAGGTGAGGAGCTGCGCCCGCCGTCGGGCGCCGATCCCTCCGGGCCCGACGGCGATCAGGGAGCTGACCCGCTCGGGGTGGTCCAACGCGTAACCGGTGGCGATGCCGCCACCCATCGAGAGCCCGATGATCGCCGTCTGCGGCAGGTCCAGGACGTCCAGCAGGTCGTCGAGGAAGCGACGGTAGAAGGCGTCGTCGAGCACGCCGCGCCAGGGGCGGCTGCCGCCGTGCCGGGGCAGGTCGATGACGTGCACGCGGTAGTCGGTCGCCAGCGCTTGTGCCACGCGACGCCACACGCCCCGGGCCGTGTCGAGCATGGCGCCGTGGAGCAGCAGGAGCGGCGGCCCCGACTCGCCGGCCCGGTACAGCCGCACCGGGCCTCCGGAGACCGTGAGGTCGGTGCAGACGTCGAAGAGGTCGGTCACGAGGGCTCCTTCAGCAGGTCGAGTGCCATTGTCCCGCGGCACGGCATCCGGCCGGACAGTACGTCGCCCACCGCGGCCACCTGGTGGACGCTGACGTACCGCCGGCCGACCTGGCGGCCCGACTGCCTGGTGCGTGAATTGTTATGGTCAAGACCCGCCCGACCTGGGCTAAACTCGGCAGGCTTGCCTCCGTAGCTCAGTTGGATAGAGCGGGTCACTTCTAATGACTAGGTCGCGGGTTCGAATCCTGCCGGGGGCACCAAACGGATATGCGACGCCGGTCGCGGCACGAGCGTGTCGGTCTGCTCGGCCTGGGCGTACCGCGCTGTGCGGCGAACGGGCAGGCGCACCGACTCGGTGCACCCGCCCGCTCCGCACTCCCGCCGCGTGCTGTTGCGGCCGCTACTTCCGCACGCCGGTCGCGCTGAACTCCTGTACGCCGACCTTTCCGTTCTGGTTGCTGTTACGCACGTAGAGCCGGATGCCGGTGGTGGCGACGTCGGCCGGCGGCCGGTAGACGACCGGCGCCGTGGTGCTGATCGCCTGGTAGGGGAAGATGTCGATCCAGCCGTTCTGGCTGGCACTCCACCGCTGCACCTTCCAGTCTGTTGCCATCCACGTGCAGCAGCTGTCCTGCTGGATGGTGAAGGCGAACCGGTCGTAGTCGGCGCCGAGATCGAACTGCACCCAGGACTCGTTCGTGTTGGAGCTGGCTTCGCCGGACTCGGCGACGCCGTCCCAGAGCTTGCCGAGGCCGCTGTCCCAGGCGCTGCGCTGCGACACGGTCGAGTAGTCGGCCAGGTTCACCCTGGGCACTCTCCACCGGAGCCCGGCGTACGCCGGTTCCAGGCCCGCCTGGTTCATGATGGTCCGCGCCTCGGCCGGCCACGCACCATCCGTCACCACGTGCGGTGGCCCGTCGCTGTCGAAGACGGCCCCGTTGAGCCAGTTGTCAGTGAAGTCGGTGTAGTTGTGCGACGCGTACACCGACAAGGGCCGGCGGTACCGCGGGGAGAAGTCGAACCGCCCGCCCAGGCCGACGTTGTAGTCCCAGCGGGTCTGGTGACTCTGGTTGTCGCTGTAGAAGTTGGCGGTCGACGTCCCGTGGTGCACGTAGTTGTGGCTGATCGCGCTGCCCGGCCATGACCCGAACGAGTAGACGGCCCCCGAGTCGTGCACCCCCCAGGACACCTTGGACGTGGCGTTGTGCACCTCGTTGTGACTGAACGTCGTCCTGCCGATCCCGTCCACCCCGTCGAGGAGGCTGGTCTCCTCCGCCTTGCGCTGATGGAAGCCGCTGTATGCGGTGTCGTAGACGAGGTTGTGCGTGACGGCCACGTTGTAGGTGTTCATCAGGCTGATCCCGGTCGCCGGGAAGAAGTCGTCGCCGGTGTCGGTCACGACGTTGTTGCTGATCCTCACGTTCTTGGTGCGCTGGGCGCCGCTGACGTGCACGTCCATCCACCGGCCCACGATGAGGCCGGCGGCGGTCAGGTTGTGGAAGAGGTTGCCGGTGACGGTGACGTCCTCGGCTCCGGTCAGCAGCTGCAGTCCGCCACTGCCCATCTTGCGTACGGTGTTGTTGGTGAAGGTGATGCCCCTGCTGTTGGTCAGCTTGATCTGACCGGGCACCTCGCCGCCGTAGCCGTCCTGGTTCGGATCCTTGAAGGGGTCGTCCGCGTACTGCGCCTCCGCTTGCGAGCCGCCGATGAACCGGTCGCGAGGCAGCAGCCAGTTGCCGTGCTCGAACGTGATGCCGTCGAACGCGATCGCGCTCGCCTTCGCGGACGGGCTGGACCCGGCCACGTTGACCAGCGTCTCCACCACCGGCACGTACGCCCCGGCCTGGTTGACGTCCTCTCCGGTCCGCGGGTAGTAGTACACCTTGTTCGTCGCCCGGTTCAGGTACCACTCGCCGGGGGAGTCCAGCTCCTCGAACGCGTTGAGCACGTAGAACGTGTCGTCGTAGTCCAGCGAGAAGCCGTCGTCGCGGTTCAGCCGCGCCTGGAAGTGCGGCTGCGCCAGGCGGACGCGCTTGTCGGCGCCACTCGTGCTGATGTCCACCACGGGGAAGTAGTCGATCTTGAAGCCGATCGCGATGTGCAGCAGCCGGATGTCGCGGACGTTGGTGTACGCCGGAACGCTCCCCGCCGGGAACTGCACCCCGTCGTAGGAGCGGGTCGGCCGCTCCGGGTTGGCCGGCGGGTTGGGGATCGATGCCTCGTCGAAGAAGCCGTTGCCCACGATGCCCTTGCCCATCGCCTGCTGGGCTCGCCGGTCACCGACGTAGAGCTGCCGGAAGTAGTCGGCATAGCCCGCGGACTCCGGTACGTCGGCCACGAGGTAGGGCCGGTCGGTGACCTGCTTCCATCCCGTGACGGCCTTCCCGCCGTCGATGACGGGCGTCTCACCTGGGTACGCCTGGTAGGCGACCTTGAACCCGTTGGAACCCGAGTCCGTCTCGTTCAGGTTGAAGGTGGCCGTCCGCGTATATCGGCCCCCACGCAGGCAGACGGCTAGGTCGGCCCTCATCTCCTTGTTGAGCCGGTGCTGTCGGATGTGGTCCCGGGCCTTTTCCAAGGTCGCCCAGGGGCGATCCGTCGAGGTTCCGGCGTTGCCGTCGCTGCCCGACGGGGAGACGTAGAAGGTGCACGGGCCCGCCGTGTGCGCCGGCGCGGCGGGCACCAGGCACGCGGCCAGCGCGAGTGCGGCGACCGCCGCCACGGCTGCTCGCCTACGAATGTTCATGGCGTTCCACTCCTTGCTCGGTGGTTGCGGAAGGGCGGTGATCCGAATGGATCTCGGCACCGAGCTCGATGGCTTGCCTTCTGGTCACGTCTGGCATCTCGGTCCTCCGTTGGACGTCGTCAGCGCGCGCGGCCGGCTCTGAGAGCTGGCGGCGATAACCTATAAAGGTATGACGTATGATGTCAACCATCGAGTTGCCGCGGACGAAACGAGCCGAGAAGGTGGGGTGCTTCGGCCCAAACATCCAACCTTCTGGACCTACGTCGGCACGTGATCCTGGGTGACTCGACCTACGACGAACCCTGTGTCTCCGCACACCAACAGTCCTGCACGGCTTGGCAGAACGTTCTTTACCAATCAGGATGAAGCCGTGACTCCAGGAACACGCTCCGCAGTGCTCGGCCGTCGGGGTGGTGTGGACCCGAACGTTGCGGAGCAGCTCGGCTTCACGGTGCACGACGTCGTCAGAGATCTGCGCCGCGACGTCGCCGCCGCGACCCTGCCCCTTCCCATCGACAGTGCCGAAGAAGCAGAAGCCTCCCGCGAACGACTCCTGGCGCAGCTCGACGAACACCTGCTGCCGCGCCTCGCCGAGCTGTCCAGCCCCGCCGTCGTCGTCCTGGCGGGCTCCACGGGAGCCGGCAAGTCCACCCTGTTCAACAGCCTCCTGCGCGAGGAGGTGTCCGAGGCCGGGGTGCTGCGGCCCACCACCCGCGAGCCCGTGGTGGGTGTGCACCCGCGAGACGTCGACACGCTCACCCCCGGACCCGTCACCGAGCTGGCCCGGCTGGTCAAGCACGAGGGCGTGCCACGCGGAACCGCGCTGATGGACGCGCCGGACCTCGACTCGTTCCTGTCGGAGAACCGCTCCACCGCCCACCAGCTGCTCGAAGCGGCAGACCTCTGGCTCTTCGTCACCACCGCGGCCCGGTACGGCGACGCGCTGCCGTGGCAGGCCCTGGACCGCGCCAAGGAGCGCGGCGCGAGCGTCGCCATGGTGCTCAACCGGGTACCGAAGGAAACGCTCGCGACCATCCGCGCGGACCTGAACTCGCGGTTGAAGGAGCGGGGTATGAAGGACGTCCCGCTGTTCATCGTGCCCGACGTCGGACCGCACGAGGGGCTGCTCGACCCGAAGCTGGTGGCGCCCATCCAGCGCTGGCTCGGCCTGATGGCCGGCCCCGAGCGCTCACGCACGATCATCCTGCGCACGCTCAAGGGCGCGCTCGGCGCCCTCCCCGAATGGGTGATGGGGCTCGTCGCAGCAGTGGAGGACCAGGGCACCGCCGCGTTCGACCTGCGCACCGCCGTCAACTCGGTGGTCCCGGACGAGCAGCTGGCGGCCCGCACCGCCGTCCTGTCCGGTGCGGCGGGCGAGGGCACCGTCGCCGCACGGTTCACCGAGCTCGTCAGCACCAACCGCATCTCCCGCATCACCGTCCGCGACGGCGTCGCCCGAACGACCAAACGTGCGGGCAAGGCCCGCGAGGCAGCGCTCGTCCGGCTGCGCGAGGAGGTAGAGGCCACCACCGCCCGGGCCTTCGTGGCAGCCGGCGTCCGCACCGAGGAGAGCCTGCGCGGCGCACTGACCGGCCCCGGTGCACCACCTGCCGGGGAGACGATCCTCCCGAACAGCACCGCCCGTGCCAAGGACCGCCTGGCCTGGGGCCAGGCGACAGCCACCGAGTGGTCCGGGCAGGCGGACGAGATCGTCGGCCGCCTGGACGTCACCGCCGCCGAGAGCCCCGAACCGGATGCCGCGGCCCGAGCGGCCGGCGCCCGCAAGGCGTTCGGCGACACCGGCCTCGCCACCCTGCTGCTCGCCACAGCGCTCGGCAACGAGGACTCCGCACACCTCGTCGACCGGGTCCTCGGCGAGACCGCAGGCGAGGCCATCGAGGAACTTCAGGGCGAACTTGCCGAGAAGGTGGCGCTAGCGGTTGCGGAAGAGGCCCGTTCTGTCCAGAGTGCCCTTGACGTCCCCGCCTTAGCCGACGACGCGGCCGCTCCGCTCCGCGTCCGGCTGGCCGAGCTCAGGAGGCTGACATGACGAGCCACGACGCGACACTGGGCGCACGCACAGAGGACCTCGGCCGCGCCTTGCAGATCGCGGGATCACGCCTCGACGACTCGGTCTTCGGCAAGGTCGCGAGCTCCGTCGCGGGCGTGCGCGAACGGCTCGCGCTCGGCGTCGACCACACGGTCGTGGCGCTCGCGGGCGGCACCGGCTCGGGCAAGTCGAGCACGTTCAACAAGATCTCCCGCCTCACGTTCGCCGATGTCGGCGTGAAGCGCCCGACCACCGCCAAGGTGACGGCGTGCTCGTGGAGCGACGACGCCGCGCCGCTGCTCGACTGGCTCGGTGTGGAGCGCGAGCGCCGCATCAACCGGTCCGGCGAGCTCGACGCGGCGGACGACGCCAGCCTCGCCGGGCTGGTGCTGCTGGACCTGCCCGACCACGACTCCGTGGCGCCCGGTCACCGGGACGTGGTGGACAGGGTGCTGCCGCTGGTCGACCTGCTCGTCTGGGTGGTGGATCCCCAGAAGTACGCGGACGACGCCCTGCACACGGGCTACCTGCGTGACTCGTCGGGCATGCAGGCCTCGACCGTCGTGGTGCTCAACCAGATCGACACGGTGCCGGTAGGGCAGCGGAACAACCTGGTCAACGACGTGAAGCGGCTGCTGCGGGACGACGGTCTGGAGAACGTCCCGGTGGTCGCGGCGTCGACGAAGACGGACATCGGCATCGCCGACCTGCGCGGGCTCCTCGAGCAGACGGTCGCGCGCCGCTCGGTCTCGGCAGGCCGGGCAGCGGGCGAGCTGGACGCCGCGGCGACCCTGCTGCTGAGCCAGACGCCGGCCGAGGTGCCCTGGCACATCGACACGGTGCTCGAACGCGAGGTGGACGCCCTGGCGCGGGCGGCGGGGCTGGAGTCGGTCGCGGCGCAGGTCGGCGCCGCGGTGCGCAACGGGTACGGCTCGCCTGAGTTCCGTGCGCCCGACCCGGACTCGATAGCGCTGTCGCGGGCGCGCTGGCTCAACGGCGCGGGGGAGTCGCTCAAGTCCGGCTGGCGCCGGTCGCTGGGGGCGAGCGTCGCGGGTGCGCCGGAGGTGGCCGCCGCCGTCTCGACGGCGCTGCAGGGCGTCACCCTGGACACCCGCGGCCCGACGACGCAGCCGCTCACCCGCAGGCTCGCGCTCGGTTCCGTGCTGGTCGCCGTGGTGCTCGGGATCGCGACGGTGCTGGCCGCCATGGGCCTCCTACCGGTCGGCGAGACCTGGACGACCGTCCTCGGTGTGCTCGCCGTCGTGGCGGCGGTGGCCGCATCGGTGGTGTTCCTCGTGGCGGTGCAGCTGCGCCGGGCGCTTGCCGCCCGGCGGGCGCAGGGCGTCGTCGCATCGGGTCGGGCGGCGCTCGAGAGAGTGCTGCAGCAGACCCTGGGTGTGCCCACCCAGAAGCTGCTCGACGAGCATCGTGCGGTGCGCGAGCTCGCACAGAGTGCGCGGGACGACGGACCCTCCGCACCGCTTCGCCTGGAAGAGAACGCGACCACAGGCGGTCATCTCCCGCCCCGGTACACAGGCACGGTCCAGCTGTCGGATCTGCGTATCGCCCGCGCCTGATGCTGGGTACGGACCGGCCGCTCGGGTCGGTCCGGACACCCAGGAGGCCTCAAATGAACGACGTCACGGTGACCGTGTCGGGCAATGTCGGCAGTACTCCGGCCTTGCACGTGAACGCGGCCAAGAATCTGCAGTGGTCCACGTTCCGCATGGCCAGCACCCGGCGCTACGTGAACGAGAACGGCGACTGGACCGACGGCGCGACGCTGTGGTTCACGGTCAAGGCCTGGCGGGCGGCCGCGGCGAACGTGGTCGAGTCGGTCCACAAGGGCATCCCGGTGGTCGTCACGGGACGGCTCGAGGTCGAGGAGTGGACCGGCCCCGAGGGGGAGCAGCGCACGGGGCTGGTGATCGTCGCGACAGCGATCGGCGTCGACGCGACCCGTGGCAAGGTCGGGTTCACGCGGGTGGTGCACCACGACACGGTGCCCGACGACGCCCCGGTCACCCCAGTGGACCGCGGTGAGCTGGCCGCCGTGCGGCCGGGCGACGGCGACCCGTTCGCCCTCGACGCTCTGGGCTCCAGGAACGCCGCCGCACTCCTGGGTGACGAGGGCGACCAGGGCGACGACGCCGGCGTCGGGCAGCGCGAGCTGGTGAACGCGTAGGCTGGGGGCAGTCGTGCTCCGCGGACCGCGGGTGCCGGGAGGGAACCTCCCCGCAGGGACAACCCGGCACCCGCTCCGCGTGAGCGACCCTAATCCGAAGTACCTTCTGTGAACGGTGGAACACAGGCAGTGGCTGAATACATCTACTCCATGTACAAGGCGCGCAAGGCGCACGGCGACAAGGTCATCCTCGATGACGTGTCGCTGAACTTCCTGCCCGGCGCGAAGATCGGCGTCGTCGGACCGAACGGTGCCGGTAAGTCGACGATCCTCAAGATCATGGCCGGGCTGGACACGCCCTCGAACGGCGAGGCACGGCTCTCGCCCGGTTTCACCGTCGGCATCCTGCTGCAGGAGCCGCCGCTGAACGAGGAGAAGACGGTCCTGGGCAACGTCCAGGAGGCGGTCGGCCCGATCCTGGCCAAGAAGGCGCGGTTCGACGAGATCTCCGCCCTCATGGCCGAGCCCGACGCCGACTTCGACGCGCTGCTCGCTGAGATGGGCACGCTGCAGGAGGACATCGACGCGGCCGACGCGTGGGACCTCGACTCCCAGCTCGAACAGGCCATGGACGCGCTGCGCTGCCCGCCGCCGGACGCCGACGTGTCCGTGCTCTCCGGTGGTGAGCGTCGCCGGGTCGCGCTCTGCAAGCTGCTCCTGGAGAAGCCCGACCTGCTGCTGCTGGACGAGCCCACCAACCACCTCGACGCCGAGTCCGTGCTGTGGCTCGAGCAGCACCTCGCCGGTTACGCCGGCGCCGTGCTCGCCGTCACGCACGACCGGTACTTCCTCGACCACGTCGCGGAGTGGATCTGCGAGATCGACCGCGGCCGTCTCTACCCGTACGAGGGCAACTACTCGACGTACCTCGAGAAGAAGCAGGCGCGCCTCGAGGTCCAGGGCAAGAAGGACGCGAAGCTCTCCCGGCGCCTCAAGGAGGAGCTGGAGTGGGTGCGGTCCAACGCCAAGGGCCGCCAGACCAAGTCGAAGGCCCGTCTGGCCCGGTACGAGGAGATGGCCGCGGAGGCGGACCGCACCAGGAAGCTCGACTTCGAGGAGATCCAGATCCCCGCGGGCCCGCGCCTCGGCTCGCTGGTCCTGGACGCCGACAAGCTGAAGAAGGGCTTCGACGACCGCGTGCTCATCGACGGCCTGTCGTTCACGCTGCCGCGCAACGGCATCGTCGGCGTCATCGGCCCGAACGGTGTCGGTAAGACGACGCTGTTCAAGACCATCGTGGGCCTGGAGCCGCTCGACGGCGGCAACCTCAAGGTCGGCGAGACCGTCTCGATCTCGTACGTCGACCAGTCGCGTGGCGGCATCGACCCGAAGAAGACCCTGTGGGAGGTCGTGTCCGACGGGCTCGACTTCATCAAGGTCGGCAACGTCGAGATCCCGTCGCGGGCGTACGTCGCGTCGTTCGGGTTCAAGGGCCCGGACCAGCAGAAGCCGGCCGGCGTGCTCTCCGGTGGTGAGCGCAACCGCCTCAACCTGGCGCTGACGCTCAAGCAGGGCGGCAACCTGCTGCTGCTCGACGAGCCCACCAACGACCTCGACGTCGAGACCCTCGGCTCCCTGGAGAACGCTCTGCTCGAGTTCCCCGGCTGCGCCGTGGTGGTCTCTCACGACCGGTGGTTCCTCGACCGCGTGGTGACGCACATCCTCGCGTACGAGGGCACCGAGGAGAACCCTGGGAACTGGTACTGGTTCGAGGGCAACTTCGAGTCGTACGAGGCCAACAAGGTCGAGCGCCTGGGTGCGGACGCGGCGCGTCCGCACCGGGTCACGTACCGCAAGCTGACCCGCGACTGACGACGCGGTCGGCGGGGAGTAGCCGAGGAACGAGGCCCCTCCCCGCCGAGCCCGAGGAAGTCGCGAAACAGGTACTGCGACTGACGGGTAGCAACTGAGGGCTGTGGTCGGCGTCCAGACGCCGACCACAGCCCTCTTTCATGGCGAAAATATCCATGCAAAAGAGGTCATCCTTGCCGCATCCGGACATCTTCGACAAGATGCCGCAGTGAGCCCTGCCCTACGACCCGGGTGGCGTGACCTTCCGCCTCCGCTGCGAGACCGCATCACCCACCTGCTCGGCGCGCGCGTGATCGCCGCCAAGCATCCGGAGGAGTCCGGGATCCTGCCGGGTGCGCAGTTCCATGTGCAGACGATCAAGGGCGACACCCTCGTCAAGGTGCTGGGTACGGAGAAGCCGGAACCGCTGAACTTTCTGCGCCAGGAGATCGCACTCTCGCCGCTGCTGCCGTCCGCCGCACCCCACCCCGAGCTCATGTGGTCGATCGACGAGGTGCTGCCCACCCTCGGCACCTGGGTTGCGGTCGGCTACTCGATGCGCCCCAAGGTGCGGCCGATCGACCTCTCCTGGCCGGAGGAGGACGTCGAGTCCCTGATCAGGGTGATCCGCTCGATCGGTGAGATCGAGGCGCCCGACCATCCCATGTTCCTGCCCGAGGAGAAGGTGTTTCCCACCAACTCGTGGGAGATTCTCGCGGACACCCTGCCCGCCGGGCTCGCGAACCACTCGCCGTGGCTGGCACACCGCCTGGACGGCCTCGCGGAGATCGCCTCGCACGCCCCCGACGCGATAGCGGGCAGGAGCCTGCAGCACGGCGCGCTGCGCGTGCAGAACGTGATGCTGCCCGCCGTGCCGGACGAGAAGCCGCTGGTCTCGGACTGGATCCGGGGCAGTGCCGCGGCTCCCTACCTCGACCTGATCTCGATGCTGGTGCACGTCCGGACCAGCGACGGGCCGCCGCCCGAGGCGACGCTGCGCCGGTACGGTCTGCCGCCCGGCACCGAGGCTGACGCCGTGACCTGCTGGATCGCGGCGCTCGCCGGGCACTACCTCAAGTCGTCGATGGACCCGCCCCCGTCCGAGATGCCGGAGCTGCGGTCCTACCAGCACCGGCTGGCGCGTACCGCGGTCTCCTGGCTGCAGACCCGGCTCGGTTTCTGACCCCGTCGCAGGTCACGGACCGCTGGCCGTGATGCGCGCACCGCTGTCTGTGGTTTGCAGGGTGAACTTCTGTTGGGCACACTCCGGCCATGAGTGCTGCTCGGCGACCGGCATGGTCCGATCTCCCCCCCTCTGTCCGTTCCCGCGTGAGCGAGACCATGGGGGGACGTGTGATCGGCTCCGCTCCTATGAGCGGGACCGAGCAGTCCGGCGTCCTGGAGGTGCTGCAGACCACGTCGGGCCGGTCGATAGTCCGCGCCGTCGGGCCCGAGGCGCCGTTGACGCAGGACCGGATGGCCGCCGAGGCCGTCTCCGTCGCCGCGCTGCCCGACGACATCCCGAACCTCCCGCGCGAGTGGTTCGTCGACGAGGTGCTGCCGGGGGCCGGACGCTGGGTGGTGCTCGGCTACCGCAACGAGCCCATCCGCCCGCCGCACGACCCCTGGGACGACGGGGACCTTGCAGCGGCCGTCGAGCTCGCCATCCAGATCGGCTCCAGCGAGGCGCCGGCAGACCTGCCCGACGCACTCGACCTGATCGACAGCCAGGCCTGGGCCACCATCGCGGCGATGCGGCCGCCCGGCCTGTCGGCCTTCACACCCTGGCTGACCGACAAGATCGACCACCTCGCCGAGATCGCCAGCTTCGCCGGGGAGGCGATGGGCGGCAAGAACCTCGTGCACGGCGCACTTCGCCGCGAGTCGATACTGATCACCGACCACGGCTGGGACGCGACGAGCGCGCACGCGGTCGACTGGTTCATGCCGTCGCGCGGCGCGTCGTTCATCGACTTCGTGCTGCTCCTGCCCTACCTCCGGGTCGACGGCGCCCCGCCGCCCGAGGTGGTCATGGACCGGCACCCGCTGCCCGACGTCGACCCCGACGCCCTCACCTGTGCCATCACCGTCACCGCTGGGTCGCTCGTGCTCGACTCGATGCGTCCGCCGCAGCCCGGCCTGCCGCACGGCCGGGCCGTGCAGCGCGAGGTGGCGCACGCGGCCCTCGAATGGCTGCGCACCCGCCTCGGCGGCTGAATCTCTTCGCGACACGGACGCGCCTGACCAGGGTGTCTACGGCAGACTGGGCGCCATGACCGATCAGCCCGACGACTCCGCCGCACCCAGCGCACGGGACCTCGCGGCAGGCTCCGAGCCGGCGCCCAGCCCGGAGCCGTCGGCAGGCCCTGGTGCAGGGTCTGGCACGGGTCCCAGCGCAGAGTCCGGCCTGGTCGGCGCCCTGGAGGTCCTGCGGGCCCGGCTCGGTGCCCTGCGCCTGCCGCTGGAGACGTCGGGCGTAGGGGCCGCACGCACGGACCTGCGCCGCGCCACCGACCAGCTCGACGACTACCTGCTGCCGCGGCTGCGCTCGCAGAAGGCGCCGCTGCTCGTGGTGGTCGGCGGGTCGACGGGCGCGGGCAAGTCGACGCTCGTGAACTCGGTGCTGGGCGAGCTCGTGACGCAGCCCGGCGTGCTGCGGCCCACCACCAAGGCTCCGGTGCTGGTGCACCACCCGCTGGACGCCCGCTGGTTCTCCACGGACCGGGTGCTGCCGGGCATGGCGCGCCTGACGACGTCGGGCAGCGCGGGGCTCGGCGGGACGCCGTCGGCGGGCGCGACGACTGGTCAGCCGCTGGACGGCGCGACGCCGTCCGAACCCAGCCGCACCCTGCGCCTCGTGCCGAGCGAGGCACTGCCGAAGGGCCTGGCCCTGCTGGACGCGCCGGACATCGACTCGGTGGACACGGCCAACCGCGAGCTCGCGGCACAGCTGCTGGGCGCGGCCGACCTGTGGCTGTTCGTCACGACGTCCGCCCGGTACGCGGACGCGGTGCCGTGGGACCTGCTGCTGCAGGCGGCGGGACGCAAGGCGCAGGTGGCGATGGTGCTGGACCGCGTGGACCCTGGCGCCGAGGCCACCGCCGACGACCTGCGGGACATGATGGTGGAGCAGGGCCTGGCGGAGAGCGCGCTGTTCGTCATCCCCGAGGCAGAGCTCGTCGACGGGATGCTGCCGGAGGAGGCGGTCGCGGAGGTGTCGCGCTGGCTCACCGGCCTGGGCGGTGACGCCGAGGCGCGTGGGCGCGTCATCGCGGCGACCCGCGACGGCGTCGTGGACTCCCTGGTCGAGCGGGCGACAGCCCTGGCCGACGCCGCGGACGAGCAGCAGGCCGCCGACGTCCGGCTGCGGCACGTCGTCGAGCGCGCCTACACGGACGCGGTGGCCCACGTGGCGGCGGCGACGTCGGACGGCGCGCTGCTGCGCGGCGAGGTGCTCGCCCGCTGGCAGGACTTCGTGGGCACCGGCGAGTTCTTCCGGGCGGTCGAGGAGGGCATCGGCAGGTTCCGGGACGCGGTCGCCGGGTTCTTCCGGGGCAAGCCGAAGGAGGCGCCCCAGGTCGAGCAGGCCATCGCCCACGGTCTGGAGTCGGTGGTGCTGGACGCCGCGGAGGACGCGGCCGAGCGCTCCTACCAGGGCTGGCGGGGTGACGCCGCCGGCGCGGTGCTCCTGGAGGGTCTGGAGCTGTCGCGGACGCCCGCGTCGCTGCGCGCCGAGGTGACCGCTCAGATCCGCGGCTGGCAGGGTGACGTCCTGGAGCTCGTGCGCGAGCAGGGCGCGGCCAAGCGCGGCACCGCGCGGGTGCTGTCCTTCGGCGTGAACGGGCTCGGGGTCGCCCTGATGATCTTCGTGTTCGCCTCGACGGGCGGCCTCACCGGCATCGAGGTCGGCATCGCGGGCGGATCCGCGGTGCTGGCGCAGCGGCTGCTGGAGGCAGTGTTCGGGGAGGACGCCGTGCGGCGCCTGGCCGTGCAGGCACGCGACCGGCTGCGCGCCCGGATCCAGGCGGTCATGGACGGGCAGGCCGCCCGGTACACGGCGCAGCTGGACGCGCTCGGCTCGGCCGAGGCGGGCGGGGACGGTCTGCGCTCGGCCGCGGACACCGTCGCCTCCGCGGCCTCGGCGGAACGCCGTGACCGGGCGGATGCCATCAACGTCGCGCTGGATGCCGCTCCAGGGGCACCCGTCGAGGATCTCACCGAGGGCAGGGGCCTGCGGGGCGCACGGGTCCGTCCGGGGCGCGAGATGCTGGCGAAGGGGCGCTCCGACATCGTCGAGGAGCCCGCCAAGAAGAGTTTCTGGAAGCGGATGTTCGGCGAGGGCGACCGATGAGCCGGCTCGACCTGAGCGACCGGACCACGGCTCTCGAGACCGCCGTCCGGGCTGCTGAGGGGCGTATCGAGCCGGCCCTGCTGGACGAGGCGCGTGCCATCGCGACGCGTGCGCGGGAGCGGGGCGGGCTGTCCGCCGAGCACACGGTCGTGGCGCTGGCGGGCGCGACGGGTTCGGGCAAGTCGTCGGTGCTCAACGCGGTGGCCGGGGTCGCCGTCGCGCAGCCGGGCGTGCGGCGTCCGACGACGTCGCACCCGATGGCCGCGGTCTGGGGCGCGGGCGCGGACCCGCTCCTGGACTGGCTCGAGGTGGGGCGGCGGCACCAGGTGGGCGCGCCCTCGGTCGAGACCCCGGATCCGACAGCGGACGTCCCGGCGAGCTCGACCGACGACGGCGGGCGCGGGCCGTTCCGTCGTCGGACCCCGGTGGGGGACAACTCCGGGCTGGTGCTGCTGGACCTGCCCGACCACGACTCGATAGTGACCGAGCACCGCATGCGGGCCGAGCGGCTGGTGCAGCGCGCCGACCTGCTGGTCTGGGTCGTCGATCCGCAGAAGTACGCGGACGCCGCGCTGCACGAGGGCTTCCTGCGTCCGCTCGCCGGGCGGGCAGAGGTGGTGGTCGTCGCGCTCAACCAGGCGGACCGCCTCACGCCGGACGAGACGTCGGCGATGCTCGCGGACCTCAAGCGCCTGGTGGCACAGGACGGCCTGGAGGGTGCGCGGGTGCTCGCCGTGTCCGCGAAGACGGGCCAGGGTATGGACGAGCTCCGGGGGCTGCTGGCGAAGGCGGCGGCCAAGCGGGAGGCGGCGACGGCCCGGCTCGCCGCGGACGAGCGGGCGGTCGCGCAGAAGATCGTCGACGAGTGCGGGACACCGCCGCCGTCGCGCCAGGGGAACCAGGCAAAGGGCGACCTGGTGGCGGCGCTGGAGGCGGCGGCGGGCGTGGCGACGGTGGTCGACGCCGTACGCGCGTCCGCCCGCAGGGACGCGCGCGCGGCGACCGGCTGGCCGCTGACCCGCTGGGTCGGACGGCTGCGCAAGGACCCGCTGCGGCGGCTCGGGCTACGGACGGCGGACCGGGAGCACCGGGCGCCGTCGGGCAGGGACGACCTGGTGCGCACGTCGCTCCCGACGGCTCGGCCGGCGGTGCGGTCGGCCGCCGCGTCGGCGGTGCGGCGCTACGTCGAGGAGGTGACGCGTGGGGCCGCGGACCCGTGGGTCCTGGCCGCGCGCTCCCGCGGACAGGCGGGGATCGGCACGCTCCCGGACGCGCTCGACCAGGCAGTGGCGACGACCCGCGTGGAGGCCTCGCGGCGCCCGGTGTGGTGGTCGCTGGTCAACACGGTCCAGTGGACCCTGATCGCCGTGGTGGCGGCCGGGCTCCTCTGGCTGCTGGTGCTGTTCGGCTTCGCCTACCTGCAGCTCCCGCCGCCGCCGACGCCGGTGCTCACGCTGCCGACCTGGTCGGGCTCCGATGGCATCGTGTTCCCCGGGGCGCCGGAGTCCGGCGCCGGTGACGGGCTCGGCGTCGACCCCTTCCGGATCCCGTGGCCGACGCTCATGGTGCTCGGCGGGCTGGCTCTCGGCCTGCTGCTCGCGCTCGTCTGCCGCGTGTTCGGCACGCTGGGCGCGCGCCGTCGGGCGATGGGAGCCCGACGCCGCCTCCGGCAGTCGGTCGGCGCCGTCGCGGACGAGCTGGTGCGCAAACCCGTAGGTGACGAGCTGGCCCGCCTGGCGAGCTGCCGGACGGCGGCCACGGTCGCCGCGAGCTGACAGCGGGGTCTGGGGCGGGGCTCAGCGGCGGAACGTGACCGGCTCCTCCTCGAACGGCTTCCATGCCAGTCGCTCGTTCTCGGTGAGCCTCCGGGGCTTGTTCGTGGCGGCGTCCACGAAGACCAGGGTGGTGGTGGCCCGCGCGTAGAGCTGGCCGCCCGCCGTCGGCCCCGTCTTCGCCATACCGGCGACGCCGTCGTGCACCTCGTAGCAGACCTCGGCGCTGGCGCCGCCGATCCGGCCCAGCCACATCTCGACGCGCACCGGCGTGCGTGTGAACAGCAGCGGCCGCAGGTACTCGATGCGCTGGCCTGCCACGAGGGTGTGGGAGTCGGCGTCGGGCCCGGTGGGAACCACCGCCGTCGGCCAGGCCTCGCCCTCCGGTGCCTCCGGGTGCAGCCAGAAGGCGGTGATCCGGGCGTCCTCCAGCAGACGGAACATCGCTACGTTGTTGACGTGCGCGTATGCGTCGAGGTCGGACCAGCGCAGCGTGACGGGGACGTGGAGGCGTGTCATGGTGCCCATTTTCCTCCACGCGAAGTACTCGCCGTTCTGACGCGGTGGCGCGCCGGGCCGAGTGGTCCCCGGCCTGCCCGAATTGGTAGATTCATCCCCCTTGGTTTTGGCTGCGGAGGAACAGTTGGATCTGCCCAGGCACCACTTCGACCCGGTAACGCTGCACGAGGTGTTCGACGACGTCCCGGCCGCCCAGGCGGTCCACGCCGAGCTGGCGGGGCGTCCGGACCGCGACGCACCGGCCGTCCTCGCCGTGCGCGTGCCGCTGGCCCGCGCGCTGGCTCCCGAGGCTGACGACCCGGACGCCGAGCTGGCCGAGGCCGAGCGCCTCGGCTGGCTCGCGGTCCGGCAGGCCGGTGGGCCCGGCGACGAGCTGAAGGCCGCGCACTCGCACGCCGAGGAGGTGCCCCTCGGTGCCGTAGCGCCGCTGTTGCGGCTGGCCCACGTGCTGCAGTGGCGGCACCGGTTCTCCGAGGCGGACCTGTTGTTCGGGCTGGTCCTGGAGGCGGCGCACCACTACGGGGACTACTCCGCGAGTGTCGAGCATGCGCGCCGGCTGGAGTGCTTCGCCCTGCAGCACTGGGGCAAGTGCCGGTACGACCAGGCGCTGGAGGCGCATGCCGACCAGGCCCGGCCGTTCCTCGGCGAGGCCCTGGCCCTGTTCGTGCAAGCCCTGGAGCTGCGCGTGGAGGCGGGCGTGGCCCCGGACCAGGTCGCATCGACCCGGCAGGCGATCCAGGCGACCCGCGACCGGTTGGCCGAGCTGGGGGCTTGAGGTTCCTTTCGTGTCGTGCTGGGTTTCACCCGGCTACGATCCGGGTCAGGTAGTGGCCGATTCGTCTACTCCGTGCGAGGACCGGTACGACACCGCTGATTCCCCGGACTGCGGCTACAAGTGCACCAAGCAGGGCGAGTACGAGGTGACCGCGACGTCGGACGCACCACCAGTGGGCAAGAGCCTCTTTCTGCACCCAGGAGATCAGCACCATGAACAGTTTTGTCGGGCACGATGAACACCGCCCCTCCACATTCGTACGCACACGCACGCTCGTGGGTGTCGCGGCCGCATTCCTCCTCACAGGGTGCGCGAGTACGGCACCCGGGGGCAGCTCCGAGCCGGAACTTACCCAGGTGAGCCGTCCGCCTGCCGAGTACAGCGTTCCCTCCGGCTGGGAGGAGGACGACCAGGACAACGTCACTCACGTCATCGACGGCGAGACCCCGGAACAGTGGGTCGAGCATCAGTCCGGTGGCGAGGCGATCGTGCAGTGGTCGGTGATGAGCCCTCCACAGTCGGAGCCCACTGAGGAGCAGGTCCGCGAAGCGATTGACGCCGGGTTGGAAGACATGAAGTCCGCGACGCCGCAGCAGATCGGGTACCTGCGTGAGGCGGCCGGAATGGGTTGCGTCGGTGACGCGACGGTCGTCGACCCGCCGCGCACGGAGGAGGTCGGTGCGGGCTACGCCCTGCGCTACGGGTACACGTGCCCCTCGCCGTCCGGTCCGTCGCGGTCGATCGTGATCACCGCGTACGGCTGGGATGGCCGGAAGCACTCGTGGACCGTGTCGACGACCGAGGGCTTCTGGGACGAACACGCCACGGAACTCGAAGCCTCGGCCGACTCGTTCCGTATCACCGACTGACGCCCGCCAACCACGACGTCGACCGCGGAGTGGGCGACCGCCATCGGCGTGGGAGTTCAGGCGGCCAGGTCTTCGTCAGTCGCATCGCGCGCGCCGATCTCAGGGTCGGCGTCCTGGGAACCGACGACGTAGTAGATGGTCAGCGGGGTCCGCTGCGGTACTCGGCGTTGACACCCATCGCGCCGGCGAGGGCCCATTGGAGCTCGGCTGCGACGGATCCGACGGGGCGCTGGGTTCGAGTGAGCGTGCCGTCGCGGCGCTGGACGTCGAACAGGGTGTCGTCGGTGACGGCCCAGAGGCGTGACCAGAACCTGGCCAGGCGGTCGGGTGTCAGCCATGCCTCGACGACGATCTGCAGGACGGCGTCCGCGTCGTCGAACGTCGTTCCCGGCCAGGGGGCACCGTCGTCGAAGGCCGTGTCGGTGCGGTCGGAGTCTGGTGGTCTTGGGTCGTGTCCGACGGCGTTTGCGGGCGCGCGCAGGACATCGAGCGGCGGGATCGCAGCCTGCAGAGCAGACCACAAGGTCTGCGGGGCAGCGAGGCGGAGCTCGGCTCCAGGCTCGATCAGGACGCGGCCGTCGCGCTCGGCGATGGCTTGGACGATCACCAGCGCTTCGTCGCCGACAAGCGATGCGCGGGCGACCGAACCGCGGCTGCCTGTCGTGGCGACGAGCGACGCCCGGACGGGGGCTGAGCCGTGACGGAGCAGGAGGTCGACGGGCGACGTCGCGCCCTTCGGACCGGCTCGAAACGCGGTTGCTGGCTCCTCCACGGGCGACGCCGAGCCGAGGACGCCTGCCGTGCGAGTGGACACCTGGGCGAGCGCGGCAGCCCACTGCTCACCGTTCAGTCGGACCGATCGGATCGCGGGGGCTTTGGGGGTGGTCACGAGTGCTCCTGGCTACGGCGTGGGTGTGGGAGTGATGCCGTACTTCTCGCGCATCTCATCGATCGTTGGATAACTACCCTCGAATCCGAGGTCGCTATTGTCGAACCGCTCTCCACCACTCTCTGACACGAAATCGGCAAATGGGGCGCTCGAATATGTCAGTCGCGGATCTTCGGCGAAGGACCGGTAGACCTCTTCGATAGCAGGGTTTGCCTCTTCTTGCGTGTCAACGGCAAGGGTCACCGTGCCCCGATCGGAACTGTTGCCGAAACTGCCGCCGCACGTGAATTCCGCCGACACGACTGAGGCGACCTTCAAGGCTGCCTGTTTGTAAGCTGCGGCACAGTCCTCATCTCGATCACCCGACGGGCCGCATCCGGGGAGGGAAATGCTGATTGCTAGAATTGCTGCAACCGTTAGTGGGATCAATCCCTTTTTCATGGTCGGCGGATCTCACTTTCTCCGGACGGGCACGTCGTAAATGTCAAACTCTGCTTTGGGATCCTGAATCTCAGGACCCTCTGACTCTGGATCGAGATATCCCTCGCCAATGATTCGATCCTCGAATTCGGAGAGGCCGGAACTTGTGGCGTCCTCCACCGATACGCCGTACTGAAAGTGATCGTGGTAGTCCTTGGGGTTCTCGGATCCTGGCGGGTTCGGGAGTGTGACCTTGGTGTGTCGTTCGGGGTCCGGTGCGTAGCCGCTGCCTGAGACCTCGAGGTGGAAGGGCATGCCAGGGATCGAGCCAGATCCAGGTTCCAGGCTGACTCGGGCGTCTGTGAAGTCGAGGTCGGGGACGATGTCTCCCTCGTGATCGATCTCCAGGACGTGGATTCCTTGGTCGATCCGGTTGTTGTCGATGGGCGAACCGGCCGTAACGACATCGGTGACGTTGTGACCGTCGAGGAAGTCCGGGTCGGAGGCCAGGTCCCCGGCAGTGATGCCTCCCAGGGAATGGCCCGCCAGGAGAATCGGAGTGTCAGCGTCCAGATCCGGGTCGGCAGCCATGACCGCGTCGATAGCCATGGCCACCGAGTCACTGTAGGTCGAGCGTCCCCCCGCCGCGCCGACGATGTCCCCGATGAAGTCCGCGGGGTGGTCGTTGCCGGGGTCGTTCCAAGGCCACCAGGGCTGCGTACCCGGAATGCTCACGACCAGGCGCGGGTCACCGCCATCGCCCGGGTTGACCTTCGTGATCCGCACGTACCCCTCTGCCCAGTCATTCTTGGACACCTGACCGAGGCCCGTGTTGGTTTCGTACGAGTCGGAGACACTCCACAGGACATCCGCGAGGCCATTCAGGTCTCGTGGAGCTTTTTGTCCGTCGTTCGGGCCGTCGTATTTGATCGGTGTGCCGACCGCAGGTTCGCCGTCACCCGCCAGGTCTAGGTCCCAGATTCCGGCAGTCGTGGTCGTTACCCCGGCGTCCAGCAGGGCACCGAGCGTCTGTAGGTAAGCGGCTCCGACCCGGGTCAGCTGGGGGCGGGAGTCGTCCGCGGTGCCAGCAAGGGCAACGGGGAACAGGGCGAAGGCGTCACCGACGTCGATCCAGGAACCTATGACCGACGTATCCAGGTCGACTCTCCAGCGGGCGAAGTCATAGGCGCCCTCGGTGGTCCACTCCCAGCCGGTCGCGGCCGCGTCCTGGACGGCGTCAACCGTGGTGTCCCAGGACTCCTTGGTCCCCTGAACCGCGCCACTGATCGAGGCCCCGATGGCGGCGGCCGTGTCCTGGAGCCATGTCCCAGCCCTGTCCAGCAGCGTGGCAGGCGAGCCGATCGCCTTGATCTTGTTCGCGCACTCCAGCTCCGCTGTCTCGAACCGCTCACCCAATAGTCGTGACTGGCCAAGCAGCGTCTGGTTCTCGAGCGACAGCTCGGGAGCGAGCACACCCGCCAAGGTCGGGGAGCCGAAGGGGGCAGCTTCTGCCGCGGCCCGGGAGCGGAAGTCTCCGATCTGTGCGACCAAACTCGATCTGTTGGCCTGCAGGGACCGGACCTCGTCCGCGAACCGGTCCAGGACGTCGGCAACTTCGTCGAGGTCGTCGGCCAGTTTGTCTGTCGCTATCCGCACCGGGTCGAGCGCACGCAGCACCTGGTCCGTATCCGGTGTCTCGTAGCAGGCGCCCAGCCCTTGCCACGCGCTCGAGACCGCGACTCCGGCGTCGCGCACGGCGGTCGCGTCACGCCGCAGGGACTTCGCGCCCATCTCGATGCTCTCGGCGTCGAGCTGCTGGCCGGGTACGCGCTCGGCGTCGACGAGCATCACGAGCCTGCTCCGGTCGCAGATCCGGGCCGCGCACCGAATCTCTTCGGGTCAAAGGCCGGTACGGGGTCCTCGGACGGCGCAAGTGACGTCTGCGAGGGACCGAACCGGCCCGGATCGAACGTCTGCCCGCCGCCAGGCGTCGTAGGGCCCGGCGCTCCCAGAGTTCCGGACGGGTAGCCCAGCCGAGGCGGCTGGAACGTATCGGCCTGCGACAACCCGAGCGAGTGCGTCTGGGCCATCTCCTCATCACCATCAAGGATCGCCGCGACTGCGCGCACCATGCCGCCCGGCGCCGACTCCAGTCGGTCCGCGACCGACTGCATGTCGTCCTGCGCGGCCTCGACAAAGCCGCTCAGCGCGGCCGCCACGATCTCGCTGCCACCCGCCGCGTGAGGAGCATCGGTCCCGACGTCCTCCAGGGCGCGCCCCAGCCCGTCCGCCTCAGCACGGACACGACCCAGTGTGTGGTCCACACCCTGCGGCGAAACGCGATACCCCGTCACAGCGCCCCCTTCATCCCGCGCAACCACAGCGATCGAGCCGTCGCAGAGACCTGCTGCTACGACGCGAGCACACGGTGGCACGCGAGACCCGCCGTGTCCAAGAAAGCCCGCCATTCGCCCGCTACGCAGGCAGGCGGATCATGCCCTCCTGGCCTGCCGAGGCGACCAGCGTGCCGTCCTGCGTGTAGACCTTGGCCGTCCCCAGGGCGCGACCGCCCTGCGCTGTGGGCGAGCTCTGTACGAACAGCATCCACTCGTCCACCTGCACGTCGCGGTGCCACCACATGCCGTGGTCGAGGCTGGCCATCGGCACGGAGCCGCCGACGTCCTGCCAGGACTTGCCGGCGGCGCGCAGGGCGGGTTCGAGCATGAGCTGGTCGCACGCGAACGCGAGCAGGGCGCGGTGCATCGCCTGCTCCTTGATCTCCAGCGGGCGACGCGTGCGCATCCAGACCATCTGCGTGGCGGGCGGCGTGCCGCCGTCGGCCACCGCGGCATCCGGGCGCAGGTACAGCGAGCCGCCCACGTGGCGCAGCTCGAACGCCGAGTCCGTCCAGAACTGGGCCCGCACGGCGACGCCCTCCGGCAGGCTGGCCAGCTCGTCGAAGGCGGAGCCGACCTCGTCGGGCGGCGGGACGTCGTCGGGCATCGACATCGCGTGCTCGTAGCCCGGCTGGTCGTCCTGGAACGACGCGATCATCGACAGGATCGGCTTGCCGAACTGGATCGCGTGGGTGCGCCGCGCACTGAACGAACGCCCGTCACGCAGCCGCTCGACAGCGAAGTCGATGGGCTCCTCGACCCGTCCCTCGCGCAGGAAGTAGCCGTGCAGCGAGTGGATCAGACGGCCGTCCGGGACGGTGCGGTCGGCGGCCAGGATGGCCTGCGCGAGCACCTGGCCGCCGTAGGCGCGGTTGGCCGGGCCAGGCATGCTGTCACCGCGCAGCACGTCCTCCTCACCGCGCGGGCCCCAGCCCTCGAGGTGCCGCAGGTCGAGCACCTGCAGCAGGCGGTCGAGCGCGTCGGGCTGGCGGTCCGGCGTGCTGCCGGCGAGCGGATCGGGGGTGGTGGCGTCCACGAGCGGGCGTCTCCTTCAGGTCCGGTCAGTCTTCGAAAGTGTTGATCATGCTGAAGGCGGCGCGCTCCAGGTAGTCCCACAGCTGCGACTCGTGGATGGGCGCGAGGCCCAGCGAGTCGACGGCGGTCCGCATGTGCGCGAGCCAGCGGTCGCGTGCGTCGGGATTGACCTTGAACGGCATGTGCCGCATGCGCAGCCGCGGGTGCCCGCGCTGCTCGGAGTAGGTGCCCGGACCGCCCCAGTACTGCTCGAGGAACAACGTGAACCGCTCCTTGGCGGGCCCCAGGTCCTCCTCGGGGTACATGGGGCGCAGCACCGGGTCGTCCGCGACGCCGTCGTAGAACGCGTCGACGAGACGGACGAACGTGTCGTGGCCGCCGACAGCGTCGAAGAAGGATTCCTGTGTCACGTCCGTCATCCTGCCACTCGACTGTGACAGCCCGATGGCAGCGGTGTGAAACCGAGTCTCGTGTGAGCAAGGAGACAGTTGGGTGGGCGGAACGCTTGCCAGGACCGATAGGCTGGTCGAAGACCTGCAGCGGCGCACGGTGGGAGTTGAGACATGACCAAGGCTGACCAGATCCTTGCGGCACTCGGAGGGACCTCGAACGTCGTCGAGCTGGAGCCGTGCATCACTCGGCTCCGGGTAGAGGTGAGCGATCCGTCGCTCGTGGACGAGTCCGGACTGAAGTCGTCCGGTGCATTCGGCGTGGTCCGGTCCGGGCGAGTGGTCCAGGTGATCGTCGGGCCCGAGGCGGACAGCCTCGCGGCGGAGCTCGAGACACTCAGAGTCTGAGGTAGGACGCAGACCACGAGACGGGGCGGGACAAGAGCGAGCTCGACGGTGAGCCCGCTGGGATGACGGCGCGGGCCCGGGTGTTCCCGGGCCCGTGACCCGTCTCACGGTTGAGCCGCCTCCCGCGCCCGTGAGGCGAACGCCCTGTGAAAATCGCGCGGCAGTCCCTGGAACTCGGCCGGAGCAGTCTGATCCGGCTCGCGGACCCGAGTAGGTTTGCGTCCGTGTTCGAGTCCCTTGCTGCCTCCGTCTTCGACGGCGCTGAGAACTTCTGGTCCTGGTTCATGGACAGACCGCTGACGGTGATCCTGACCGTCGTGATCGGCCTGATCACGATCTACGTCCTGCGGCGCGTCATCACTTCTCTCACAGAGCGCATCGCCATCGGCCAGAAGCCGCGATCGGTGGTCGAGCGCGCTGCCGACCCCGTGGGCACGACCACGGGTGGCGTGCCGAGCACCGCACCTGCGAAGGTCAAACGGCGCCGCAAGAACATGCTGATGTCGCCACAAGCCCTCGCCGACGCCTTGACCGTGGCCAACCCGCGGGCAGCCGAACGGCGCGCACAGCGCGCGCGGACCGTCGGCTCGGTGCTGAACTCGTCGGTCAACATCGTGGTCGGCGCCATCATGGTGCTGTACATCCTGCAGACCATCGGGCTGAACATCGCACCGCTGCTGGCTACCGCCGGCGTGGCGGGCGTCGCCATCGGTTTCGGCGCCCAGAGCCTCGTCAAGGACTTCCTGTCCGGCATCCTCCTCCTCATCGAGGACCAGTTCGGCGTGGGGGACAACGTCGACCTCGGGAGCGACGTCGTCGGCACCGTCGAGGCCATGGGCCTCCGGCTCACCGAGGTCCGCGCGTTCGACGGCACCCTCTGGTACGTCCGCAACGGCGAGATCCTGCGCGCGGGCAACCGGACACAGGAGTGGAGCCGCGCGGTCGCCTCGGTGCAGGTGCCGCTCGGGACCGACGTGGACGCCGTCCGCACCGCGCTCGGCCGCGCCGTCGACCGGGTCAAGAACGACCCGGAGCTGGCCGACAGCCTGCTGGAGACGCCGTCGGTGCGTGGCGTGGACGCCGTCGACCAGGCGGGCCTCACCTTCACGCTGTTCGCCCAGGTGCGCCCCGCGCAGCAGTGGGTGGTCGCCCGGGCGCTGCGCGTCGCGGCCCACTCGGCCCTGCTGAACGCTGGGATCGTCGCGCGCTCGGCGCCCCTGCCGCTCGACGGGGTCGCCTCGCAGGGTACGGACGGCGGTCCGGGCGTCGTCTGACCCGGCCCGGAACCGTTTCTCCAGAACACGCCATCTTCCCGGGCCAGCTGCCAATTCGTCGGACACGCCCGCGTTGCGCCCGGTGAGCGCCGGTAGATGGCAAGATCTTTCCTTGTGACCGACGAACCGATGCCTGGGTCCACCGGAGACGGCGCCGCCGTGCCGCCGGAGCTGGCCCAGCTGGCGACCGCCCACGGCGTGCAGTGCGTGTACACCGACCACGACGGCCGCGTACAGCAGGTCAGCGTGTCGACGGTCGTCGCGGTGCTGGAGGCGCTCGACGTGCCTGCGTCGACGCCGGGCGCGATCGCCACGAGCCTGGACCGGGTAGAGGACGACGAGTGGCGCGCGATGCTGCCGCCGACCGTCGTGACCCGGGAGGGCACAGAGGTGCAGGTCCCTGTGCACGTCGCGGACGGCGCGGACGTGACGGCGTGGATAGCGCTCGAGCAGTCCGAGCAGCCAGTGGTGCCCACCAGTGCCACCCCGTGGCGCGTCACGGCGCCGCAGGCGACCACGACCACCGGCTCGTTCGCGGTGGTGCGGGGTCCCCGCGTCCAGCTGCGGCGGGCCGACGTCCATACCGAGCCCCGCACGGTGGACAGCCGCAAGGTCGGGCGCGCGACGTTCACCGTCCCGGCAGACCTGCCGCTCGGCTGGCACACGCTGCACGCCGAGTCGGGCGGCCAGACGGCGCAGACCCCGCTCGTGGTGACGCCCGAGCGGCTGGAGCTGCGCAAGAAGGTCGCTCGCAAGCAGGCCTGGGGCTTCATGATCCAGCTCTACTCGGTGCGGTCCAAGGACTCCTGGGGCATGGGCGACCTCGCCGACCTGGCCGACCTCGCCTGGCAGACGGCGCACAACGGCGGTGCGGACTTCGTCGGGATCAACCCCCTGCACGCCACCGAGCCGGTGCTGCCGCTGACGCCGAGCCCCTACCTGCCGACGTCGCGCCGCTTCATGTCGCCGCTGTACATCCGCGTCGAGGACATCCGTGAGACGGCGTATCTTTCCGCCGCCGACCGGTCGCTCGTGGAATGGGCGGGAGAACCCGTCCGCGAGCTGTCCGAGGACTCCGGGCCGATCGACCGGGACGCCATCTGGGAGGCCAAGAAGGCCGCCCTCGAGGTCGTGTACACGGGCCAGCGGTCGGCGGCCCGGCAGACGGCGTTCGACGAGTTCGTGCTGGCGCAGGGCAAGGGTCTTGTCGACTTCGCGACGTGGTGCGCCATCACGGAGCACCTTGACGGCCGCGACTGGCCGAGAGAGCTCGCCGACCCGTCGTCGTCCGGTGTGACGACCCTGCGCAACGCGCTCTCCGAACGCGTGCAGTTCTACTGCTGGCTCCAGTGGGTCGCCGACGAGCAGCTCCACGCGGCGCACCGCGCCGGGCTCGACGCCGGCATGCGGCTCGGCCTGCTCAAGGACCTGGCCGTCGGCTCGTCCTCGGACGGCGCAGATGCGTGGGCGGACGCCGGTGTGCTCGCCCAGGGAGTGTCCATCGGTGCTCCGCCGGACATGTACAACCAGCAGGGCCAGAACTGGTCCCCGGCGCCGTGGCACCCGCGTGCGCTCGCGAAGGCGGGCTACGCGCCCTACCGCGAGATGCTGCGCACCGTGCTGCGACACTGCGGCGCGCTGCGGATCGACCACATCCTCGGGCTCTTCCGCCTCTGGTGGATCCCGGGCGGGGCGCGCGCGTCGGCCGGCGCCTACGTCACCTACGACCACGAGGCCCTGATCGGCATCCTGTGCCTGGAGGCGCAGCGTGCCGGGGTGACGGTCATCGGCGAGGACCTCGGCACCTTCGAGCCGTGGATCCGCGACTACCTCGAGGAGCGCGGGATCCTTGGCACCTCGGTGCTGCTCTTCGAGCGGGACGCCGCCGGGGCGCCCATCGAGCCGGAGGCGTACCGCCGGACGGCGCTGGCCACGGTCACCACGCACGACCTGCCGCCGACCGCCGGCTATCTCGCGGGCGAGCACGTGGACCTGCGGGAGCGTCTCGGGCTGCTCACGGAGGAGCCGACGGTGCTGCGGGCCCAGGCGCGCGCGGAGCGCGAGTCGCTCGTGGAGGCGCTGTCCCGCCGCGGCCTGACGACGTTCGACCCGTCCGAGCGCGAGCTCGTCGAGGGGCTGCACCGCTACCTCAAGGACACGCCGGCCGCGCTGGTCGGGGTGTACCTGACCGACGCCGTGGGGGAGCGGCGCGCTCAGAACCAGCCAGGGACCAACACCGAGTACCCGAACTGGAAGGTCCCGCTGGCGGACTCCGCTGGAACGGTGGTCCTCCTGGAGGACCTGTTCGCCAACGCCCGCCTGCGTTCGCTGGTGACGGTCATGAACGAGGAAGACCCCGAGGCCGATCCGCCGAGGTAGAACCCTGGCGAGGTAGAACTGTGGCGCACCCCGAGCGGGGTGCGCCACAGTTCTACCTCGGCGGGGTGGTGCGGTGGGTGGTGCGGTGGAGTGAGGTCAGGCGGCGCCGATGCCCGCGCGGGCGATCGAGAACCCGCTGCCGGTCGCGTCGGCCACGCACTTCACTCCTGATTCCGAGCTGAGGCACGTAAAGCCGTGGGCCTTCTTCTCCGCGCCGTAGTTCAGGATCGAGACGTCACCCTTCGCCTTCTTGGGCTGGTCCTGCTTGGTGACGCAAGGCTGGGTCACGTTGCCGCTCGGGTCGACCTTCGCCACGTAGCCGGACGCGCCGCCGCACGAGTCGTCGGGCGCGGGCTTCTGGTCGAGCTCCGCGATGCCGCACGCGGCGGCGTCCGCGGAGATCGTGCACGTGATGTTGAGCGAGGGTGCGGCGAACGTCTCGACGCCGGCCCCGCCGTCGGTCTCCAGACCCTCCTCGGGCTCCGGCGACGCCGACTCCTCGGCGGCCGGCGTCCCGCCCGTCTCGAGCGTGGTGTCGGGGGTGCTCAGCAGGTTCACCGCGAAAACGATCGCGGCGATCACGAGCAGCACGTCCAGGGCGATGAAGGCGATCCAGCCGGGGCTGAGCTTCTTGCGCTCGTGCGGCGGCTCGGGCGGGTAGCCCCCGCCCTGCGCGCCGTAGACCGGCTGGCCGTACTGGTCGTAGCCCTGCGGCGGATACGGCTGCGGCGGGTACTGGCCAGCCTGCGGCGCCTGCTGCGCGTATGCCTGAGGCTGCGCGTAGCCCTGCTGGTTGGGCTGCTGGTTGGGCTGCTGGTTGGGCTGCTGGTACGGCTGCTGGTACTGCTCGGTGTAGTACTGCGGGGCGCTGCCGCCGTTGTGGATGTGGACGGACTGCACCACGGGAGCGCCGGGCGCGGCGGGCGCCGGCGTCACAGCCTGCGAGAACTGGCTCGCGGGTGAGATGGCGGGTGGTTTACGGGTCGCCGCGGAGACACGCTGCACCGGCCCCTGCTGGGCAGGCGTCGGCGCGGTGGGCGGGTCCTGCTCCTGGGGCGGCGTACCCGGGTCCTCGTCGGGCCAACCGCCTGGCGGCGGTGGCGGCGGCACTGTGCCGGACATCAGGCGACTCCCTCAGCTCAAATCGGTCGGTCGGGCGACCGCGGTCGATCGTACACAAAGGCGTTACTCGCTGTTACTCCTGCGTGGCATGATCGACGAGTCGTCGCAGGTAGTTCACAGACCGGACGACAACCCAACCGAAAAGGCGCGCCCGTCGGGCGTGCGGGGCGTCATTCGCCGCCCCCGAGAAGACAGACGTGGAGGGCCTGTGCCCGGAGAGAACCTGACCCGCGCCGAGGCAGTCGAACGCGCAGGCGTCGTATCGGTCGAGTCGTACGAGATCGCGCTGGACCTGACCACCGGCCCGGAGACTTTCGCGTCCGCCACGACTGTGCGCTTCACCGCGACGGAGGGTGCCTCGACGTTCGTCGATTTGGTCGCCCCGTCGGTGCGGTCCGTGGTGCTGAACGGCCGTGAGCTGGACCCGTCGGCAGTGTTCGCGGACTCCAGGATCACCCTGGAGGGCCTGGCCGCCGACAACGAGCTCGTCGTCGTCGCCGACTGCGGCTACACGAACACCGGCGAGGGCCTGCACCGCTTCGTGGACCCGGTGGACGGCGAGGTCTACCTGTACACGCAGTTCGAGGTACCGGACGCCCGCCGCGTGTTCGCCTGCTTCGAGCAGCCGGACCTCAAGGCGACGTTCCAGTTCACGGTCACCGCGCCCGCTGCGTGGCAGGTCGTGAGCAACGAGCCGACGCCGGAGCCCGCCGCGGACGGCGACGTCGCCACCTGGACCTTCGAGCCCACCGGCCGCATCTCCACGTACATCACGGCGCTCGTCGCCGGCCCGTACGCGGTGGTCCGGTCGTCGCTTACGTCGTCGGACGGTCGCGAGATCCCGCTCGGCGCGTTCTGCCGCAAGTCGCTGTCGGAGCACTTCGACGCCGACTACATCTTCGAGAAGACCCGGCAGGGCTTCGAGTTCTACGAGAACACGTTCGGCGTGCCGTACCCGTTCACCAAGTACGACCAGCTCTTCGTGCCCGAGTACAACATGGGCGCCATGGAGAACGCGGGCTGCGTGACCTTCACGGAGTCGTACGTGTTCCGCTCCAAGGTCACCGACGCCGTGCGCGAGCGCCGCGTCGTGACGATCCTGCACGAGCTGGCGCACATGTGGTTCGGCGACCTGGTCACCATGAAGTGGTGGAACGACCTCTGGCTCAACGAGTCGTTCGCGGAGTACGCGTCCACGCTCGCCACGGCCGAGGCCACCGAGTGGGACGCCGCCTGGACCACGTTCTCCGCGATGGAGAAGTCCTGGGCCTACAAGCAGGACCAGCTGCCGTCCACGCACCCGATCGTCGCCGAGATCAAGGACCTCGAGGACGTCCAGGTCAACTTCGACGGCATCACCTACGCCAAGGGCGCGTCGGTGCTCAAGCAGCTCGTGGCCTGGGTGGGGCGTGAGGCGTTCATCTCCGGCGTCTCCGCGTACTTCGGCAAGCACGCGTGGGGCAACACCGAGCTGCCCGACCTGCTCACCGAGCTCGAGACGACCAGCGGCCGTGACCTCAAGGCCTGGTCGAAGCTCTGGCTGGAGACCGCCGGCGTGAACACGCTGCGTCCGGTGATCGAGACGGACAGCCACGGCCGCATCATGTCGTTCGTCGTCGAGCAGACGGCGCCCGCCGAGTGGCCAACGATCCGCCCGCACCGCCTCGGCATCGGCTTCTACAGCCTGTCCGACGCCGGCGAGCTCGTGCGCACCCACTTCGTCGAGGTAGACATCGACGGCCCGCGGACGGACGTGAAGGAGCTCGTCGAGCTCGACCGCCCGGCGCTCGTGCTGCTCAACGACGAGGACCTCGCGTACGCGAAGATCCGCCTCGACGCCGCGTCGCTCCGCGTCGCGCTGGAGCACCTTGCCGACATCGCGGACCCGCTGGCCCGCTCCCTGGTGTGGGGCTCGGTCTGGGACTCGGTGCGCGACGGCGAGGTCCCGGCGTCGGAGTACGTCCGCCTGGTGCTCGGTGGCATCTCCCGCGAGACCGAGTCGACGACGCTCCGCACCACGCTCAACCAGATGGTGCTGGCGGCGAGGCAGTACGTGGCGCCGTCGTCCCGTGCCGCGACCCTCGCCGAGGTGGGCGACACGCTCTGGGCGCTCGTGGGCGACGCGGCCGCCGGCTCGGACACCCAGTTCCAGCTGGTGAAGTTCTTCGCGCACGTCGCGTCGACGCCGGCGCACGTCGAGACGCTGTCCGGGCTGCTGGACGGTTCGGTCGCGCTCGACGGGCTCGAGATCGACACGGACCTGCGGTGGGAGCTGCTGGAGGGCCTCGTGCTCAACGGCGCAGCGGGCGACGAGGAGATCGACGCGACGCTCGCCGCCGACGACACCGCGACGGGCCGCCAGTCCGCCGCGCGTGCCCGGGCCGCGAAGCCGACCGTCGAGGGCAAGCTGGCCGCGCTGTCGTCAGTGGTGGACGCCGACGTGCCGAACGCGATCATCCGGAACACGGGTCTCGGGTTCGTGCACGTGAGCGATCCGGCCGTGCTGGCCGGCGTCGTGCAGCCGTACCTGGACGCAGTGCTCAAGGTGTGGAACGAGCGGAGCTACCACATCGCCGAGGAGGTCATCGAGGGCTTCTACCCGGCGCCGCTGGCGTCGGCGGAGCTGCGGGACGCCACGGCGGCCTGGCTGGAGGCGAACGCCTCCGCTGCCCCGGCCCTGCGCCGCCTGGTCGTGGAGTCCCTGGCCGGCACGGACCGAGCCCTGAAGGCGCAGTCCGCCGACGCCTGACCAGTTCGCGAAGTCGCCGAAGTAGAGCGCCTGTCCGAGTCTCCCCGGGCCGTCGCGCAGGATGGAGACGACGCCGGGGAGCGCGCGCAGCCGGCGGGCGCCGTCGAGCACCACGACCACCTGCGGGCCCGACATGAC
>NZ_JBFAAH010000024.1:0-103938 GCF_040639635.1 Promicromonospora sp. NPDC023805 | reverse complement strand
TGCCTCGCCGGTGTGTGTGGCGGGTCCCGGGGCCCTTACTTCTTTTCCCTGGTACGTCGAGTCAGGGCCGCAGGCCGTCATCAGCCCCCGAAGATCAGCGCCCGAGGATCTCGGCGAGGAACTCGATGGCCGCCGGATAGGCGTCCTTGCGGTTCGCGCGCTGGGCCAGGCCGTGGCCCTCGTCGTCGTACACCCGCAGCTCGTGCCGGATACCGCGCTCCGCGAGCGCCGCAGCGATCTGTTGTGCCTCGGACAGGGGGACGCGCGGGTCGTTGGCGCCGTGGATGACGAAGAGGGGTGCGCGGAGCTGGTCGAGGTAGGTGATGGGGGAGGCGGCGGTGAGGAGGTCGCGGTCGTGCTCGAGGCTGCCGTACTCGCGTTCGCGGGCGGCGCGGCGGTACTCGGAGGTGTTCTCGAGGAAGGTGACGAGCGAGGACATGCCGACGATGTCGACGCCCGCTGCCCAGAGGTCGGGCTGCATGGTGGTGCCGGCCAGGACCATGTAGCCGCCGTAGGACCCGCCCCAGAGTGCGCTGCGTGCGGGGTCGAGGCCGAGCTCGGGCAGCCAGGCCCGGAGGGCGGCGAGGTCGGCGACGGAGTCGAGCCGCTTGCCGACGTCGTCGAGGCTCACCCAGCGTTTGCCGTACCCGGAGGAGCCGCGGACGTTGGGGACGAGCACCGTGAAGCCCGCGGCGGCGATCGCTTGGATCATCGGAGAGAAGAGGCGGGCTGCTTCGGCCTCGGGGCCGCCGTGGACGACGAGCACCGAGGCGCCGTCGAGGGCGGCAGCGGTGTTCGCGACACCGGTGTTCGCGGCACCGGTGTGCGCGGCACCGGTGTGCGTAGCGTCGCCGGTGGGTGCGGGGCGGTACACGAAGCAGGGGATCTGCTCGCCGTCCGGGGTGGGGACGCGGTGCACGGTGGGCAGCGAGATGGGCAGGCCGGCGGGGATCTGGGCGTGTCCGTCGACGACTGTCGTGGCGGCGCCGGTGGCCGCGTCGACGAGGTGGACGGAGCCGGGGTCGCCGGAGGTGGTGAGGTGCACGGCGAAGCGCGAGGAGTCGGGGGCCCAGACGACGGTGGGCACCCCGGCGTCGGGCAGGGCGACGTCGCAGCGGTGGGTGCCGTCGGGTTCGTGCACGGCCAGGGTGGTGACGCCGTCCTGGTGGTGGCCCACGACCATCGCGGTGCCGTCGGGGGAGAGGACCACCTCGAGGTCGTGGTCGTCGGCCTCGACGAGGGTCTGCCAGACGGTGCCGCCGGGGCTGCCGGTGTCCTCGGGGCTGTTCGCCCCGGCCGGGCGCACGCGGACGACAGCGGCGAACTCGCGGTCGTGGTCCGACGCCATGACGAGCGCGTCGTCGGCGGCGGTCCAGGCGACCTGTGAGTGGTGGGCGTGCTCGTCCGGGGCCGTGAGCGCGATGGTGCTGTCTTCGCCGTCACCCGCGATGAGGATCTGCGTGGAGCGTGGCTGGCTGCTGAGCACCGTGATCGCGACCGAGCGACGGTCGTGGGAGGCGACGGCGGCCGCGAGGTAACCACCGCCGTCGTACAGGGTGGTCTCAGTTCCGGTCGCCAGGTCGTGGACCACGAGGTCGAAGTCGACGCCGTCGCGCCGGTTCGTCAGGAAGACCACGGAGCCCGCGGAGACGTCGGCGAGGTCGTGCTTGTACTCGGGGTCGTGCACCAGGGGTGTGAGAGCCTCCAGCGTCGCGGGCAGGTGTGCGGGCAGCGGGGCAGCCGCGGGTCGGGAGTCGGGCAGGGCCGGTCCGGTGGGCGACGAGGCAGCCGATCCGTCGGAGGGTGCCAGGTCGAGCAGGCTGAGCTGGGTCCGCTCGTCGCCGCCGTTGTCGTGCTGCACCACCACGCGGCGCGTGCCCGGGACATAGCGGCCGGAGCAGCGGGACGGCAGCGCCGTGAGCTGGGTCCGGGTGCCGTCAGGCGCGATCTCGACGAGCTGCATGCTGCCGGACTCGTCGTTCCCGGCGAGGATCCGGCCCTCGGGGTCGACGTCGAACACCGCCCAGGCGGTCAGGTCGAGCAGGACGTTGATGATCTCTGACATGGAGTTCGAGGGTGCGGAAGTCACCCAGGCAACCTAACGGGATAGCCCGGCCGTTGTCCCCGGCGTCGCGCGACTGGTCGCGCCGTAGCGTCCGCCGAGCCCGCGAGCGCCGAGCGCAGGTGTGCCGAGCACGAGACACGCGTCCGGCCCGCATCTGGCCAGGCCCTAAAGCAGTCCCGCCCGCTCTGGCTCATGCAGCCCTGGGGCACGCGTGGCGCAGCTCGATCCGATGGCCGTACCGGTTGGTGAACGTCCATCGGCCCGGCTGGTCGGGGTTCGAGCCGGCCTCCCAGGCCATCGTGATCCCGGTGGTATCCACCAGGGTGTGGTGATGCCAGCACAACAGTGCCGAGTTCGCGACGGACGTCTCTCCGCCGTCGGCCCAGTGCCGTAGCGCGTGGTGCACCTCGCACCGGCTTGGCGGCTGATCACACCCGGGGTAGACACAATGTTGATCCCTCGCGATCACCGCCTTGCGCATCTGGCCCGTCACCGTGCGTTGCGCACGACCGACGTCGATAGCCGTCCCGTCCGCGCCGAACACGACCCGCGTGACCTCCGCATCGCACGTCAGCCGGCGCAGCAGGGCGCGCGGGACGACACTGCCCGTCGTCGACGCGCCGGTGAACGTCGCGGGCTGAGCCGTCAAGGACGTCAGGTCCCCGGGCCGGAGACCGCCGGTGCCCGTGTGCGTGGCGGTGGCTCGGTCCGTGTGCCGGATCAGCTCCGTCAGCGAGACCGTGACATGGACGTGCGGTCGCACCGCGGCACCCGTGCCGACACGACCGTTGTCGAGCACGTCCCGGGCGACGTCGGCCAGGGCCTGCGCACGGCGTTGCGTCGGCGTGCGGTCGTCGCCCGGTGTCGGGGCGCCCATCATCGAACCGAGCACCGTCGCGAGCAGTTGCCCGTGCTCGTCCGTCAAGAACCCGTTGACATGCCAGCCACCGAAGGTCGGGGAGACCTCCAGGTGCTCCCGCTCGGTAGCTTCCCGGTATCCGCGGTCGTCCGCGTCCGGATCGACGACCTGCCCGAACCGCTTCAGCACCCGACGGAACCGTGACGGGTCACAAGCGCCCGCCAGGCCGGTCAGATATGCCTCGCCGGTGATGGGCGGGGGAACGGGGATGCCGTCCTCGGCTGATCCGTCGATGGCCGGCTCCGCGGAGTCCTGGTCCACTGGTTCGGTGGTCGCTTCGTCGCCGACGGGCGGCAGATCATTCGGCTCGATCGGTGCGGCGAGCGCGGCCTTGCGGGCGTCGCTCGTCGGGGCCACGTCCACCAGTACACGGACGTGGTCGGCGCCGATACCGCCCGCGAGCGCCGTGGCGCGGGTGGTGGGCAGATGGTCGCGCAGCGCTCGGCCGGTCCGGGCCTCACGCTTCGCGGTTGTCGTGCTGACGTTCTCCGTCCGCGCCAGCCAGGCCGAGAAGTTTCGTGCGCCTGTCGTCTGCCAGGGAAGCTCCGCCTCGATGACGGGCAGCCAGGTGAGCCGGAGGGTGTCCAGTCGCGTCCCGAGTGCGCGGAGGCGAGGCGCGGCGGATGCAAGACGGGAGACCGCGACGCCACCTGCCGCAGCATGATCACCGACACCGGCCACCGCGTCGGGACCAGCCGACTCGACGAGCTCGTCGGCAAGGGACTCCAGGTCGGTCAGTGTCTCTTCGAAGGTACGGGCTGCGGGGTCCGGGCCGGACCCGGACGGAGGCGGGGTCGTGAAGGTCATGGTGCTCCGCCTCCGTCCTGGTCTCTTGCGGCTCCCGTGCGGGTACCTCACTCACCGATTCTATCGAACGCGTGTACGCATCGCGCGCGGTCTTTGGAATCTGTGGATAACCGCTGGCACCCCAACGGCACCCCGGAAGGCGCGAGCCCATCAGGAGAGCGGGTGCTGCTCCACGTAGTGCGGGTTGTACATGACCCCGAGGATGTTCCCGAACGGGTCCACCACGGACGCGGTGACGAAGCCGATGTCGCCTCGCGGGGTGATCGGCTGGAACTCGGTGGCGCCCAGCTCCAGCAGGCGCGCCACCATGCTCTCCAGGTCGTCGACGTGCCAGTACATGAGCGCACCGCCCGGCTCGGCGGGGAGTCCGGGCGGGGCAAAGGCCCTGCTGACGAGGCCGAGCTCTGCCTCGTTGTCGCCGATCCGGAACTCGGCGTAGGCGATGGCCCCGTCCGGGCCGGGTCGCTGGAAGTACGGCTCGACGCCGAGGAACTCCGTGTACCAGGCGGCGGCAGCGGTGACGTCATCGGCCCAGTAGTTGATCGTGGCAAATCCGCGAAGGTTCATCAGGCCATCACAGCACCAGCCACTGACACTCCGGCCTGCCGACGCGCGGGGCTCGCTGCCGGGCGAGGGTGATCTCCCCGCACCCAGCAGCGAGCCCCGCGCGCACCGTGTCAGCACCCGACGCCTGGCAGGCACCGGCGCCACTACTCACCTATCAGCTGCCCGACCTCTCGGCAGGAACAATCGCCGGGATCGCCGGAGCCGCCGCGGAGGCCGTCGCCGTCTCCAGCGCCTCCCGCAGCCCGGCCGCCGTGCCCTCCGCCTGGGCCTGCGCTGCGATCGCCGCAACGCGAGCCGCCTCCGCCTCGGCCGCCTGTTCCCGTGCCGACGTCAGAGCGTCACGCGACGCGGACAGCTCGCCCTCCAGTCGGGCGACCGCCGCCTCTGCGACGGCGCGGCCAGTCTCGGCCGCCACCTGGTCGCGATGCGCCTGGGCGGCGTCGGTCCGGGCGGCCTCGAGCGCCCCGCGCACATCGGCCAGCGACTCCCGCAGCCCGACGGCGGCACCGTCTGCCTGCGCCCGTGCCGCCTCGGCGTCGGAACGTGCGCGCTCGGCCGCAGCCGTTGCGGCGCGCTCCTGGGCGAGCTCGTCCCGTGCGACGTCGAGCGCCTGCCGTACGGCGGCCAGGTCGCTCTCCAGGCGGGCCGACGCCGCCACGGCGTCCGCCCGCTCCTTCTCCACCGCGGCGCGGTCCTCCTCGGCGGACCGCGCCTGCTCGCGCGCCGACTCCAGTACCGCACGGAACTGCGCGAGCTCCGCGTCCGCCTCGTCCACCCGCGCGGCCAGGGCATCCGCCTCGCCGACGACGGCGGTCAGTGCCTCGTCCTGTGCGGCGGCCGCGGCCTCGTGCTCGGACCGGGCCACCTCTACCGCGGCGCCCCACAACGCGTCGACGCCACGCTCCACCAGCGCGGTGACCGCCGCCGGCAGTTCGGGGAGGGCCTGCCGCGCTTCGTTCTCCGCGGCTTTGCTGTCGCGCCACTCCCGCAGATACTTCGTCGCCGCCGCGTTGGAGCAGCCTGCGCGCTCGCGCACGTTCGTCACCGTGACCGCAGCACCTTCCGCCGTCAGTGCCTCGGCAGCCTGGAAGACGCGTTCCTTGTCCCGCACGTTGTTCCCCGATCCTTCAGTCATTCCGGCCCACAGTTTCGCGCACAATTTTGCGCTCGTAGTAGTCCGCGTAGTACGGCAATACTACTCCTACTTCTCGTCCCACAAAGTACGCACCCGCTTTCCTGAAGCGGGTGCGTACTGAACCAAAGAACGGCTAGATATCAACGCTTCAAGGCGCTTTTGCGCGCTTCGAAACGGTCGCCAGGAGCACATAGTGAGCATCGATTACGGCGACCTCGCGCCGCTGGACGAGCGCTCCGTCGCTGCTCGTCCGCCGTCGATCGCGGAGCCCCGGTCGCGCGGCCAACGCTCAGCGCTGCTCCGCGTCCCTGACGAACACGATGCCGTCAGCTGCGGCCAGCTGCGCCGGGTCCAGCGGGGCGTACCCGAACCAGGGGGACACGCGGGCGTCCGGCAGACGCTCCCCGAGCGAGGCGGCCAGCCGGCCGGCGTCGACCAGGTGGTGATCCCCGGGCAGCGCGTACAGCAGGCCTTCCACGCTGCCCGACGGCGGAGCGTCCACGCCCTGATGCCGGATGGTGCCGACAGCCGTGGCCAGGAAGGCGTATCCCGCGCCCAGCTCGGCGTCGACCAGCGCCCCGGCGCCCCACCACTCCAGCGTCGGGTGGTCCCACATGCGCATGGTGCTCAGGTTTCGCTGCAGGTGGCTGTTGTGGGCGCTCACCAGCACCGGACCCCGCTCGGCCAGAGCGAGCAGGTTGGCGGCCATCATCGCGTCCCGCACACCGAGCAGCCAGGTCATGCGACCCGGGGAGGTGTCCGCCATCCAGAAGTGGTAGCGCAGCAGGCCCGTCGCGGTACGCCCGTACAGGCGGGCCCGCTCCCACTCGGCCGGGGTGGACGCGGCGATCAGCCCGGGCGCATACGCGGTGAGGAGCGCCACGAGGTCGTCGGCGATCAGCCGCAGCTCCCGCGCCTCTGCGGACTGCCCCACGGAACGAGAGGGGTCCATCATGGCGGCGGGTTCGGTCCACCGGCCGTCGGGGCCGATCAGGCTGTCGAGGGCGTCGCCGGAGCAGGGGAGCAGGCCCGTGCCCAGCCGCTCCGCCAGGAATCCGTGCACCGCGGTCAGTGCCTGCCGAGGGCTCGCCGCGGCCGTGATCTCCAGCGGACCGTCGACGCCGGCGAACCGGAGCCGGTCGGACGCCGGCCGGCCCGCATTGAAGGAGCGCATCCAGCGCACCAGCTCGCGGTTGCCGGGGAACGCACCCCACTCGTGGCTGAAGCCGCGTGCCATCACGTCGTCGAGCTCTTCCTCAGCAGAGGCACCAGCGGTGTCCTGGCCGGCGGTGACGTAGTCGTCCACGAGCAGGCCCATCAGGCAGTCGCTCTCCAGGGCGATGGTCCGATAGCCCTCCTGCTCGACGAGCTGCCGGAAGAGCTCGTTGCGCACGGCGTGCAGGGTGCCCTCGCCGTGGGTGGGTTCACCCAGCGCGAGGATGTGCGGGCGGGCCGGAAGCAGTTCCATGACCGCTGCGGGGTCGACGGGACGGATGGTCTCTTTGAGGTCTGTCGCCATTCCCTCAAAGGTATCGTTGAAGGCACGGTTGAGACTTTCCTCCGAGCTGGGAGCGTGGATGGATCCGAAGCTTCAAAGCGCTGCTCGGCTCAGGCCGATCGACCTGGCGCGTGAGCACGGCCTGTCCACCCAGGCGATCAGGAACTACGAGGACGCCGGCATCCTCCCGGCCGCCGTCCGCACGACGAGCGGATACCGCACCTATACCCCGCTGCACGCACGCGCCCTGCGCGCCTTCCTCGCGCTGATCCCGGGCCACGGCCACCAGACGGCGACAGCGATCATGCGAGCGGTGAACGACGGCGACACCGCCGACGCCCTCCGTCTCGTCGACGAGAGCCACGTCCAGCTCCTGGACGACCGCCGGACGCTCCGGGCGGTCGAGGGCGCCCTGCGTGACCTGGCTCCCGCCGGCACAGAAACCCGCCCGGAGACCGCCGCCACACCCGCGCCCCGCACCGGCCCGCGCGACACGTTCATCGGCCCGCTCGCCGCGCAGCTCCGCCTGAGGCCCGCGACCCTGCGCACCTGGGAGCGCGCCGGCCTGGTGCGTCCGCGCCGGGACCCGCAGACCGGCTACCGCGTCTACGACGAGGCCGCCGTGCGGGACGCCAGGCTGACCCACCAGCTGCGGCGCGGCGGCTACCTCCTGCAGCAGATAGCCCCGCTGATCGCCCAGGTGCGGTCGGCCGGTGGCCTCGAACCGCTGGAGGCGGCGCTGGAGGACTGGCACGGCCGGCTGTCCGACCGCGGACGGGCGCTGCTTGCCGGCGCCGCAGCCCTGGACACGTACTTGAGCCACCTCGATCACCACCTCGATCGCGGCCGGCAGGACGCCGGCACGGCGCGCTGACGCTCAGCTCCTGAACGCCGAGCCCGCCTCACTGCTGCTGGGTGCGCAGCCGCGCGGCCTGCTTCATGAGGTGGGTCCGCTCGAACAGGCTCGTCGCCCGGTCGGCGGCGATCGTGTAGTGGCGGATCGCCTGGGCGGCGTCGTCCGCGCGCTCGTACAGGTGGGCGGCCACCGCGTCCCAGCGCGCGAGCTTCGGGTCGACGTCGGCCAGGACGGCCAGCCCCGCACGCGGGCCGTCGACCTGACCGACGGCGACCGCCCGGTTGAGGGCGACGACCGGGCTGTCCGCGAGCCGGGTCAGCTCGTCGTACCACTCGAGGATCTGCGTCCAGTCGGTCTCCTCGGCGGTGGGCGCGTCGTCGTGCAGTGCCGCGATCGCGGCCTGCGCCTGGTACGGCCCGAGCCGGTCGCCGGCCAGTGCCCCCTGCAGGACGTCGACGCCCTCGGCGATCATCGCCGTGTCCCACAGCGACCGGTCCTGCTGGTCCAGGGAGATGAGCTCGCCCGAGGCGTTGTACCGGGCGGCCCTCCTCGCGTGGTGCAGGAGCATCAGGGCGAGCAGGCCGGAGACCTCGGGGTCCGCGATGTCCACGGCGTCCCGTGCGGCGGCCGCGACGAGCTGCCGCGTCAGCCGGATCGCCTCGTCGGCGAGCGAGATCTCGCCGGTGAAACCCTCGTTGAAGATCAGGTACAGCACGTGCAGCACCGCCCGGACATCGCCGGGGGCGTCGAACCGTTCACCGGTGATCGTGCGCTTGGCCCGGGAGATGCGCTGCGCCATGGTGGCCTCCGGCACGAGGAAGGCGCGGGCGATCTGCGCGGTGGTGAGCCCGCCGACAGCGCGCAGCGTCAGCGCGATGGCCGACGCCGGGCTGAGCGCCGGGTGGCAGCACCGGCTCAGCAGGAGCAGCGTGTCGTCCGACTGCTCGGTAGGGCCGGACGCCGGCTCGTCGTGCACGCGTTCCTCCCGCCGCCGTCGGGCCGCCTCGGCGCGCTGCGCGTCGATCAGCTTGCGGCCGGCGACGCGCAGGAGCCAGGCCTTCGGCTCGTCGGGGAGGTTGCCTGGCCAGTGGCGCACCGCCTCGATCAGGGCTTCCTGCACGGCGTCCTCGGCCGTCGCGAAGTCTGCTCCGCGACGGACGAGGACGCCCAGGACCCGCGGCGCCAGCGTCCGCATCAGCTCGTTCACCTGGCCGTCGTCCACCCGGTCCTCGTGCACGCTTCTGGTCCCGATCTACTCGGCAGTGGCCTGCAGCTCGGCGAAGAACGGCCGCACCTCGAGCCACTCGTAGAGCGGGCGCCCGCCCTGGCCGGGTGCGGCGGAGAGCTCGGCGGCTGCCTCGTACGCCCGCTCCTGGGACTCGACGTCGATGATCATGTAGCCCGCGATCAGGTCCTTGGTCTCCGCGAACGGCCCGTCGGTCACCGGCGGGCGGCCCTCGCCGTCGTACCGGACGAACGTGCCCTCCGGCAGGAGCGCGCCCTCGCTGACGAACTCACCGCGCTCCGTCAGCCTCCCGGCGAACCGGCTCATGTAGTCGATGTGCGCGGTGATCTCCTCGGGCGTCCACTGGTCCATCATGACCTCGGTACCGGGGACGGGTGCGGGGCCGTTGTGCCGGTAGTGCTTGAGCAGCAGGTACTTCGCCATGGTGTTCTCCCTGGTCGCGGGCCCGTCGCTGGGCCGAGCAGTCGTGGGCGCTGTGCGCGCCCTCGCTCCTGGGACGGAGCCGGTCGGACGTTCTCGACATCAGGATCCCGGATTCGCGAGATTTGTGCGGAGAGTTTTCTTCCGGCCGGGTCAGCCGGTCGCCCAGGCCCGTGCGGAGCCGATCGCGGTGACGTTCGCGGATGCGGCCGAGGGCTCGAACGACGTCGCCTGGAACGCCGCGCTCATCGTGTCGCCCAGCGCGTCGAGGTCGTCCTCGAACAAGCCCGCGTAGGTGGACAGGGTCAGCACCGGCGACTCGTGCCCGAGCATGCGCTGCACCGCCTTGACCGTCGCCCCGCCCGAGATGGCGAGGGACGCGGCGGTGTGGCGCAGGTCGTGCAGGGTGAGGGTGTCGAAGTCCTCGGCGCCCGGCCCCAACGTCGTGCCCGAGAGCGCGGTGAGCAGCCTGGTGCGGCTCACCTTCTCGCCGCGGGTCCCGTCCCGGCGCGCCCGGTCGACGTCGGCCACCAGGGACCAGGTCGCCGGGTCGCAGACGCCGGTGGGCTCGAGCCCGGCGTCGGACTGGAGCCGACGGACCGCGGTGACCACACCGTCGTCGTACAGGCCGGAGGGGCGCAGGCCGAGGGCCTCGCGCAGCGTGCGGACCGCACGGCCGGCCGCGAGGACGGCGGGCCGGAACGCCGACCGGTCGAAGCTCTCCCGGCGCAGGGGTCCGCCCCGGGTGCCGGTGAACAGGAGGTCGGCGGGAGTCCGGCCCGCGGCCTGCGCCGCGACGTCGGCGACGAGGATCGCGGGCAGCGGGACCTCGCGCCGGGCATGGGTCTTGGTGTCGCCGAGCAGGAGGGTGCCGTCGTCGAGACGGGTGTACGCCTTGCTGACGCGCACGCGACGGCGCAGCGGGTCGACGTCGGCCACCGTGAGCGCGCTGACCTCGCCCCAGCGCAGACCGGTCAGCGCCGTCAGCAGCACGAGGGTGCGGGACTGCGGCGTCCTGGCGGCGTCCGCCACGCGGCGCAGCTGCTCGTGCGACAGGTAACGGTGCGGCTTGGTCTTCGGCGCGCGCGGCAGGGCAGGCACCTTGCCGGACGGCGTCCGCGCCGGGTTGTTGCGCAGGCGCCGCGCGTCGACGGCGGCGTCGAGCAGCGCCACGAGCAGCCGGGCCGCATCCCGGCGCCGGGCCGGCGAAGCGGTCTCGCCGGTGGTGGGCGAGGTCATCGTCGCGGCCCAGCGGGCGACGTCCTCGTGCGTGACCTGCCGCAGCGGCCGGTCACCGAACACGGGCGCGACCAGGGACCGGAAACGCTCACGCTCGGCCTCGATGGTCCGGGGCGCGCGGTCGACGCGGGACTCCTGCCAGATCGCGAACCACTCGGCGACGCTGACCCGGCCGGCGGCGGGGTCCACCCATTCGGCGTGCTTGCCCGCCTCCTCCTGGCGCCGGGCCTCCGCGAGCGCCTCGCGCTTGGCGGTGAAGCGGCGGGTGCTGCGCAGGCGCCCGTCGACGCGGTACCGGCCGACGTGGCCGGTGCGGCCCTCGGAGTCGGTGCGCTGCTCGGTGTAGGCCACGTGGTGAGCGTATCGGGCGTGACGGCGCAGGTCAGGGAGCGACGCGGGGCGGGGCCTCGCTCGAGGTCTCGGTCGCGTTGAGCCATGCCTCGGACTCCTTGGAGAAGCAGCCCTGCAGCACCACGATGGCGAGAGCTGTCCCGACGATGGCCGTGGGCGCTCCACCGGCGAGCACGGTGAGGACCACGGTGACGAGTCCGCTGAGGATGGTCAGGCCCTCCACAACGATCACCGGCACCCGAACCCAGACCTTGCGGCCGGTGAGGCCTACGGCACCGACCACGAACACCGGGGCGGCGAGGACGGAGACCAGCCCGGCGGCGGCGAAGAGGCCGGCGCCTGGACCCTGACCGAACTCTGCGAGCAAGACGAGGCCGAACCCGAGGTTGGTGACTGCCTGGATCCAGAGGATGACGATCGCGACGGTCAGGTTGACGGGGCGCTTGCCGGGCGTTGGATTCATGCGCGCAACGTATGGCGGCCTGCCTGGGACCGGTCCCGCGAGACGGACTGTGCCCGGTCCCGCATGTCCGGGGCGGAGCGTTCAGATCGGGCGGGCCTGGCCGGTGAGAGCGTTCCATCCGATACGCCCGCCGAAGGCGAGCAGCACGACGCCGGTGACCCGGTCGGTGACGCGGGCGATGGCGCGCCCGGAGAGCCAGCGCTGGGCCAGGCCGGCGGCGTTGATGAGGAGTGCCAGCCAGGCGAACCCGAGGACGTCGTGCTCTACGGCCAGCAGCAGGCCCATGAGCAGGTGCGGTACGTCGTCGGGCAGGAACTGGGGGATGGTGGCGAGGTAGAAGACGCCGACCTTCGGGTTCAGGAGGTTGGTCGTGGCACCGAGGGCGAACGAGCGCCATGCCGACCGTCCGGTGGCGGGGTCGGCGTCAGCCGGGGCGTCACGGGTCAGGGCGGCGTCGGGCAGCGCGTCGTAGCGGCCAGGGCGGAAGCTGGACCACAGCATCTGCCCGCCGAGCCACAGGAGATAGCCGGCGCCTGCCAGCGTGAGGGCGCGGTACGCGGTCGCGGAGGCGGCGAGCACCGCCGTCGCACCCACCGCGGCGGCCACTCCCCAGACCAGGACGCCCGCGTTGATGCCGAGCGCCGTTGCGTAGGCATGCCGGCGGCCGCTCACGACGGCGGTGCGCAGCACGAGCGCGCTGTCGAGGCCGGGCATGATCGTCAGCGGGATCGCGACCAGTGCGAACAGGAGCATCGCCTCGAACACCGTCACGGGCCGGAGGTTACCGCTGTCTGCGTGAACCGGGAAGGCCTGGACCGGAAAGGCCCGGACCAGCAAGGTCCAGTCAGCCGGTAGTTTGGGATCATGCGCGTTCTCGTCTCGGGTGGAGCCGGCTACATCGGCTCACACACCGTCCTCGCCCTGGTAGCCGCCGGTCATGACGTCGTGGTCGTCGACGACTTCTCCAACTCGAAGCCCTCCGTGCAGGGCCGCCTGGAGGCGCTCGCGGGCCGCGCGATCCCGATCCATGCGTTCAACCTGACGGACATCGACAAGACCGAGGTGCTCTTCGCGCACGAGCACATCGACGCCGTCATCCACTTCGCCGGGTACAAGGCGGTGGGGGAGTCGGTGACGAAGCCGCTGGAGTACTACCGCAACAACCTGGACTCCACGTTCGCCCTGGCCTCGTCGATGCAGAAGTACGGGGTGACGAAGCTGGTGTTCTCGTCGTCGGCCACGGTCTACGGCGAGAAGGCCCCGGTGCCGTACCGGGAGGACTACGAGAACCTGTCGTCCTCGTCGCCGTACGGGCAGACCAAGGTGATGATCGAGCGGGTCCTGACGGACATCGCGCAGATCTCCGAGGGCTGGAAGGTGGCGCTCCTGCGGTACTTCAACCCGGTCGGCGCGCACGAGAGCGGCGACATCGGCGAGGACCCGCAGGGCATCCCGAACAACCTGATGCCGTTCATCGCGCAGGTCGCAGTGGGGCGCCGGGACAGGCTGACGGTGTTCGGGGACGACTACCCGACCGCGGACGGCACCGCCGAGCGGGACTACCTGCACGTCACCGACCTCGCGGCCGGGCACGTGGCGGCGCTCGAGCACCTGGACGCCATGGCCGAGCCGGCGCGCGCGTTCAACCTGGGTACCGGTACGGGGACGTCGGTCCTGGAGCTGCTCAAGGCGTTCGAGCGGGCCGTCGGCCACGAGCTGCCGTACGAGATCGGCCCGCGCAGGGCCGGTGACCTGCCCGCGTTCTGGGCCGACCCGACCCGCGCCAACACCGAGCTCGGCTGGCGCGCGACCAGGACGATCGACGACATGTGCGCGGACACCTGGCGCTGGCAGTCCAAGAACCCGAAGGGTTTCCCGGACGCCTGAGCAGCGTTCAGCACAGCACGTGCTGTGCTGAACGAAGGCCGGCCAGGTCAGACGACCGGATTGCCGACGGGCGGGGTCTCCAGGCGGTCGAACTCGAGCTGGGGTAGCTCGCCGCCGAGGCCCTGCTCCCGGCCCAGTCGGGGAGCCGGATGCGGGTTCGGCAGCGGGCCCGATCGCAGGATCGGCCGCTCGCGGGCTACCCGGTCGAGCACCGACTGGTCGAGGGTCGGCCGCTCGTTCGTCGGTAGGGCCTGTAACGACGTCATACGCGCGGTCCGGTCCACAGGCTCCGCGTGCGCCTCCTCGAAGGCCCGCACTATCGACCAGGGCAGCCGGATGTAGCCCTCGACGTCGAACCCGTTGGCGATGGCCCAGGCCCGCATCTGGGCCGGCGTCGCCACGCTGCGGCCGTCGGTGGGCTTCTTGGCCCCGGTGTCGTCGTCCAGCTTGGGGAAGTCGACGGGGGTCGCCTCGACGATCGGCTCGATCACCGCGTCCCGTGGGCAGCCGATCGTGTCCGCGACCCGCCACAGCTCCTGCCGGGCGTCCAGGTGGTACCGGTCGGCGGCGATCGCCTGGCGTACCAGCGCGTCGAAGAACTTCCCGCGGATGTCGGCGGCTGCCTCGGGCGTGAGCCGGTAGAGCGGCTCCGCGTCGGCGAGCCCCGCGGACGTCTCGGGCGTGAGGCGCCCGTCCTGGAGCATCTCCGCGACGAGGGCCAGGTAACCGTGGGTGTGCACGTCGGCCACGGCGGAGATCGCGTCGGCCAGCGGCTGTCCCCCCAGCGTCGTGAGGATGCCGGGGCCCCGTCGGCCAGGCCAGGGGCGAGGCGGTTCGGCCGCCCGGCTGGGCCCGGTGGGCCAGGGGTACACCCAGGCCCGCAGCGTGACCTGCAGCAGCTCCGGCAGGTCGGACGTCCCGTTCCCGCTCTGCAGGAACCGGCTCAGCAGCCCCGCGGTGGCGCGGGCCTCGTTCACAGGACTCGTGTGCGGCGGGACGCCGCCGCCCTCGAACGGGACCCCTGCGGCCGTGCAGCAGTCCGACAGCCGCCGGTGCACCAGGCCCGGCAGGTAGTGATAGCTCGCGTCGACCGTCGTCAGCTGCGCGAACGCGGGCAGCTGCCACCCCAGGTGGGACAGCTCGGCCCGCAGCACCTCGATGCCGAGCCGGCCGTTGTGGGTGATGATCGCCATCTGCGAGAGGCGTTCGCGCAGGGTGGAGGCGACGTCGGCGAGCGCGATCCACGCCCCGTCCGGATGCAGGACCGCCGACCACTCGTCGACGACCGCGCCCCGCTCGTCGACCCGCACGACGGCGATCTCGCGCAAGCGCGCCCGAGCCACCCGGATGCCGGTGATCCGTGTGGACACCGCTGCGTACGCGGGCTTGCCTACGCGTTCGTCCCTCGCCATGCGCGTCCCTTCTCGACAGCCGTGCCGCCTGTGGCGCTACGACGCGCCACAGGGTGCCATCAGCGCGGAAGTCCTGAAAGTGGAGATCGTACGAATATGTCGGATTTTGTGAAAATCACTACCAAAGATAGCGGACCGCCCCCCGATTATTAACACTTGTAGTGGGTGTTTGGCCACCGTCTGGGGTGGGTCAAAAGGGGAGGTCATGGTGTTGTCGAAGCTCTCGATCATGGACTGGCGCGCGATCGCCGCGCTCGGTTTCGCTCTTCCGTACGTCGCTCTGACGCTCTTCGGGGGCCGGTTCGGGTGGTCCGAACCGACCGGTTCCGACGCTCTGACCAGCCCAATCACCATTGTGACACTCGGTTGCCTCCTTGCGGGGGCCGCCCTGGCGCTGGCTCCCGTCCTGCAGGACGGGAACTATCCGGTCCTCAACATCCTTGTTGGCGGAGCCATGCTGCTCGGATTCGGCTGGGCCGTCCTCGTACTGGCTCAGGCGAAGTATGGCTGTGACCCGGTGAATCTGCTTCCCGGATGCGGGTGATCTTTTGAAAATGCGTGCCAACACCTCCGTCATGCAGTTTTCTCGTGCCGGTTCCGGTGTCTTCGGGACACAATGCGAACGTGTTCCAGCGCCCCGCTAACCACCGGCTCGCCAGCCGCGAGCTCGTCGCCCTCGGCACGGCGAGCCAGGTGCCCACCAGGACCCGCAACCACAACGGCTACGCGCTGTTCTGGGACGACGAGGTGATCCTGTTCGATCCCGGTGAGGGCACCCAGCGTCAGATGCTGCACTCGGGCATCTCCGCGACCGCCCTGACGCGGATAGCGATCACCCACCTGCACGGCGACCACAGCCTCGGCCTGGCCGGCGTCGTGCAGCGGATCAGCCTCGACGCCGTGCCGCACACCGTGCCCGTCACGTTCCCGGCGTCGGGCAGACGCTGGATCGAGGCGCTGTGCGATTCCACCGCGTACTACCACCAGGAGCGCCTCGCGCTGCAGGGCCTGTCCGACGACGGCGTCGTGCCGCGCGTACCAGGGGAGGTGCACGGCCCCGCGGTCCTGCGGGCGGCCCGCCTCGACCACTCCCTTGAGGCCTACGGGTACCGGCTCGACGAGCCGGACGGCCGCCGGATGGACCCCGACCGGCTCGCCGCCGCCGGCATCACCGGACCCGACGTCGGGCGGCTGGCCCAGGAGGGTGCGCTGCACACCGCGCACGGGACCGTCCGGGTCGAGGACGTCAGCGACCCGCGACCGGGGCAGTCGTTCGCGTTCGTGATGGACACCCGGCTGTGCGACGCGGTGTGGAGCCTCGCCGACGGCGTCGACCTCCTCGTCATCGAGTCGACGTTCCTGGACCGCGACAGGGACCTCGCGCGCGACCACGGGCACCTGACGGCCCTGCAGGCGGCGACCGTCGCCGCGCGGTGCGGCGTACGCAGCCTGGTGCTCACCCACTTCTCGCAGCGGTACACGGACCCGGAGGAGTTCGAGAAGGAGGCACGCACGGTGTTCGACGGCGAGCTCACCGTAGCGGCCGACCTGGACCGCATCCCGGTGCCCCGAAGGCTGTGATCGCGGCGTCCCCTTGACCTTCACCCTGGGGGAAGCGTCAGCCTCCTGGACACCGGCGACCCTCGTCGGGGACGAGGATGGTGACGTGGAGCAGCTGAGCATCGGCGAGTTCGCCCGGATGTCCGGCCTGACGCCGAAGGCGTTGCGGCTGTACGACGACCTCGGCCTGCTCGCCCCCAGCAGGGTGGACCCGTTCAACGGGTACCGCTGGTACGCGCCGGAGCAGCTCGACCAGGCCCGCCTGGTCGCGAGGCTGCGCCTGATCGGGATGCCGCTCGCGCGGATCCGGGCAGTCGCGGCCCTGCCGCCCGGCGCTGCCGCCGCGGAGATCACCGCCTTCTGGAGGCAGGCCGAGGCCGACACCGCCTCCCGGCGCTCCGTCGTCGCCTCTCTCGTCGATCACCTGCGCACGAAGGAGACCACCATGGCCACCACAGGACCGACGCTCACCGCCCGCAGTGCCTCGCGGCTCGGGCAGGGGATCCGCCCGGCCCAGCAGGACGCGCTCCACGCCGGGCACTCCCTGTTCATCGTCGCCGACGGCTTCGGACCCCACCAGAGCGCCGTCCCGGCCGGGCTGGCCGTCAGCGCGTTCACCGCCCTGGACACGCCCTGGGACGAGACCGACGGAGATCCCTCAGCGGCTCTTCTCGCCGCCGTCGCCGAAGCCGAACGCACGCTCACCGCCGAGGCCTCGGCGCTGACCGACCCCGACCACTTCGGCACCACCCTCACCGCCGCGCTGCTGGTGGGCTCGACCCTCCTCAGCGCCCACGTCGGCGACTCCCGCCTCTGGCTGGTGCGCGACGGCCGGGCAGAGCAGCTCACCCGGGACCACACGGTGGTCGCCGCACTGATCGAGGAGGGCCGGCTCACCGCGGACGAGGCTCGCTCGCACGAGGACCGCAGCCTCCTCAACCGCGCGATCGTCCCGGCCGGGACGGGGGGCCACGCCGAGACCAACGCCGGCCCCGACCTCGCCACGACCGCCGTCCGCCCCGGCGACCGCCTGATCCTCACCGGCGACGGCATCCACGCCGTCCTCGAACCCGGCCACCTCGCGACCCTCATGGTGGCGCCGGGCGACCCGGACGACGTCGGGCAGGCGATCGCCGACGCCGTCGAACAAGCCGGTGCGCCTGACAACTACGCGCTGATCGTGGTGGACCTGGCCGCCTGACGGTCACCCGCGCGGCGCTCCTGGGGCGGCTCACTGCCGTGCGGGGCCGCCTGCGGATTCGGGGTGAGCCGTGGCCTGAATCTGCGACGCGCGCAGCTCGAGGGTCATGAACACGCTGTACGGGTCGAGGGTGTAGCTCCCGAACGGGCCGCACTCCGTGAATCCGTGCCGGGCGTACAGCCTGCGTGCGGAGGCGAAGTAGTCCTGCGGTCCGGTCTCCAGGCTGACCCGGGTGTACTCGCGCCGGCGCGCCTCGGCCAGCACCTCGCTCAGCAGCGCTGAGGCGACGCCGCGGCCCCTGGCGCGCGCGGCGGTCCGCATGGACTTGATCTCGCCGTGCGGTCCGGCGCCGGCCGGGTCGCCAGGGGCGTCGAGCCGGCTCAGGGCTCCGCAGCCCAGCAGGGTGCCGTCGTCGTCGCGTGCGGTCCAGAAGGTGATCGTCGGGGCGAGCAGCGCGGAGTGGTCGAGGGCGTGCACGCTCTCGGCGGGTGAGGTGGCGAACATGTCGGTGAGGTGCTCGTCGAGGAGCCGGCCGACGTCGTCGCGTACGGGGGAGTCGATGGCGATCTTCACGGCACCATCTTCCGTCGGCCGCGGGCCGGATCGTCCGCATGGCGGGCCCATGTGGCGCACGTCACGCCGTGGCGGTAGGAATCTCCTCGTGCGCAGTGCCGCGCCCGGTAGCACCGGATCACCGAGGAGAACCACGATGTCGTTGCCCAGCCCGAGCTACACGATCACCCTGCGCGTGGAGGTGGCAGCGTCGCAGCGTGCCACGAGCTCGGTGGTAGCGGCGGTAGCGGACGCCGGAGGCGCGGTGATGGGGGTGGACATCGCGCACTCGACGTCGCACGGGCTGGTCGTGGACGTCACGTGCGACACGATCGACGCGGAGCACGGCGAGCGCGTGGTCGCCGCGGTGAACGCCATAGAGGGCGCCGAGGTGCTCAAGTCGAGCGACTCGACGTTCCTGATGCACCTGGGCGGCAAGATCGAGGTCACGAACAAGGTGCCGCTCAAGACGCGCCGGGACCTGTCGCGTGCGTACACGCCGGGTGTGGCGCGGGTGTGCCTGGCCATCGCGGAGAACCCTGAGGACGCCCGCCGGCTGACGATCAAGCGCAACACGGTAGCGGTGGTCACGGACGGCACGGCGGTGCTGGGCCTGGGCGACATCGGCCCGGCCGCCGCGCTGCCCGTCATGGAGGGCAAGGCGGCCCTGTTCAAGGAGTTCGGCGGGGTGGACGCCTGGCCGGTGTGCCTGGACACGACCGACACCGACGAGATCGTGCGGATCGTGAAGGCGATAGCGCCCGTCTACGGGGGCGTGAACCTGGAGGACATCGCGGCGCCGCGCTGCTTCGAGATCGAGGCGCGGCTGCGCGAGGAGCTCGACATCCCCGTCTTCCACGACGACCAGCACGGCACGGCGATCGTGGTGCTCGCGGCGATGATCAACGCGCTCAAGGTGGTCGACAAGAAGCTGGAGGACGTGCGGATCGTCGTGTCCGGCGTCGGGGCGGCGGGCAACGCGATCATCCGGCTGCTCAAGGCGCAGGGTGCGCGGCACATCGTGGCGTTCGGGCGGGACGGCGCCCTGCACCAGGGGGTCGTGACGGAGGACCCGCACCGGCGCTGGATAGTGGACAACACGAACGTCGACGGGTTCGCCGGCACGCTGCAGGAGGGCCTGAAGGGCGCCGACGTGTTCATCGGGGTCTCGGCGGCCGGGATCCTGTCGGGGGCGGACATCGCGCAGATGGCCGAGCGTGCGGTGGTGTTCGCGCTGGCGAACCCGACGCCGGAGGTCGACCCGCTGGAGGCCTCGCAGACGGCGGCGGTGGTGGCGACCGGTCGGAGCGACTACCCGAACCAGATCAACAACGTGCTCGCGTTCCCGGGGCTGTTCCGTGGCCTGCTGGACACGGGTGCCAAGGACATCACGACGGAGCTCCTGCGGGTCTCCGCGGTGGCGATCGCCGATGTCGTCGGGCCGGACGAGCTGAACAGCGCGTACATCGTCCCGGGTGTCTTCGACCACCGGGTGGCGGAGGCGGTGGCGGACGCGGTGCGCAAGCAGGCCTGAGACGTGGATCGGCCCGGACGTCGCTGACGTCCGGGCCGATCCGTGTCTGGCGAGCGCGCAGCTCAGCCGATGCTGCTGATGGTGGCGTTCACCAGGCTGCTGACCACCGCGGCGGTGCCGAGAACGAGCACGAGCAGGGCGCCCGTGGAGGCGACGAGGGGAATCCACCAGCGGACGGGGTCCGGCTGGGTGCGACGGTCGTCGGTGCGGTACTGAAGGTTGTTGTTCACACTGTTGCTCACACTGGTAGAGACGCTCGGGAAGCACGAAACGATGCCCACCTGCCGATAACGGTTCGGGAACGTTCCCGCGGTCTCGGGACGGACCACCGCCACGTAAGGAGTTGAGGTCAGCGTGAAGAACATCGGGTTCCTGTCCTTCGGTCACTGGACGCTGCATGCGCAGTCGGGCACACGCTCGGCGTCGGACGCGCTGCTGCAGTCGATCGACCTCGCCGTGGCCGCCGAGGAGCTGGGCGCCGACGGCGCCTACTTCCGCGTGCACCACTTCGCACGCCAGCTCGCCTCGCCGTTCCCGCTGCTCGCGGCGGTCGGGGCACGGACCAGCCGCATCGAGATCGGCACGGGCGTGATCGACATGCGCTACGAGAACCCGCTGTACATGGCGGAGGACGCCGGGTCGGCGGACCTGATCTCCGGCGGACGGCTCCAGCTCGGCATCAGCCGCGGGTCACCCGAGCAGGTCGTCGAGGGCTACCGGCACTTCGGCTACGAGCCCGCACCCAAGGACGACGGCGCCGCCGACCTGGCGCGCGAGCACACCGCCCGGTTCCTGGAGGTGCTCGACGGCGAGGGGTTCGCCGAGCCGAGCCCGCGCCCCATGTTCCCCAACCCGCCGGGCCTGCTGCGGGTCGAGCCGCACTCCGAGGGGCTGCGCCGGCGTATCTGGTGGGGCGCAGGCTCCCGCGCCACGGCCGAGTGGACGGCGGCACAGGGCATGAACCTCATGTCGTCCACGCTGCTGACCGAGGACACGGGCGTGCCGTTCCACCGGCTGCAGGCCGAGCAGATCCAGCGGTTCCGCGACGCCTGGGCCGAGGCGGGGCACGCGTTCGAGCCGCGTGTGTCCGTCAGCCGCAGCATCTTCCCGATCACCGACCAGCGCGACCGCCAGTACTTCGGCATGGAGGTCTACAGCGAGGACCAGGTCGGCCACCTCGACACGGGCCCCGCGCGGTTCGGCAAGACGTACGCGGGCGAGCCCGACGAGCTGGTCGAGGACCTGCGGCAGGACGAGGCGATCCAGGCCGCGGACACCCTGCTGCTGACGGTGCCCAACCAGCTCGGCGTCGACTACAACGCGCACGTCATCGAGAACATCTTGCGGCACGTCGCCCCTGGTCTCGGCTGGCGGTGAGAGCCAGGCTGCGAGCTGGGCGGTCGGTGCCAGACTTGCGGGCAGGGGGGAGGACCACGACGCTCATGGACAGTGCCGAGATCCTTGCGCTGCTCGCGCGCACACTGGCGCGGGTGCAGGCAGCGGGCCAGACAGGGGGGCCACTGGCGGCCCGGCTCTGTGACGCGTGCACCGAGATCCTCGGGGCGGACGCCGGCATCCTGACCCTCACCTCGGCGACCGAACGGCTCACGGTCCGCACAGCGGAATCAGCGTTCGCGCAGCTCGAAGACCTCCAGATGGTGCTCGGCGAGGGTCCGGCGGCGCTCGCGTTCGCCGAGGGCCGCACGGTCGTCGCCCACCTCGACGGCCACGAGGGGCACTCCGGGCCCGGGGGACACCAGGGCCACCCGCAGGATCGTGCGGACGATGACGACGACGCGGCGTACCCGGTCTTCGCCACCATGGCGGCCGACATCGACGGACCGGTGACGGTGTACGCCGTCCCGATGCGGCCGAGCGGCCGCGTCGTCGGCGTCCTGACGCTCTACCTCAGGGACGGAGAGCTGGCCCGGTCGCTGGAGGAGGCGCAGTTCCTCGCCGACGCGGCGGGCGCCGCTCTGCTCGGCGACCCCGACACCGCGGACGTCAGCTCCCAGCCGACCTGGCCGGAGCGCGCGCACATGCACCAGGCGACCGGGGTCGTCGTCGCCCAGCTCGGGATAGCGCCCGCCGACGCCCTGGCCGTCCTGCGCGCGCACGCCTTCGGCAGGGCGTCCACGCTCGAGTCGGTGGTCGCCGACGTCCTGGCACGCAGGCTGTCCTTCTCCTACGACGAGGACTCCGATGACGGCACGGCCTCCGACGGCATCGTCTCGAACCAGCAACCACGAACCGAGGAGCCATGAACCCCCGTACTCCCGCCGACACGCTGGCGCTGACCACGTCCGCGCTCCTGGGCGACCACGACGTGACGGACCTGCTCTATCGCATAGTGCGGGACAGCGCCCGGTTCACGGGTTGCGACGCGGCAGGCCTCCTGGTCCGCACGCCGAGCGGCGCGCTGGAGCTTTTGAGCGCCACGTCCCACGCAACCGTGGAACTCGAGCTCTACCAGGCGCAGGTGGTCGAGGGCCCGTGCGTGGACCTGCTGAGCACCGGCGAGGTGGTCGAGGAGGTCGGGGCCGACACGCTGCGCGCCCAGTGGCCGGAGGTGGGGCCCGCGATCGTCCAGGCGGGCTTCAACGCCGTGCACGCCTACCCGCTGCGCTGGCGCGACGGCGTGCTGGGCGGCCTCAACCTGTTCAGCCACCGCAGCAGCGCCCATGACGAGGAGCAGGCGGCGACCGCCCGGTCCTTCGCGGACATGGCGGCGCTCGTCCTGGTCCAGCCCGAGCGCCTCGAGCAGGGCGCCGTCGCCGACCGCCTCGCCCGTGCGCTGGAGGGCCGCGTGGTCGTCGAGCAGGCCAAGGGCGTGCTGGCCCACCAGCTCGACGTCGACATGGAGACCGCGTACACGGCGCTCGTGGACAGGGCGACGCAGGACGGCGAGGCCCTGTCGGTGGCGGCCCGGAACGTGGTCCAGGCCGCCTACCGGCGCTGATCGGGCACAGCCCGCGGCGTCGGCCCGTCTAGGAAGCTACGCGGCGCACGGCTGGTCGACCGCGCCGGTCGGGGCTTCGGCTGTGCCGGGCCCTGCCGCCGCCAGCACCAGCGAGCGCCGTCTGGCCATCTCGCGAACCCGCCGGTACGCGTCGCAGCGCGCCATCAGGTACACGCCGGACCACGGGCCGCGCGGGCCGCCGTCCGAGGCCGCGAGCGCCGAGCGCTGCGCCGTCCACCGTTCCCAGTGCCGCACGAACTCCTCTGGCTGCACCACCCGGCCGCGGTCCAGCTGGCCGTCGAGCGCCTCGGCCAGGGAGACGTCCACTGCCACGAGCACGGGGTCCCAGCCGCGCAGCCGCGCGAGGACGCCAAGGGTCTCCCGGCGCCGGGCCCGGGTAGCGGTGTCGTGCACCAGCACCGGGGCGGCGGAGCGTGGGCCGCGCGCGAGGCGGGCCATCGTCTCGACGGCGTGCAGCGTGTGCACCGCCCACCGGTAGGTGCCGTACGGGACGAAGGACGGCAGCCGCCGGGCGATCCCGCGCCGGTAGCGGTCGGGGTCGAGCACGACGGTGCGGGGCACGTCGTCGGCGACCCTCGCCAGCAGGGTGCTCTTACCGGCTCCTGGCACGCCGCCCACGACGATCATCAGCGGACCAGGGGTCTCGCCGGGTCCGGGTACGGGGCGCAGGCGGGGCAGTACAGCGGGTGTCGTCACATGGTCCTCCACTCGTAGGGGGCCGGGTGAGCAGCATCGCGCGAGCCGATCCGGAAACGCCGGGAACACCCTGTGAAGGTGCTGGACCGGCATCCGGACCGGAGCGAGTCAGGTCGTAGGACAGATGCTCATTCCACTGACTGGTAACGGATGAAACCGGCATGTTTGTTCCCGGTTCCGGCGACGAATCCTGGAATCCTGGCTGGTGGGAGCACCTATCGCGGGTCCGCGCGATCCCCCCGACCCGCTAGGGTCGGCCGCGTGAAACGCTTCCTCCTGGGTGCCCTGTCCGGTGCGGCGATCGCCTTGGTCGGCGTCGGCGTCTGGTCCGTCGTGGCCGACCACCTCCAGCCACGCCTCGTGCACGAGGTGTGCGACCCGGACCCGGACCCGGACCAGGCCGCGGGCCCGCTGTGCGTCCAGCTGCGCGACGACGGGTCACCGGGCGGCGTGCTGTGGGTCGCGCACAAGGACCCTGAGCTCGGACCGCGCATCAGCTACGTGGCCAGCCCGTTCACCGACCTCGAGCACCACACCGCCGAGGAGATAGAGGTGACCTTCGAGACCGACCACCTGGTGGTGCACGGGCACGACGGCTCCGAGCTGACCCTCACCGACGACTTCCTCCAGGAGAACTGACCGGGAGGGCCGAACCCGCCCGCCCACCGCGAACCGGCGTCCCGTGGCAACATCACACCCGTGACCAGCGAGACCCCCGCCAGCACGGCCTCCGACACCCAGCGCCTGCGCGACCTCACCCTGCTCCGCCGGGTGCGCGACCGCATGGACCGCGAGTACACCCAGCCCCTGGACGTCGAGGCGCTCGCGGCCGGGGTCCACATGTCGGCCGGACACCTGTCGCGGCAGTTCAAGGCCGCCTACGGCGAGTCCCCGTACAGCTACCTCATGACGCGCCGCATCGAGCGCGCCATGATGCTGCTGCGCCGCGGCGGCCTCAGCGTCACCGAGGTCTGCTTCGCCGTCGGCTGCTCTTCGCTGGGGACCTTCAGCACGCGCTTCACCGAGCTGGTCGGTGTACCGCCGAGCGTCTACCGCAACGACCCGCTGCTCGCGGCCGAGTCGATCGACACTGCCGGCCTCCCTGCGTGCATCGCGAAGCAGGTCACCAGACCGGTCCGGAACCTGGCCAAGAGTCCGGTCAGGAATCGAGAAGCGCGCACCACCTGACCGGCCATAGCGTGACTGCCATGAGCACAGACACCGGCATCAGCATCCACCAGACGTTCCTCCCGCACACCGACCCGGAGGCCTCGCTCGCCTTCTACCGTGACGCTCTCGGCTTCGAGGTCCTCCTGGACGTCGGCCAGGGCGCCATGCGGTGGATCACCGTGGGTCCCGGAGGCGGGTCCGGCACGTCCATCGTCCTGACACCGCCCGCCGCCGACCCCGGCGTCACCGACACCGAACGCCGCACCGTCGCCGAGATGATGGCCAAGGGCACCTACGCCGCCGTCATCCTGGGCGCCAGCGACCTCGACAGCACCTTCGAACGGGTGGCGGCCAGCGGCGCCGAGGTCATGCAGGAGCCCATCGACCAGCCCTACGGCTTCCGGGACTGCGCCTTCCGCGACCCGGCGGGCAACACGGTCCGCATCAAGCAGCTCTGAACCCGGGCCGGCGGGCCGGCGGGGCGGGTCAGACCTGGTCCGCCCACAGGTGCAGCACGCCCTCGGCCGAGACGACGCCACTGCCGGTCAGCTCCACGCCGTCCGGCAGCGCGCGTACCCGGATCAGGCTCCGCCGGCCCAGCGCCGTACCCTGCTCGATCTCCACGGTCGCCCCCTGGGCAAGGACGCCCTCCTCGACCAGGCGCGCCGCCAGCGGCCCAGCCGCCGTACCGGTCGCCGGATCCTCCGGGATACCCATGATCGGGTTGAAGAACCGCGCGTACGGCGCCACCCGGTCCTCCTGTGCGGCGGCCTCGAGCGTGTACACGTAGCAGCCCTCCGCGCCGACCGTCCGCAGCGCGTCGGCCAGCCGCCGGGAGTCGGGGGACACCCGGTCCACCACCGCCCGTGACCGCACCTCGGTCAGCAGGTGACCGGCACCGGTCGAGATGACCCGCGGCGAACCGTCCGCGAGGTCGGCCGCCCGGATCCCGAGCGCACCCGCCAGCCCGCCTCGTGCGCCAGCGGGGAGCACCCCGCCCGCGACCGGCGCCAGCTGGGTCATCGTGACCTCGACGCCGCCCGCCGACCCGGGTCCAGCGGCTCCGCCGGCCCTCGTGACACGCACCCGGAGCAGGTCGTCGCCGATCTCCTGCACGAACGACTCCTGCCCGGCCGGCAACCGGCCAGCGCCCGCGAGCCAGATCCACGCGCCGACGATGTTGTGCCCCGCCCCGCCGACCTCCTCGCCGGTCGGCGTGAACGAACGGAACCGGACGTCCGCCCGCCCGTCCGAGGCCCCGAGCACGAACGTCGTCTCCGACTGGTTGAACTCCCGCGCGATCGCCCGCATCGTCCCCACGGGAAGGCCGTCCGCGTCCGGGACCACCGACACCGGGTTCCCGGCCAGCGGCCGCCCCGCGAAGACATCGACCAGCACGAACGGCACCTTGCTCGCGGCATTGCTCGCATCATTCACAGCGCAACTGTAGGGGCGCGGGAAACGACCGATCGGACTGCACCGATCGGATACCGGTCAGATATCGAGAAGCGGCGCTCGCGGCGCCCCGCCTAGTGTTGCTGCCATGGACACCCACCCCGCCGACAGCCATGACCTGATCCGCGTCAAGGGCGCTCGGGAGAACAATCTCAAGGACATCAGCCTCGATATCCCGAAGCGGCGGCTCACCGTGTTCACGGGCGTCTCCGGGTCGGGCAAGAGCTCGCTGGTGTTCGCGACGATCGCCGCGGAGTCGCAGCGGATGATCAACGAGACGTACAGCGCGTTCGTGCAGGGGTTCATGCCGTCCCTGGACCGCCCGGAGGTGGACCAGCTCGACGGGCTGACCACGGCGATCGTCGTCGACCAGGAGCGCCTCGGGGCCAACCCGCGCTCCACGCTCGGCACCGTCACGGACACCAACGCTCTGCTGCGCATCCTGTTCAGCCGGCTCGGGCAGCCGCAGATCGGGCCCCCTATCGCGTTCTCGTTCAACGTCCCGGCGCGCAAGGCGAGCGGGGTGATGACGTCGTCCACGGGTGAGAAGACCATAGTGCGGGAGCAGGTCTACCACGGCGGGATGTGCCCCAGGTGCGAGGGCCGGGGTCAGGTCTCGGACCTGGACCTGACGAAGTTCTTCGACGACTCGCAGTCGCTGAACGAGGGCGCGATCAAGATCCCCGGCTACAACGCCGACGGCTGGATGGTCGCCACGTACATCGAGTCGGGCTTCGTGGACCCGGACAAGGCGATCCGCGACTACACCGAGACGGAGCTCGCGGACTTCCTGTACAAGGAGCCCACCAAGATCAAGGCCAAGGGCATCAACCTCACCTACGAGGGCCTGGTCCCGAAGGTCCGCAAGGCGGTGCTGAGCAAGGACGTCGACTCGCTCCAGGCGCACATCCGGGCGTGGGTGGAGCAGGCGGTGACGTTCGTGACCTGCCCGGAGTGCGAGGGCACGCGTCTGGCGGAGGCGGCACGGTCGTCCAGGATCGACGGCATCAACATCGCGGACGCGTGCGCCATGCAGATCAGCGACCTCGCCGCCTGGGTACGCAAGCTCGCCGCCACCGACGAGGGTGCGTCGACCGGTCCGCTCCTGACGGGGCTGCAGCTCCAGCTCGACAAGTTCGCCGAGATCGGCCTGGGCTACCTCTCGCTCGACCGCCCCTCGGGGACCCTGTCCGGTGGCGAGGCGCAGCGCACCAAGCTGATCCGGCACCTCGGCTCGGCGCTGACCGACGTCACCTACGTCTTCGACGAGCCGACGATCGGGCTGCACCCGCACGACATCCAGCGGATGAACCTGCTGCTGGTCGAGCTGCGGGACAAGGGCAACACGGTGCTCGTCGTCGAGCACAAGCCCGAGGCGATAGCGATCGGTGACCACGTGGTCGACCTCGGTCCGGGCGCCGGGTCCGCGGGCGGGACTATCCAGTTCGAGGGCACCGTCGAGGAGCTGCGCAGGAGCGACACCCTCACCGGCCGGCACCTCGGGTACCGCTCGCGGCTGAAGGACTCCGTGCGCCCGGCCTCGGGAAAGCTGGAGATCCGCGGCGCGAGCGCGCACAACCTGCGTGACGTCGACGTCGACGTGCCGCTCGGCGTGCTGACCGTCGTGACGGGTGTCGCGGGGTCCGGGAAGAGCTCGCTGATCCACGGGTCGCTCCCGGCCGACGCGGGTGTCGTGACGGTCGACCAGGGCGCGATCAGGGGTTCGCGGCGGTCCAACCCCGCGACGTACACGGGTCTGCTGGACCCGATCCGCAAGGCGTTCGCCAAGGCCAACGGCGTCAAGCCCGCGCTGTTCAGCGCGAACTCGGAGGGTGCGTGCCCCACCTGCAAGGGCGCCGGCGTGATCTACACCGAGCTCGGGTTCATGGACACCGTGGCGACCACGTGCGAGGACTGCGGCGGCAAGAGGTTCGATGCGTCGGCACTGGTCTACACGCTCGGCGGCGGTGCCGACGGCGCTGGCGCCGAGAGCGGCAAGGACATCAGCGAGGTGCTCGCGATGCCGGTCGCCGAGGCCACCGCGTTCTTCGCCAAGGACGGTCCCGCTCCGGTGCCGGCCGCGCACAAGATCCTGGAGCGGCTGTCCGACGTCGGTCTCGGTTACCTGGGTATCGGCCAGCCGCTGACGACACTGTCCGGGGGAGAGCGGCAGCGGCTCAAGCTGGCGGTCGAGATGGCCCGCGAGGGCGGCGTGTACGTGCTGGACGAGCCGACCACGGGTCTGCACCTGGCGGACGTCGAGAACTTGCTCGCGCTCCTGGACCGCCTCGTCGAGTCGGGCAAGTCGGTCATCGTGATCGAGCACCACCAGGCGGTCATGGCGCACGCCGACTGGATCATCGACCTCGGTCCGGGCGCCGGGCACGACGGCGGCCGCATCGTCTTCGAGGGCACGCCCGCGGATCTCGTGGCGCAGGCGCGGGCGGGTCAGCCGACGCTCACCGGCGAGCACCTGGCGCAGTACGTGGGGGAGTAGCCCGCCACTGACGTGTCGCGCCCTGACGTCTCGGGCCCTGACCTGTCAGCCCTCTGACAGGTCAGTGGCCCGCGCGCACCAGGCCCGACTCATAGGCGCAGACCACCATCTGCGTCCGGTCACGCAGCTCGAGCTTGTTCAGGATGCGCGAGACGTGCGTCTTGACGGTCTGCTCGGCCAGGTACAGCTCGGTGGCGATCTCGGCGTTCGACTGGCCGGCGGCGACCAGCTTCATGACGTCGAGCTCGCGGTCGGTCAGCGCGGACAGCCTGGCGTCCGCCGAGGCGGGCCGCTCGGGGCGCGCCGCGTAGTCGGCGATGAGCGCCCGCGTGATCTTCGGGGACAGGAGGGCCTCGCCCGCGGCGACCACGCGGACCGCCTGGGTGAGCTCCTCGGGCGGGGAGTCCTTCAGCAGGAACCCGCTCGCTCCCGCGCGCAGGGCCGAGAACACGTAGTCGTCGGCGTCGAAGGTGGTCAGCATGATCACCTTCGGCGGTGTGCCGGGCATGGCCATGATCGTGCGGGTCGCGTCGAGCCCGTTGACCTTCGGCATGCGGATGTCCATCAGCACGACGTCGGGCTGCGTGCGGCGCACGACGTCGGTGATCCCCAGGCCGTCCTCGGCAGTGCCGACGACCGTGATCCCTTCGTGGGCGTCCAGGAGGGCGGCGAACCCGGCCCGGATCATCGACTGGTCGTCGACGATCAGCACCCGGATCGCACTATCGGCAACGTCGGGAGCTGGGGGCATGGGACCAACGTAACCGACGCCAGACAAGGAAACCCGAAAGTATGACGCCGGATACCTCTCGCGGGTGACGCGCCGCACACGTGCGCCGCATAACCTGCAGAGAATGGACCACCCACATGCTCGTCCACAGGTGCCGGGAGCCGTCGTCGCGGCCAGCCGTGGCGTCCGGTACTGGCGGCTGCGCGCGCTGACCCGGCTGGACCTCAGCACGTTCTCGATCGCGCGGCGCGAGGTCGTCTGGATGTGGACGGTGGTCTCCGTCGCCGCGGTGGCGCTCGTCGCCGTCGGCTGGCCCGTGACCGCGTCCGGGTACGACACCCACCCGGTAGCCGCCATGGCCCTGACCATCGTGCACTGCGCCGCCGCGATCATGGCGGTGCGCTGGGCCTGGGCAGGGCTCGGCGCGTCCATCCCGGCCGCGCTCGGGCTGATGATCGTGACCGCCGGCGCGGCCCCCGAGTGGCCCTGGCCGTGGCCGGTCACCGTGCTGCTCACGCACTGCCTGACGGTGTTCGTGCTCGCCCTGCGCCACTCCTGGTACTGGGCCGCGTCCCTCTGGCTCGCGGGAGCCATGATGACGGTCCTCGCCCCCGCGCTGATCGTCGGCGACGCCACCGCGTCCGCCGGTGCCAACGGTGTGGTGCTGGTCTCCCTGAGCGGCGGGATAGCCCTGGTCGGCGTGCTCGTGCGCCTGTGGATCCTCAGCGTCGTCCGCATGGAACAGGCCGAACGGCTGAGCGCCGCCGAGGCGGGCAGGCGCCGGGAGCTCGAGGAACGCAACAGGATCGCCCGCGAGCTGCACGACGTCGTCGCGCACAGCATGTCGGTCATCACCGTCCAGGCCTCGACCGCGCGCTACCGGCAGCCCGGCCTCGACGACGCGATCCAGCAGGAGTTCGAGCAGATCGCCGCCTCCTCCCGGCGTGCCCTGGGTGAGATGCGCGGACTGCTCGGCCTTCTGCGCGGCCAGGACACCGCACCCACCGCACCGATGCCAGGCCTGCCCGACATCGCCGAGCTGGTCAGAGCGACCCGCGCCTCAGGCGCAGAGATCACCTACGTGGGCACGGAAGCGGTGGTCCCCGACGCAGTAGGGCTCACCGGCTTCCGCGTCGTCCAGGAGGCCCTCAGCAACGCCCTGCGGCACGCTCCGGGCTCGGCGATCGCCGTCACCGTCACCGAGGACGGGCACGACCTGCGCGTCCGCATCACCAACACGGCCCCCGCACGCAGCGAGGAACCCACCCCGGGCGCCCAGCTGGGCCTGGCGGGCATCCGCGAACGGGCGGCCGCCCTCGGCGGCACGGTCACCTCCCGCCCCACCGCCGGCGGCGGCTTCGAGATCTCAGCGACCCTCCCCGTCGGCGAGGACGAGCACCCGCTGCTCGCATAGCGCTGATCGGGTAGGGGACACCACCCACTACTCACGTAGGGGGTGAGATTGGCTCCCATGGGTGACGCGCAACCGACAACCCGGTTCCTAGGTTGACACCCATGACGACCACGACCGAAGCGCCGCCTCGCTCGGCCCGCCAGCCCCGCCCAGCACGCACCGCGCGCAACCAGCAGACCAACGACTACTTCGATCTCGCCGAGCGCGCCACCGCCGCCGGCCTGATGGGGCGTCGCGTCGGCTGGTACGCGGCCCGCGCCGCCTTCCTCGCCGCAGGCCTGGCGCTCGCGTTCACCCTGCTGCTGACGCTGGGCGACACCTGGTGGCAGCTCCTCGTGGCAGTCCTGTTCGGCATCGTGTTCACCCAGGGCGCGTTCCTCGGCCACGACGCCGGGCACCTGCAGATCTTCCGCTCGGGGCGGCACAACGAGTGGGCCGCGCGGATCGTCGCCAACCTCGTCGTCGGCCTCAGCCACGGCTGGTGGGCCCGCAAGCACAACAAGCACCACGGCAACCCCAACGTGATCGGCAAGGACGGCGACATCGCCACCGGCACGCTCGTATTCGTGCCGGGCGAGGAGGTCGGGCGCACCGGCTTCATGCGCTGGTTCACCCGCCGCCAGGGCTGGCTGTTCTTCCCGCTGCTGACGCTGTTCGGCCCGTCGCTGCACCTCACCGCCATCCAGAGCCTCGCAACGACGCCCGCCATCAAGCACCGTGGCGCGGAGGCCGGGCTCATGGCCCTGCGGCTCATCGGGTTCCCGACGCTCGTGTTCCTCACACTCGGGCCCGCGCTCGGCGCCGCGTTCATGGCCGTGCAGCTCGCGACGTTCGGCCTGTACATGGGTGCGACCTTCGCGCCGAACCACAAGGGCATGCCGCTGCTGCCCAAGGACCTCAAGATCGACTTCCTGCGCCGCCAGGTGCTCACCTCCCGCAACATCCGCGGCGGCTGGTTCACGGACATCGCCATGGGCGGCCTGAACTACCAGATCGAGCACCACATCTTCCCGCGGATGGCCAGCGTCAACCTGAAGCAGGTCCGGCCGATCGTGCGGGCGTTCTGCGCCGAGCGCGACATCCCCTACACCGAGACCGGGCTGTTCGAGTCCTACGGCATCATCACCGCCTACCTCAACCGCGTGGGGCTCGGCGAGGCCAACCCCATGGACTGCCCGATCGTCGCGCAGTACCGGTAAACAGCAGTCAGGCAGTAGCCAGGACCTCCGTGACGGACGACGGCGCCCGCCCCGTGAGCCTGAGCACCTCGCCCGACACCGCGCCCCAGCGGCCCTCACGGACCGACGCGAACATCGTCGAGTACGCATACGTCCACCACGGGTCCTCCCCGGACCTGGCCAGCTCCTCGACCAGCAACCCCGCCGGCACGTCGGTGTAGCTCACCGGGATCCCCGCGATCCCGGTGAGCACACCCGCGAGACCCTCGAACGTGAACGCCTCCGGCCCCGTCAGGTCATGGTGCCGCCCGCTCTCCACCAGCAGCTGCTCCGTGCGCCCGTTGGTGAACGCGTAGCAGAACGGCGACGCCACATCAGCGTCCACACCGCTCAGATACACCACATGCCCCAACCCGCAGGCGCTCGCGGCCCGCACCACGTTCTCGTGCTGGACCAGCATCCGTGCGGCCTCGCCGTCGCCGGACACGAACACCAGGACGTCCACCCCGCGCAGGGCCGCCCGGAGCGAGCCGGCGTCGTCGTAGTCGGCATGGACCGGCACGACGACGCCGGAGGCGCGTGCTGCGGGGCTCAGCGCGGCCAGGACGGCGTCGGGGCGGCGGGCGAGCGCCAGGACCTGCTGAGGGCCGTTCCCGGGGCCGTCGTGCTGGCCGCCGTCGGCGCCGTGTCCTGTGGTGGCCAGGAGGTCGACGACCTGGCTCCCGAGCATGCCGGTCGAGCCGGTGACCGCGATTCTCACGGCGGTCAGGCTACCGGGACGCGGGTACGTCCGTTGATCGCGTGCCGATGCCGTCCAGCAGCACCATCTCGTCGCCCGTCAGTCGAAGGGCTCCCGCCGCGACGTTCTCCTCCAGGTGCGCGACGTTCCCGGTACCGGGGATCGCGACGACGTGCGGACCCCGGTGCAGGGTCCAGGCCAGGCGGACCTGCGCCGGGGTCGCACCGTGCGCGGCGGCGACCGCCGCCACCTCCGCCTGACCGGTCTCGTCCGGGCCACCGCTCAGCGCGGCCCCCGGCACCGCCGCCCCGACCGAGAAGAACGGCACGAACGCGATGCCGTGCTCACCGCACAGGTCGAGCACCGCCTCGTCCTCCCGGCTGGTCAGGCCGTACTGGTTCTGCACGCACACCACCGGCGCGACGGACATCGCCTCGGTCAGCTGCTCCGGCAGCACGTTGGAGATACCGAGGTGCCGGACCAGACCGGCCTCACGCAGGTCCGCGAGCGCCCCGAAGTGCTCGGCGACCGACTCGGGCTCGCGCCCCTCACCGGCCATCCGCGTGCCCCAGCGCAGGTTCACGACGTCGAGGTGGTCGCGGCCGAGCTGGCGGATGTTCTCCTCGACCTGGGCGCGCAGCTCGTCGGGGCGCGCCATGTGCTCGAACCCGCCGTCCCGGGCCCGGGACGGCCCGACCTTCGTGGTGATCGTCAGGTCCTCCCCATAGGGCTGCAGGGCAGTACTGATCAGCTCGTTGGCCGAACGCAGCGGCATGAAGTAGAACGCCGCGGTGTCGATGTGGTTCACACCGAGCTCGACGGCCCGGCGCAGGACCGCTGTCGAGCCGTCCCGCCCACGCGGCGTCTCGTCCCAGGGCATGCCCACCAGCCGCATCGCGCCGAGCCCTACCCGGTTGACCGTGCGATCGCCGAGCCGCCAGGTGCCGGCAGCCGCCGCGTCCGGGGTGATCGCGGCCGTCATGTTCACGTCTGTCGTCATGCAGCCAGCATCACGCCGACCGGCCCCGACCCGGCCACGATGGCAACAAGCTGCCGACCCCGGCGCGGGGGAGCGCTGCCGGCAGGATCGAACCCATAATCGAACCCATGCAGACCGGGGAACCCGTCACCATCGTCCACGGCGAGCAGGAGCTCTTCGAGCGGACCAGACACCTGTTCACCACCGCGACGGACGTCGCCTGCGCGGCCAACGACCTCGCCACCTGGGCCACCGCACAGTCCTCCGCCGAGTTCACCAGCCTGGTCCGCGAACGCCGCCCGGCCGGCACCCGCCTGCGCAAGATGTACCGGTCCGCGATGCTGCTCGACCACGTCGCCGCACGACACCTCGCACACGACCGCGACCGCCACGGCGCACACGTCCGCGTCACCACCCAGGAGATCAACGAGACGATCATCCTCGACCGCCGCCTCGTGATCCTCGCCGGCGACCTCACCGCCGGCAGACGCAGCTACAGCGTCATCACCCAGCGCGAGGCAGTACAGGGAGTCACCTCCCTGTTCGACGCCGCCTGGCACGCAGCCACCGAGCTCGACGTCTACGACACCCAGATCGCCGAGATCCGCCAGCTCGCACCCCAGGTCCTCGACCTGCTGAGCCAGGGCGCCAAGGACGAGGCAGCCGCCCGAACCCTCGGCCTCGGCGTACGCACCTACCGACGCCGCGTGGCCGAGCTCATGGACGCCCTCGGCGCCGAGTCACGCTTCCAGGCCGGCGTCCGCGCACGCGAGCTCGGCCTCGTCTGAGGACCCTGCCCACCTCGTCCGGCGACCATGTCAGTGACTGGTGCAAGACTCCTGCCGTGAGCGAACGAGCCCCCGTCCCGACCGACACCATCCAGCGCCTCGCCGCCATCCTGGAACCCCTCCCGGAGTGCGCCGAGCACGACGCCTGGACCGGCGTCGCCTGGAAGGTCCGCGACGCCACCATCGGGCACATCTTCGGGGGAGAGGACGGCCTCGTCCGCATCACCTTCCGCGCCGAACCCGACGAGGTAGAAGCCTTCCCACACCTCGGCCCCCAGTACTTCAAGGCCAGCTGGGGCACCAACGTCGTCGGCCTGATCCTCGACCAGCACACCGACTGGGACGAGCTCGCAGAGCTCCTCACCGACTCCTACTGCATCCAGGCACCACAAGACCTCGCCGCACAGGTCGACCGGCCCGCGCCCCAGGCCGGCTGACTAGCCTCAGGACATGACCCAGCACACCACCGTCGAGACCTGGATCCACAACTACGAACGCCTCTGGCGCACACCAGGCACCGACACCCTCACCGACCTCTTCGCCACCGACGCCACCTACAAGACCTCACCCTGGGCAGCACCCATCGTCGGCCTGCCGGCTCTCGCGGAGTTCTGGGAGTCCCATCGTGACGGGCCGGACGAGCCGTTCACCATGTCCGCCGAGGTCGTGGCGGTGGACGGCCCGACGGCGGTCGTCCGCGTGAGCGTCGAGTACGGCGAGTCCGGTGATCGCTGGCTCGACCTCTGGATCATCGAGCTCGACGACGACGGGCGGTGCACCGCCTTCGAGGAGTGGCCGATCGCCCCGGACCGGACCGTGTCCTAGTAGTTCGGCCTCAGTGACTCGGCCTCAGGAGCCCTGTCTGCGGGGTGCGGGGGAGTGCGAGCACGACGGCGTGCTCAGCGTGGTTGGTCCGGTCCTTCGTGGCGGACGTCCAGGCGTAGGGCGCGACAGAGCTCCTCGAGCCCGTGCTCCACGACGAACGGTGCGAGGAGCGACAGGAGCACCTCGACGGCGTCGACCAGCGCATCCTGGTCGGGGGAGCCGACGAGGGTAGCGGCGAGCCTCTCGGGTACGGGCCGACCGGCGTTCTCCAGGCTGACAGCCCCGAACTGCGGAAAGACGACCTGCTCCTGTGCGGCGACCAGCTGGAGGTACAGGTCGCGGGCCTCGGTCAGGCTGCGCAGCGCTCTCCAGTACGTGCCCCTGCGCGCATGTTTGAGCGCGTCACCTGCGGCGATGCACGCGAGGAAAGCCCACTCGCGCCGTCCGTCAGCATCGGGGTCCCACGTCGCCCGGTCGAGCGAGGTGGAAAGCCTGTCCAATTTGTCCACCAGGGCGACGGCTTCGGGCGCGAGACCGGTGCGCGTCGCCGACGGCATGACGACGAGCGAGAGCTGCCGTCCGTCCTGGTAGATGCAGACCAGGTGGGTCGTCTCGGGCCCGAACGGCTGGCGCAGCACCGCGGCCGTAGGGGCGAACTCGGTCACTGCATGTTCTATGGCCTCCAGGTCGCCGCCGTCCAGCAGGCCGACGCCGGCGTCGATGTCCGAGTACTCGTCGCCGGCGCCTCGTCCCAGGGAGCCGGCGAGCTCGAGCCACTCGACCCACGGGGTCTCACGCGCCCAGAGCGTCAGGATCTCGACGAGCTCGGCTGGTCCTGGCGATCCTGGTGACGATCCTGGTTCGGCTGAGGCTGGTTCGGATGAAGCTGGTTCGAATGGCGACGACGTGTGCTGAGCCACGGCCGCAGTCTGGCACGTGAGCTCGCCAACTTCGCGTCGTGGATCGGCCTGTACAGCCAGATTGGGTTAGAACCGATAATGCACATTATGTCATTACGGCGAGGAATCGGCCTGGAACCACTGCCCTGTCCGCACTGGTCGTGCGGCACCTGCTGTACGCCCTGGCGCAGGATTGACGCTCTTGTACACGATCGCCCTCGACGTGGCTCTCTGACTTCGGTCCGTTGCCGAGTGCGCTGAGCGACTTCGGTCGGTTGCTCTGAGATCGGTCAATCAACCGACCGATCTCAGAGCAACCGACCGAAGTCACGAGCAACGCCGTGCAATGGACCGATCTCACGGACCAGCGATGTGCTCCGGGCGCACCCCGCTCCCCACCAACCCCGATCAGCAAGACATCTATAGCATTGTGTATAGCGCAACACAACTGTCTTCCACTATGAAGCAAGGGCAACACGGTAGCAGCCCGAAAATCCTGCGGCCTGTCTCCCTGGTCGAGGCATACCATCCGGGAACCATGAACCTCGCAGGAGTCCTCGCCGCTTCCACGAGCACCGTGCTGCTCGTGGAGGGCGAGAGTGACCGCGCGGCGGTCGAGATGCTGGCCGCACGACTGGGTCTCCCCCTCGACGACCTCGGGGTGCAGGTCCTCGCGATGGGCGGCATCACGAACATCGGGCATCATCTGGTGGCGCTCGGCGACCAGGGCGTTCGCCTGGGCGGGCTGTACGACGCCGCGGAGGAACGCTTCGTCATCAAAGGGCTCGACCGGGTGGGCCTGCGCCCGTTCGCGGCGACCACTCCCCTGACCGACCTGGGTTTCTTCCGCTGCGACCGCGATCTCGAGGACGAGCTCATCCGGGCCATCGGCATCGACGGGTTCCTGGCCCTGATCGACGACGAGGGCGAGCTGCGCAGCTTCGAACGGCTGCAGGGGCAGCCCGCTCAGCGCGAACGCACGACCACCCAACAGCTGCACCGCTTCATCGGGTCCAAGGGCGGACGCAAGGAACGCTACGGGCGACGCCTGGCGGAGGTGCTACCGCTGGACCGGGTGCCCGCCCCGCTGGACGCGGTGCTGCGCTGGGCGACCTGACCCGCGCCCCCGCCCACGCATACGCCCCCAGAGAGAGTCAGTCCCGCCGCGGGTCGAGCACGACCATCCCGGCGCGCGGTGCGGTGTCCATGGTCGGTACGAGCGCTGCGGCCTCGGCCAGGCCGATGACACGGTCCAGCAGGTCCTGCGGCCGCAACGCCCCGGATGCCACGAGCTCGAGCATCTCGGGATAGTCGGCGGCCGCCATGCCGTGGCTGCCCAGCACGTCGAGCTCCCACGCGATCACGCGCCCCATGGGCACACGCGGGCCGCCGTCGACCGGCGTGAACAGGCCCACCTGTACGTGGCGCCCGCGGCGGCGCAGGCTCCCGATCGCGTCGGCGCACGTCTGCTCGCTCCCGACGGCGTCCACCGCGACGTGCGCGCCGCCGTCGGTCAGCTGCTGCACGACGGCGGGTACGTCGCGGCCGTCCGCGAGCACCGTGCGTTCGGCGCCGGCGCGGCGGGCCGCCTCCAGCGCCCCTTCCGACCGGTCGACCGCGACGACCCGGGCGCCACGTGCGTCGGCGATCATGATCGCGCTGAGCCCGACGCCGCCCGCGCCGACGACCGCCACCCACTCCCCTGCCTGGACCTGCGCACGTCCGGCCACCGCCCGGTAGGCGGTCGCGAACCGGCAGCCGAGGCTCGCCGCGGTCTCGAAGGAGACGTCGTCGGGAATCGCGACCAGGTTGGCGTCCGCCGCGTTCAGCACCACCAGCTCGGCGTACGAGCCCCAGTGCGTGAAGCCCGGCTGGGTCTGGTCCGGGCAGACCTGCGCCTGCCCGCTGCGGCACCACTCGCAGGCGCCGCAGCCGCTGACGAACGGAACGGTCACGCGGTCCCCTACCTGCCACTTCGTGACACCCGCGCCGACCTCGGCGACGGTGCCGGCGAGCTCGTGGCCGGGTACGTGCGGCAGGGTGGTGATGTCGGTGTCGTGCCCGGCCCAGGCGTGCCAGTCGCTCAGGCACAGCCCGGTCGCGTGCACGCGCACGACCACGCCCCCGTCAGGGGCGCCCGGGTCGGCCACCTCGCGGACGTCGATGGGGCCCTGGAACTGGTCGAAGACGATGGCACGCACGTGCGGATTGAATCACGACCGCTCGTCAGCGCGCCGCACGCAGCAGGAGGTCGCGCGGTCCAGGCGTTGGGGCGTGCGGCGACGCCGGGTGGCCGCGAGCGCCTGTCGAGAGGTGCGGGTCGCGTCGCAGGTCAGCGGCGCATTCCGGCATATCGGGAGTGTCAGTGGTCCCGCCTAGGGTGGCGGTCATGGTCGCTCCCCCGCGCCTCGAGCGCATCACCGTCGCCGAAGCCACCCGCCGCTACCTCGCGGCGGTCGAGGTCGAGACGATCCGTGGTGTCCTGTCGCCTGCCACGGCGCGCAGCTATACGCGTGACGTCACCGAGTTCGGCCGCCTCACGGGCCGTGACCGCATCCTCGACGACGTCACGGGCTCCGACGTCGACAGTGTCCTGGTGCGCTACCAGTCGGCGCCCGACGCCCGCTACACCGACCCGGATCGCAAACCCGGTCCTGGGCGCAGTACGGCCACGGTCAACCGGTTCCGGCAGTCCGTGACGCGGTTCTTCGCGTACGCGGCGCGGGAGTGCTGGGTACAGGCCGACCCCATGCAGTGGGCCGCGCCGCCGGCCAAGGTGCGTGGCACCCTGCGCACCGCCCGCACGGCGCTGTCGGCGGGCGCGGCGCGCAGCCTGCTGACCGCCGGCCCTGCCGAGACCCCTGCCCGCACCGATCAGGACCTCGCGCTGCGCGACCGGCTGGTGGTCGCGCTGCTCCTGGTCCTGGGTCCGCGTGTCTCGGAACTGGCCCGCACCGACGTCGACGACGTCGCGCGTGAGCCGGAGCGCACCACCTGGCGCATCCGCGGCAAGGGCGGCAACACCCGCACGGTGACCCTGTCCCCGCCCCTGGCCCGTGCACTGGACGACTACCTCACCCACCTGCGTCCCACCCTGGCCGCCAAACGCCCGCAGGACGCCGACGCGCAGCGCGCCCTGCTGCTGTCCTGGCGTGGGCGCCGTATCGACACCCAGGCGATCCGTGCGCTGCTCTCCCGTGCGGTGCGCCGCATGCCTGCGCCCTATCAGCGTGAGGCGACCCCGCACGCCCTGCGGCACACCACGGCCACGCTGCTGGTGGCCGACGGCTGGGACGTCAAGGTCGTCGCCGAGCTGCTCGGGCACGCCTCGATCGCCACCACCGGCGTCTACCTGGACCGCATAGAGGGCGAGCTCGCGGCCGCCATCCGGTCCCACCCGCTGGCGGGAGCCTTCGACTGACCACACGACGTCGTGCCACGCTCAGGACATCTCCACGGTCAGGAGAACCGCGTGTAGAACGCGTTGCGGAACCGTTCCTCGGGGTCGTGCTGCCGTTTCAGCGCGAAGAACTCGTCGAGGGTCGGGTATGCCTGCGCCACCTGCTCACGCGTGTAGTGCGGCTGGTACGGCAGGTAGAACGTGGCGTCGTGCTCCAGGGCGACGCGCACCAGCCGTCGTGTCAGCCCCGCCATGTCGGCGTTCCCGGCGTCGGACAGGTCCTGACTGAGGTACAGGACCACCGACAGCCGGGTGCCCTGCGCGTAGGACAGGAGCACCTCGTCCTGGTGCACCACCCGGACGGACGCATTGAGCAGCTCGGCGTCGTGGTCACGCAGCACGGGCGCCGCGGCCTCGAGGAACTCGTGGAGCCGGTCGGGCTCCACGAAGTACTCGTGCAGGACGTCGGTACGGTCCGGCAGCTTGTGGTTGAGCAGCCCGAGCCCGTTGTACGTGGCCTGGGTGCGGGCGACCATGCAGGCCTCGGCGGCGCGCAGCGCCGCGTTGCGCGAGCTGGCGCAGGGCTGGAAGGCCGGCAGCACGTGCTTCTGCGCGACCCAGCGCGCCTCCTGGAAGAAGCCGCCGTGCCTGGCGAGGTTCAGTGCGAACCGTCCCACACGGGAGTTCTGGGTGTCCTTCAGCAGCGGGATCGGCTCGGCGACGCTCCCGGGGGTTCCGGCGTCGCTGTACGTGTAGAGGATGGCCTCGGAGAGGAAGGACGACGGCGCCGTGGACAGGTGCGCATACATCAGGCGCGCGTCCTCGTCGGGTGCTACTTCCTCGAGGTAGGTCCGGGCGAGGTCCGCGCTCGGGATCACGCGCTGCTCCAGCCGGTACACGGTGTCCCGCACGGTCTCCAGCTCGACCTCGGTGATCACTCCGAACAGCCCGTAACCACCGATCACCGCACTGAACAGGGCCGGGTCGCTCGCTCGGTCGACGTCGCGCACCGTGCCGTCGGCGGACACGAGCCGCAGCGACCGCACCGTCCCGGCGAGCGATCCCTGCCGGAAGTCGACCCCGTGCGCGTTCACCGAGACCGTCCCGCCCACGCTGAGGATGTCGATGCTCGGCATCGCGGCCACGGCCCGGCCCTGGGCGTGCAGGGTCTCGAGGACGCTCCGCCAGGTGGCACCGGCTCCCACCCGCACCGTGCCAGCTTCGGCATCCACGGTCACGCCGTCGAGCCCCTGCATGTCGAGCACGAGTCCACCCGGGTAGGACGCCTGCCCGCCCATCGCGTGCCGCGTCCCGGACACGGAGACCGCCAGGTCGTTCTGCCGCGCGTACGCGACAGCCTGGACGACGTCGTCCTCGCTGCGGGGACGCACGACACCGTGCACGGGGACCTCGTTCAGGCAGCTGGCGTCATTCACGACACCGCCGACCTGTTTCAGGCCTCTCAGGCCCGCGACGGCGTCCAGTGGTGCCGGTATGGTCGGGCCGGCGCCCGTTACCCCGGAGCTGACGGGCCGCACCTCGGCGGTACAGGTGCGGGGTCCCACCGGTGCCGAGGAGTACCGGTCGCCCGCGACGATGCCGACGACGAGCACCGTGACGAGGACGGCGCCCAGAACCCATCGCCGCATGCTCTGTATCCGCCGCCGTATCCGGCGCGCGGGGCCTGGTGCTGACATGGGAAGTCCCTCCGTCGTGCCGCCGTCGTTCACGACAGATGGTCCGGTCGGAGGCCTCGTGACCGAGGAGCCGTACCGCCGGCACCACCGAGGGCATCGGTGTCGTCGGTGTGAGCATAGGGAAGTGCGGGGCGAAGTTCCCTCAAATTAACGACGTCGGTCCGCGGCGACGTCTTGCCAGCATGTGCCGACCGGCGCGACGACGCCGGGCGACCGTAATTCCACGATCCTGGATCTGAGACCGGGTACCGTGAGCCCGTGGCGTCTCGCAAGGTCCCTGGCAACCTCTCCCGCAACCTTCCCAAGCTCACGCTCGATGTGCCGTCCGACTTCATGCAGCGTGCCCGCACGCTGGCGACCCGGGCCGCGATCATCGCGGCAGCGGTACCGGTAGGGGCAGCGATAGCCCTCACGGTCACGGACAAGATCCGGCAGCGCCTGCACCCGCTCACGTCGAAGTTCCCCACGGAGAAGCCGCTCACCGAGCACATCGACCAGACCGCCACCACGGTCTACACCTACGGGGCCGACCTGTTCGAGGCGATGCTCGAAGCGATCGCCGGCGCACGCAAGACCGTGATGCTCGAGTCGTACATCTGGAAGAACGACGACATGGGCCAGCGGTTCAAGCGGGCCCTGATCGACGCGTCCGCGCGCGGCGTCGAGGTGTACGTCATCGTCGACGGCTTCGCCAACCTCGTCGTCCCCTACTCGTTCTTCCGCTTCCCGCCCGCCGTGCACGTGCTGCGCTTCCCCGTGCTGCGCCCAGGGATGGCCTACCTCAACATCCGCACCTCGGGCCGTGACCACCGCAAGATCCTCGTGGTCGACGACGAGACCGGGTTCGTCGGCGGATACAACATCGGCTCCCTGTACGCCACGCACTGGCGAGACACCCACGTCCGCCTCCAGGGGCCCTCCGCGTGGGAGCTGCGCAACGCGTTCGTCGACTTCTGGAACCGGCACCGCAAACCGCGCCACCCCATCCTGGCCGACGCCGGATCCGGGACCTGGCTGCCCCACCTCAAGGCCGCGCGCAACGCGCCGTCCGAGCTCGTGTTCCCCATCCGCGGGATCTACCTCGACGCCATCGACCGGGCCATCAGCCACGTCTACATCACCCAGGCGTACTTCATCCCGGACCACGACATCCACGCCGGACTGCTGGCTGCCGCCGCACGCGGCGTCGACGTCCGCGTCCTCGTACCGCACCGCTCCAACCACGTCGTCGCCGACTGGCTCGCCCGCGGCCAGTACGCCTCCCTGCTGCGCGGCGGGGTACGGATCTTCCTGTACCAGGGCGCCATGGTGCACGCCAAGACCGCCACCATCGACCGCCGCTGGACCACCATCGGCACCGCCAACATCGACCGGCTCAGCCTCACCGGCAACTACGAGATCAACCTCGAGGTCGTCGACCCGGGCCTCGCCGGCCGCATGGAGGACATCTTCGCCATGGACCTGACCAACGCGCAGGAGCTCACCCTCGCCCAGTGGGAAGAACGCGGCGCGCTCGCCAAGATCGGCGAATACCTCCTGATCCCCCTGCGCCCCCTGCTGTGACGAGCCACCTGGCCACGCACGACCCTGTGGACAGCCCCACCTGCCGCCCTCCGTCGCTGTAGCGTTCTCCACGGTGGGCGGGACCGACCGGGGGCAAGGGGTGCGTCATGGTGGCAGCAGCACAGGAGACCCTTCCTGACGCTGCCGACGCCCCTGCGCCCCGCGAGTGGTGGCAGGTCCTCGCCGAACGACGCACCCGCTGGCTGACGGCGCACCCCCGCCTCGCCCGCGCCTGGACAGTCACCCGCATGGTCGTGCTGTTCGGGTCGCTCGTCTGGCTCGCCGCCCTGTGGCTGTTCATGCCCGAACTGCGCCTCGGCATGCGCGCCTACCTCGGCTGCCTCTGGGTAGTGATCGCCTGGTTCGCGCTCGCTCGCACCAAGACACTCACCTGGCACGGATTCCTCGGCTTCTTCACCGTGTGCGTGCCGTGGTCCGCCGCGATCGGCGCCCTCACCACCACGATGGCCACCAGCATGGCCCGGTACGAGTTCCTCGCCGTCTCCGAGACCGGCGCGCAGGTCGCCATCGCCGGCATCGTCGAAGAAGCCGGCAAGCTCGCCCCGGTAGTACTGCTGGCCCTGCTCGCACCACGCCGAGCAGCTCGCTTCGCCACCATCGACTGGCTGCTCCTCGGCCTGGCCTCCGGCACCGCGTTCCTCGCCGTCGAAGAAGCCGTCCGCCGCACGGCGCTGGCCACCGGCAACATCGGCCTCGGCTCCCTCCTGGGCCCACCCGCCGACGCCGTCCTCCCACCCGGGTATGTCACGTTCGGCCTCATCCCGATCCCCACACCGATGAGCGCCGACGGCGCACTGCTCGCGCCTACGACCGCAGCCGAGTTCGGCGGCCACGCGATCCTGACCGCCCTGATCACCGGCCTGTTCGGCCTGGCGCTCGCGGCCTGGCAGGCCCGACGCCGCCTCACCGGCCTCGCCCTCGGCCTGCTCCCCGCGATCGCACTGTGGTCAGCCATCGCCGACCACGCCATGTACAACGCGGGCCTCGACCTGTTCAGCGCCCTACCCGGCAACAACGGCGCCCCCGCCTACCTCGACCCCGACGCCACCACCCTCCCCTGGTGGCTCCGCGTCCCCTGGTCCCTGCTCGGACACGGACACGGCCGAGTCACCTTCTTCCTGCTCCTCGCCCTCACCTGCCTGTTGGTCGACGCCGCCCGCCTGGCCACCCGACCCCCCGTCAACCTCACCGGACGGCCCGCACCACGCTGGGTCACCCAGCCAGTGAACGGGGCACACCCCGCCGTCAGCGCCGTCCTCCGCGCCGTCACAGGCCTGCTGTGGATCATCGTGCGTGACCTGGCCCAGGCGCTCGCGGGCTTTGCCCGGCGTCGGTCCGGGGATGCCGGGCCCGACCAAGCTGAGTCCGGCCTCGCCACGGATCCGGAGTCTCGCCGGGCTGCCGCCGCCCGCGGCGCGGCACTGATCTCCGGACAACGGGCACTGCGAGAGCTCGCCTACGAGGACGCGTCCGCGCGGATCCATCCGTGGGCGCGGAGGCTTGCGGCGCTCGCGGTGCTGGCCGGTCTCGGCTGGCTCGTGTTCGCGGCCGCACCGGCCACGGCCCGTGAGATCGGTAGCGCGACCAACAACATGTTCGAGCTGCCGGGGATGGGTCCAACGGACGCGCCGCCAGCCCTTCCGGCGGACCTGCCGTCCGGGTTCCCCTCGGACCTACCCACTGGCATGCCGACCGACCTACCCACGTGGATGCCGACCAACATCCCCACGAACCTGCCGAGCGATCTACCGACGTTCGACCCGGACGACCTCCCGTCCCTCGACCCGGACTTCGAGTTCCCCAGCATGCCGCCCGGCACGGAGCCATGGCTGGCCGGGGCCCTCGACGCCGTCGCCGACTGGTGGCACGACCAGCCACTGATCACCCAGCTCGCGATCGGCGCCGGGATCGCAGCCCTGGTCGTGCTGTCGGGCGGATCCCTCGGCCTGGCCCTGGGTATCTCCGGCGTCCTGACCTGGGGCCTGGACCACTCGGCCGGCATCGCGACGTTCACCAGGAACCCCCGCCAAGCCACCCGCGACTACTTCGCGACGGCCACGCCGGCCCAGCTCGCCGCCGATACGCTCGGTGTGGCGCTGACGTTCGCGCCGGGCAACTTCGCGGGCGCCGCAACCGGGCGCATCCTGCGCAATACCGCCGACGACCTCGCGGCGGACCCTGCGGCGTGGTGGGCGACTCGGCGGCGAACATTCACGCCACCTGCCAAGAGCGACGCTGTCGCCACCACCGCAGACGCTCTGGATGATGTCGCGGCGCTCGCGGCAAAGGTTGATGCCGACAGCTTGACAATGACAAATACCGTTGCGAACCATTTCGGCGATGTCATCACCAGAGGCAAGTACAAGGGCGAGCTGTCACGCCCCTACATGAATTCGAGCCTTACAGTTCGGGAGATCATGGCAGGCAGCGATCCACGGCTCGATCCACGTGGCGCACCAGGGGCTTTGCGGTGGGATACACCTGGCAAGTTCCGCGGGCGTACTGGCACATGGGAACTCGTGGTCGACACAGATGCGAACAAGATTCTTCATTTCAACTTTGTGGGAGACTGAGCTTGATGATCTATTTCCGCACAGCAGTCGGCAGTGCGCTGAACGGACGGCTTACATACTCGGGAGCCGAGCAGACATTCGACTTCGTTCCCGATGGGAGCCTTGCGGAGCTTGCACCGAGCTCCCAGGAGGGAACTACCGGGCTCGCGCTGGGCTCGCTACAGCTCGAGACAGCGGTCGAAGACGGCAGGGTCTTATACGCATGGGGGTACTGCCCCCGCGATTCCTGGCAGCACGCAGAACTACAAGTGCCTCCGGCGACGGACGGCGTGTGCACGGCGCATACAACCAACGACGAGCTCGTTCCAGGCGTATCGGAGAGGGTATCCAAGACGCCCTGGATTACTCAGTTCGACGCGACGAATCGAGTTCTCCGCCTAGCCTTTGGCGGGGAACCTTTGCGGCACGTAACCCGGATCGCTGCCGGAGTCTATGTCGGTGTGCAAGATGACCAGCTCAGTGAGCTTTGGCTCCAGCCAGAGTTCTCTGACTAGAGCCTCCTTCAACCCCGCGGACTCAGCCCCTCCGCAGCCAGCCCGAACAGCCGCTCCGCCGCCGCCTCCCGATCGGAATGGTGTTCCGTCGCCAGGACCACGCCCACAGCCAGGGTGATCAGGTCCGCGACGCCGATCCCGGCGTCGACCGCACCGTCCTGCACCGCGCGCTGCAGCAGCGGACTTCCCGCGTCCTCCAGCGCTGCCGTGCAGCTGTTCTCGTAGATCGAGTCGGGCTCGGTCCCCTCGTAGGTCAGCGCGGCCGCCAGCCCCTGGGCCGCGACGCAGTAGGCGACGACGTCGCTCAGCCAGTCCAGGAGCGCTTTCCTGCTGTCGCCCAGGCCGGCGAGCTCGCGGGCGCGAGCGACGAGGGCCTCGATCCGCTCCTGGGAGACCGCCTCCACCAGCGCACGACGCGTCGGGAAGTGCCGACGCACGGTCGCCGAGCCGACACCCGCGATGCGGGCGATCTGCTCCAGGGAGGCTCCGGCGCCATGGGTTGCCACCTCCTGCTCCGCAACGGTGAGGATCCGGGCGTAGTTGCGCCGGGCGTCGGCGCGCTGCCGCTCAGGCATCTCGTCTGCTCCTTGCTAAGTGGCGGGGTGCGCCATATCGTACCGCTCGATAAGTGGCGGACTCCGCCACTTAGCCACCCGGGCAACGAGATGAGCAGTGAGACAAGCCATGAGCAGCACCACGTCCATAGAAGCCCCACCCGTACTGGTCACCGGCGCCACCGGTAGGCAGGGCGGTGCGACCACGCGCGCACTCCTCGCTGCGGGGATACCCGTCCGTGCCCTGGTGCGTGACCCGGCCGCGCAGCGGGCCAAGGCGGTCGAGGCACTCGGCGCCGAGCTGGTCACCGGCGATCTGGACGACCTCGACTCCATCGTCCGGGCCGCCACGGGAGCCCGCGCCGTCTTCTCGGTGCAGATGCCGGCGTACACCCCGGACGGCTTCGACTTCACCGGGGAGGTCACCCAGGGCACCAACCTCATCGAGGGCGCGAAGGCCGCCGGTGTGCCGCAGTTCGTGCACACATCGGTCTCGGGAGCGGGTCAGCACACCGAGGTTCCCGAATGGGCCGAGGGCCGTTGGGCGGTGGAACCCGCCCTGAGCGCCAAGAGCGCGGTCCAGGACCAGGTTCGTGCAGCAGGCTTCCCGCGCTGGACGCTGCTCAAGCCGGGGACCTTCATGGAGAACTTCCACCCGTCCATGGCGTACATGTTCCCGCGCGGCGTCGAGGGTGGTCTCGTGAGCGTCCTGCATCCCGCGACCCGGCTGTCCCTGGTCGCGGTCCAGGACATCGGCGCCGCGGCGGCCGCAGCCGTCATGGCGCCGGAGCGGTTCGACGCCGTCGAGCTGGAGCTCGCGAGCGACTACCTGTCGATGACGCAGATCGCCGAGGTGCTCTCACGCGCTCTGGGCACGCCACTGACGGCACGGGACATGACCGAGGAGGAAGCCCTCGCGGCCGGGATGCCGTCGATGGGCTCCTCGCTCGAGTGGATGAACGTGGCAGGCCAGCCGGCTCGCCCGCAGTACGCCACGGACCTCGGTATCCCGCTCACCAGCTTCGAGCAGTGGGCGCGGGAACACCTGTCGGCCGAGGCCTGACCAGCAGACGCGGGCCGGCCCTCCCGTCGGCTCACACCGTCAGCGACTCCCCCGCCTGGAGCCGCGAGTATGTGTAGTCGCCGCTGAGCCGCGCCGTGTCCAGCCGTGCTCCGACAATGGTGAGCCCGATCTCGGAGAGCAGCGCCTCGTGGATCGGGACGACGGTACGGGCCGGGACCGACCGCGTGAAGTCGATGGCCTCGGAGAGCTTCATCCACGGGCCCGCCACGGGCAGCAGGAGCACGTCCAGGCCGGCGGCCGGCAGGGATGCGGGGGCCTCGTAGGAGTCACCGGGGTGGAACACGCTGGCCCCGTCGGTCTCCACGAGGTAGGTCACGTTGACCGCACGCGGGATCTCCGGGTGGATCACCGCGTGGTCGCCGCCGCCCACCGTGACGCGCACACCCGCGATCTCGAGCACCTGGCCGGGGGCCACCTCGTGCACGCGGTCGGCCGGTGCGCCACCTGCCCGCAGGGCGTCGGCGGCCGGAGTGGTGGCCCACACCTGGATGTCCGGCGCGGACCCGAGATGCTCTACGACCACTGGTACGTCCACGTGGTCGGGGTGGTCGTGGGTGATGAGCACGGCCGCGGCGCCCGGAAGCGCGGCGGCGGTGTCGCTGAACGTGCCGGGGTCGATCACGAGGGTGCCGCCGCCGTCGGGCAGGCCGAGGGAGACGCACGCGTGACCGTGGAAGGTGAGCTGCATGCTCGCAGATTACGCCTGACCCCTGGATACGGCAGACCGCCTGGTCGGGGTGCGTCGCGCCCCGTTCCAGACGGCTGAGTCGTGAGGTGTGGTGGTGGCTGTCAGACGGCGGACCTGGCTGCCCGGCGCTGGGCGAGCTCGTCGCCCTCGACGGAGAGGACCTCGGAGGTCTCACCCTGGTCGAGGGTCTCGGTAGGCATCTGGGCCAGGGTGCCTTCGATCTCGCGCCACACCCGCCCGACCGCGATGCCGAACACACCCTGGCCCCCGGCGACGAGATCGATGACCTCGTCGGGTGAGGTGCACTCGTACACGCTCGCGCCGTCCGACATCAGCGTGATCTGCGCCAGGTCGTCCACGCCGCGCTCGCGCAGTGCGGTGACGGCGGTGCGGATCTGCTGCAGGGAGACGCCTGTGTCGAGGAGTCGCTTGACGACCTTGAGCACGAGGATGTCGCGGAAGCTGTACAGCCGGTGCGTGCCGGAGCCGGTGGCCGGTTTGATGCTCGGCTCGACGAGGCCGGTACGGGCCCAGTAGTCGAGCTGACGGTACGTGATGCCGGCGATGTGGCATGCCGTGGTTCCGCGGTAGCCCGTCGTGGCGTCCTGCTCCGTCAGGTCCTCACCGAAGAGGAGACCCTGCGCGCCGTGCGGGACCGTAGCGCGTGTGGCTCTCTCACCGCTGGTGTTCACTGTGCCTCCTGGGGTGTCGTGGCCACGCTAAGGCGCGTCGAAGGTGATTTCAAAGATGCGCGCCGTGAAAGGTTCGGCGTGTCGCGAGTTGGTGGGTTTTCACCCACCAGATTGATCCCTTTTCACCCGGTTCGACCACCACCGCCCTGGGTGCCGCCTCCTGGCGGCCCCAGGAAGTCTTCGGGCGTGACGTGGTCCAGGAAGTCGCGGAACCGCTCGACCTCGGCCTGCTGGTCGACGTCGACGATCTCGACACCGGCCAGGGCGACGATCTCGGCGGAGCACAGGACGGGGCTGCCGGTGCGCACGGCGAGCGCTATCGCGTCGGAGGCGCGGGAGTCGAGGTGGACGCCGTTGCTCAGGACGAGCTCGGCGAAGTAGATCCCGCCTTCCAGGGCGACGATGTCCACTCGTTCGAGCGCGACGCCCACTGCGCCGAGGACGTCACGCAAGAGGTCGTGGGTCATGGGGCGGGGGGTAGCGAGCCCGGCCTGTGCCATGGCGATGGCGCTGGCCTCGCGCGCTCCGATGACTATGGGGATGGCCAGGTCGGCGGCGCTGTCGAGCAGCAGCACGACGATCTCCTGATCTCGCTGCTGCTGTCGGACGCCGAGGATCTCCACGGGAACCATCGGCACGTCGTCAGGCCTCACGCTTTCACCGTACGGCCATTGACGGTCACTCGTCGCGCGCTCGGGACAAATTTCTGGTCACGTACCGGTCGCCCGGTGGCAATGGCGGGTGAATCTTTGTGGCGGTGACGACTCAGCCGAGGTCGTCGATGCCCTGTCGGACCCATGCGGCGTGCAAGCGGGTGAACAGTTCGCCCATGTCGCTGGCCATGCTCGCGGCGCGGCCGCGGGCGGCGCTGGCGTGCTGGCTGCGCAGGGGTGCGACGACCTGGTCCACGAGCGCCACCTGCCGGTCGGCGGCGGTGCGGAAGGAACGCAGGTGGCGCGGTTCGATGCCGAACTCGGCGAGGGCGCCCGCGATACGGGCCACCTCGACGGCGCCCGAGCCGAACGTGCCGCCCGACGCGGGCAGGAGCCCTGCCTGGGCGAGGTTCTGCACGAACTCCTCGGTGACGCCGGCGGCCTCGGCCACGGCCTGCGCGGTCCAGCGGCGTCGGGCGGGCGAGCCCGTACCGGCGAGGCGGGGCGCGGGGTGCTCGGCCGATTCGGGGTCGGCGTCCATCGCGGCGAGGCGTTCCTTGATCACCTTCAGCGGCATGTAGCTGTCGCGCTGCTCGGTGAGGACGAAGCGCAGGCGCTCGACGTCGGCCTGGCTGTACTGGCGGTAGCCCGACGGCGTGCGCACCGGCTCGATCAGGCCCTGCTCCTCGAGGAAGCGGAGCTTGGAGTGCGACACGGACGGGAACTCCTGGCCGAGGGCGCGCAGGACGTCGCTGATGCGCATGGTGGCCTGGCGGGAGATCCCGCGGGGCCAGGGCGCGTCGAGGTCGTCCTGCGCGGCACCGTGCTCCCCACCACGTTCCGGACCGAGTTCCTGGCCGCGCAGCTGGTCGTGCTGCGGGCCCTGCTCGTCATGGGTGCGCTCGTGGGCGCGGTCATGACGCGGTGCGGTGCCGCCGTGGACCCCACGATGGTCGCGTGCGGCTCCGGCCGTCACGGGGCGGGCGTCCCCGCGCCCCACTGCGCCGGCGACTGCGGGCTGGCGTGGAAGGTGAGGCGGAACTTGCCGATCTGCACCTCGTCGCCGGTGACCAGCGTGGCGGCGTCGATGCGACCGCGGTTGACGTAGGTGCCGTTCAGGGAGCCGATGTCACGTACGACGAACGAGTCGCCCTCGCGGACGAACTCGGCGTGCTTGCGCGAGACCGTGACGTCGTCGAGGAAGATGTCGGCCTGCTCGCTGCGGCCGGCGACGCTGCGGCCGGTGTCCAGGAGGAAGCGGGCGCCGAATCCGGGGCCGCGCTGCACGATGAGCAGCGCGGAGTGCCGCGGCAGGGCGGCGACGGCGGCGGCTTCCTCGGGGCTGAGCGCCGTGCGGGGCGACTGCTCGTCTGAGGTCGGGAACGCGATCCGACCCAGGTTGGCCGTGGTATCGGGCCCGACCGGATGGGCGCTGGGGTCCGTCATCAGGTCTCCTCGGGTGCGGTGGTGATACTGCGGCGGTGGTGAGGTGGGTCGCTACGTTCGGACAACGGTCGGGACCGCGTCCGGGTTCCACTCAACCTACCTCGATCAGGATCGAGGCGGGAACCAAAGAAGGGAACCAACCCGGATAAAACTACCCAGGTCACGGCCGTTCCGCATGCCAGATTTCACAGCTCGGCCAGTTGTGGCGGTGATCTCCGCCAGGAACCGGCGCAAACGTGGCGCGAGTCACTTCTCCAGCCACTTCTACTGGGCCGGTTCGGCGTGCTCCGGCTCGCCGGGGATGCGCACGGCATCGACGCTGACCTGGTCCGAGACGGTGGTGGTCGCTTCGCCGCCCTCCTCCCGGATCCGGGGCAGGGCGCCGCCGGGGATCTCGAGGGCGCGGTCGATCGTCTCGGGGTTGCCGATGGCGGTCCACTCGTACGGGGAGGCGATGGCGGCGCCGTCGAGCACGACGCCGCCGCCGGAGTCGACGAAGTAGCTGGTGGTCACCAGCCGTACCCCGTTGACCTCGATCGCCTCGGCGCCGGCGTTGCGCAGCTCCTCCAGGAGGTTGAACAGGACCTGCGCCTCCAGCGGCCGGTCGCCGTCGGCCACGTGGACCTGCACGCCCGGGCCGTGGGCGGGAAGCCGGCCCGAGAGGATCCCCTCTTGCTCTGCGCGCTGCCGCGCGAGGTCACGCGCGGCCTGGTCGCGCCCGTCCTCCGAGCGCAGGTCGTCCCGGATCTCCTCCAGGTCGCTGACCTGTGCGTCGAGCTGGTCGGCGCGCTGGGTCACCTCGTCCAGGAGCCGCACGAGCTCGTCCTGGCGCAGGCTGCTGAGCTGGTCCCCCGTCGACTGCCCCACCTGGACGGCGAGCGCGAAGCCCAGCGCCACGCACAGCAGGCCGGTGAGCAGCTCGGAACGCGTGCCGCGGGGCCGCAGCAGCTGCGCCACCCGCTTCCAGCCCGACGCCGCAGCGGCCGGCTTCGGCTCCGCGTCGTCACGGACATCGTCACGGACATCGTCGTGGACGTCGTCGGCCGTCTTCTCGGCCTCGTCCTGTGCGCGGTCCTTGCCGTTGCCCATGCTCACGCCTTGCAACCATGCCCGTGGGTGCTGGTGTCTCCGTACATCGCCAACACTCTACTCGGGAGCAGATCGCCGACACGCTGGGGCCGGGCCCGGATCTCGGGTCGTCGCCGGGTCGAGGTCAGCTCAGCCGCAGCAGGCGCGTGCCGTGGGCGGGCACGGTCAGGCGCACGCTGCCGTCGCGCACCGGGACGTCGTCCCCTGCCCACAGGTCGTGGGCCCGCCCGCGGCGCTCGCTGCCGACGTCGGAGAGATGGACGGTCACCTCTTGCGGCTCGTCGCCGAGCCAGAAGACCGCGCACACCTCGTGGTCCGGGAAGTCCGCGCGCCAGATCACCAGCGAACCGTCTCGCACGAGCTCCCTGCTACCGGTGCTCGAAAGGAGCCTCAGCACGTCGGCGTTCTGCAGCAGCCCCAGGGTCTCGGGCAGCGTGTCGGGCAGGTGCCCGCCGAACATCAGCGGCGAACGCATCACCACCCAGAGCGTGATCATCGTGCGCTGCTCTTCCAGCGTCAGCTGCGAGTCCCGCTCCTGGCCGACATGCGCACGAACACCAACGCGTCCCAGGGGCAACATGTCCGCGTCGGCCCAGGCACCCGGGCGCTGATGCGGCGCCCAGCGGGCGGCGCGCTGGAACATCTCCTCCAGCTGCGGCCATCCGTCCCACAGGTCGTCGGAGATCCGCCACATCTCCGAGTGCAGCGCCAGCTCGTCCCGGTGCGCCAGGGACAGTTCCTTGCCCGGCGAGAGGCTCAGGACGATGGGTCGTCCGCACCGCTCGATCGCTCGCGAGTAGGCGGCGATCTCGGCACTCTGGGTCGGCGGGTGGAGCACGTCGTCGAGCTTGACGAAGTCCACTCCCCACTCGGCGAACTGCGCGAGCTGGGAGTCGTAGAACGCCTGCGCTCCGGGAGCCGAATGGTCGATGCCGTAGTTGTCAGGGTTCCAGGGGCACACGTTCTCCCGGTCGGCGATCTGGGCCGCCGTGGTGTTCCCGCCGAGTACGGGCAGGTCCAGCTCCACGGCTCTGCGTGGGATCCCTCGCATCATGTGCAGGCCGAAACGCAGCCCGAGGTCGTGGATCCGATCCGCGAGCTCCCGGAACGAGCCGTCGGCGGCCGACGGGAAACGCCCGGGAGCGGGGAGCTGCCTGCCCCACTGGTCCAGCACCGGATCGGATACCGGCTGGTAGGTGTGGACGCCCGCTTCGGGCTCGTACCACTGGATGTCGACCACCACGGTGTCCCAGCCGTACGGCAACAGGTGCTGAGCCATGAACTGGGCGTTGGCCATGACCTCGGCCTCGGTCACCGAGCTGCCGAAGCAGTCCCAGCTGTTCCATCCCATCGGCGGCAGCGCCGCACGGACCTTGCGTTGCGAATTGATGTGCACGTCGCTACCTCACCGCACCGCGTGCGGTGTCTGCATCCGGGTGTCTGCGGCAGACTTCCGGAATCCTTTGGCAGCTCACGCCTTGAAGATGTGCCGGCGGATCGAGGCTGCGTTCGAGAAGATGCGGATACCCAGCACCACCACCACGGCCGTGGACAGCTGCCCGCCCACGCCGAGCTGGTCGCCGAGGAACACGATGAACGCCGCCACCACCACGTTCGACAGGAACGAGACCAGGAAGACCTTGTCGTCGAACAGCCCGTCGAGCATCGCCCGCAGACCTCCGAACAGGGCGTCCAGGGCCGCGACCACCGCGATCGGCAGGTACGGCTGCAGTATCAGCGGGACGGTCGGCTGCAGCACGAGACCGGCGACCACCCCGATCACGAGCCCGACGATCGCGATCATCCGTTGTCCTCCTCGGATCGGTCCTGCGTCGACTGCATTGACTGCGCTGTCCGTACTGACTGTGTTGGCTCTGCCGTTGCTCGCGCGCTCGCTCGCGGGGTTGCCGTCTCCTGCGCACCCCCGGACCGCTCGGAGTGCGCGTACCGCAGCGTCGGGGAACCCGCACCCGGCAGGTCCATCCCCTCGCTCGCGGTCACCTCGTGCTCGATGCCGTACTCCGCGCTCAGCAGCTGCAGGAACCCCAGGCCCGCCGAACGCGCGAACTCGACCTGCATGTCCTCCGGGTCACCCACCGCCTCGACCGTGTACACGGGGCCGTTCAACGGCTGCAGGTCCACCAGGATCGCGTCACCCGCGTTCCGGATCGCCGACAACGACGTCAGCCGCTGATCGTTCACCGCGATCGCCTCCGCCCCCGCCGCCCACAGCTCGTTGACGACGAACTGCACGTCCGCGTCCCGTACCCGCGACTCCGCGGGCGCGTCACCCGGATCCACCAGCCCACCACCCGCGCCGTCCGTCAGCTTCACCACCATGCCAGGACCCCGCACCGGCATCGCACCGTTGACCCAACGGTCCAGCTCGTTGATCTCCACCAACGCCGACGGCAGCAACGCGGCACCCTGCAGCCCGTCCACCTCCGAGCTGAGCGCCGCGGAACGCCGCGACAGCGACTCCACCTCAGCACTGCGCTCCTGGATCTGCTCCATCAGCACCGTACGACCCTTCGTGACCAACGGCTGCGGCGCTCGCAGGTCGAGGACGGCGACGGTGGTCGCGGCACCGAGCAGCACGGCGACCAGCAACAGACCCAGGGCGCTCGCCGTCCCGCGGCGCGACGTCGTCTCCCCCGCCTCCGCGCGTCGCCGTGCCATCAGTGCGTAGCCCGGGTCCAGGGGTCGCTCGGTGACCTCGCGCAGCAGCGTCATCGACTCGTCGGGACGCCGCCCTGCGGGGCGTGCGGTGGTGGTGTGCCGCGCGGGGGCGTGCGGAGCCGTCATGCCGCGGCCGCCAGGCGCCGCACCTGGGCCACGTACTGCAGCCCCGCCAGCCAGTACAGGCCGACGCCCCACCAGGTGAAGGCCCAGCCCACCACGTGCGCGACGGCGCCCAGCCAGCCGGGTACCGCGGCGAGGAGCAGCAGCGGGAACGCGTAGAGCAGGGCGAACGTCGCGACCTTGCCGACCAGCGTCACTTCCAGCGTCCCGTAGCCCAGGCGGGCCAGGACCGGCACCGTCAGCGCGAGCAGCACGTCCCGCGCCACGATCGCCAGCACTAGCCACAGGGGAACCACCTCGCGCCACGCCAGACCGATCAGCGTCACGAAGATGAAGAGCCGGTCGGCGAACGGGTCAAGGATCTGCCCCAGCCGGGTGACCTGGTTCAGGCGACGGGCAAGGACACCGTCGAGCCAGTCCGAGGCGCCCGAGACAGCGAGCACCAACAGCGCCCAGCCGTCCTCGCCCACGACGATCAGCACCGCGAAGACCGGCACGAGCGCCAGCCGCACCAGGCTGATCACATTGGGCACGGTCAGGACCCGGGAGCTCATCTCTGCCCCAGTGGACACGCTCACCGCCCTTGCTCACGCCGGTTTCGTCTCGGCCGCAATACTACGGGGAGAGCGTTGCGTATCCGCACTGGCGCGCCGTCCGACGGCCCGACAACGCCCCTCACCACGCACGACATCACCCAGGTGCACACCCGCGTGCTGCACGTCACGCTCCATAACTCTGTGCCGAAGACCCCGGCACCGGATAGGGTGGTGCCACATCCCCATGGAGTTCGTCGTCTTCCCGTGTGTGCACGAAACGTGCGAGACAGGCCCGCAGCCTCGGCTGCGGGGAAGGTGTTTCGGGAGCGAGCGACGCGAGGGCCCTCACCTCGGCCCTGACTCCGCCCGCGACGACGAACGGTGCATCACTGCATGTCTATCGACACCCATGACCTGATCGCGCCTGCTGAGCAGGACACCGAGCAGGTCACCGCCGACACCGGCGACCAGACAGCCCCCGAGGCCGTCACCACTGAGGACACCACCCCCGAGGACACCACCTCGGAGACCCCGGCCCCCGAGGCATCCGCCCCGGAGCAGGCCGCCGAGCCGGCCACGACCGAGCCCGCAGCGCCCGCCCCGGAGCCCGAGCCCGCCGGCCCGACCTTCGCAAGCCTCGGCCTCCCCGCGCAGCTCATGGCAGCCGTCGACAAGCTCGGCTTCGTCACGCCCTCCGCCATCCAGGCACGCGCCATCCCCGAGCTCCTCGCCGGCCGCGACATCACCGGCGTCGCCCAGACCGGCACCGGCAAGACCGCCGCGTTCGGCCTCCCGCTGCTCGCCGCCATCGACCCCAAGCTCCGCAAGGTCCAGGCCCTCGTCCTGGCCCCCACCCGCGAGCTCGCCATGCAGGTCGCCGACGCCATCGAGTCCTTCGCGACCGAGCTCGACGACGTCCGCGTCCTGCCCGTCTACGGCGGCTCCCCCTACATCCCCCAGCAGCGCGCCCTGCGCGACGGCGTCCACGTCGTCGTCGGCACCCCCGGCCGCATCAAGGACCACCTCGACCGCGGCGCCCTCAAGCTCGACGACATCCGCTTCCTCGTCCTCGACGAGGCCGACGAGATGCTCCGCATGGGCTTCGCCGAGGACGTCGAGGAGATCTTCGGCCAGGCACCCACCAAGCGCCAGGTCGCCCTCTTCTCCGCGACCATGCCGCCGGCCATCCGCAAGGTCGCCGACCACCACATGACCGACCCCGTGCAGATCGCCGTCACCCGGCAGGCCTCCACCGTCACCGCGGTGCGCCAGACCTACGCCGTCGTGCCCTTCCGCCACAAGGTCGGCTCCCTCGCCCGCGTCCTGTCGACATCCGACGCCGACGCCGCGATCGTCTTCACCCGCACCCGTGGTGCAGCAGAAGACGTCGGCTCCGCCCTCATCGAAAAGGGCATCTCCGCCGCCACCATCTCCGGTGACGTCGCACAGAAGGAACGCGAGAAGATCGTCGAGCGACTCCGCTCCGGCGCCCTCGACGTCCTCGTCGCCACCGACGTCGCAGCCCGCGGCCTCGACGTCGACCGCATCGGCCTCGTCGTCAACTTCGACGTCCCCGGCGAGCCCGAGGCCTACGTCCACCGCATCGGCCGCACCGGCCGCGCCGGACGCACCGGCGAAGCACTCACCTTCGTCACCCCCCACGAGCGCGGCAAGCTCCGCAGCATCGAGCGCACCATCCGCGCCTCGCTCGAAGAGGTGGAGATCCCCTCCCCCCGCGACGTCTCGGCCCACCAGGTCAAGCGCGCACTCGGCAAGGTCGCGGCCCGCCGCGAAGCCGGACGCCTCGACATGTACACCGAGATGATCCGCACCTACGCCGAGGAGTCCGGCACCGACCCCGTCGAGATCGCAGCCGCCATGGCGGCGCTCGCGGTCGGCGACGACGGTCCCCGGGCCCGTGCGGAGCAGGAGGAGTACGAGCGCGAGCGGACCGAGGCCAAGTCGGCGGCCGCCAGGCGCACCACCCGCGACGGTGACCGGCACGACCGGTCCGGCGACCGTGGCGCTCCGCGCGGCCGGTCCGAGGGTGACCGCGGCATCCGCCGTCCGGCCCGTGGCACGCGCTACCGCATCGCCGTCGGGCACACGCACGGCGTGCAGCCGGGCGGGATCGTCGGCGCGCTGACGGGCGAGGGTGGCATCACCGGCGCCGACGTCGGCAAGATCGACATCTTCGGCAGCTTCTCGCTGGTGGACATCATCGCGCCCCTCGACACCGAGGCGCTGGACCGTCTGGGCCGTGCCCGCGTGGCCGGCAAGCCGCTCCGCATCACGCTCGACCGCGGTCCCGCGGCGCGTACCGGCGGCGACCGTGACCGTGCCCCCCGGAGCGGTGGCGACCACCGCCGTCCCGACGGCGAGCGTGGCCCCCGTGCCCGCACCACCCCGCACTGGGACGCGCGCACCAGCCGCTGATGCGGTGAACGCAGTCGCATGACGACGGCGGTCGTGCCCACCGAGACCTGATCTCGGTAGGCACGACCGCCGTTCTTTGTCGTTCGGTCGGGTGACCAGCTACGTGCGGTCGGGTTCCGCGGCCTCGCCCAGCTCGGCGATGAGCGCCACCAGGCGGCGCGCCTCGGCCATGCCGTGCTCGCCGTCCGCTCGCTGGATGCCCATCACGGCCAGCACGTCGCCGTCGGCCAGGTCGAGGTGCACCCACGGGTCGTTCAGCCCGAACCGCACGGTCACTATCTCGGCCCAGACGAGCCGGCGGCTCGTGGCGTAGTTGACCACGGTGAGGCCGCCCGGGTCCGGGACGGCGCGCACGGCGCCGAAGCGCCACGCGATCACGGCGCCCACCAGCCCGAAGACGATCATCGCCACGCGGTTCGCGGTGTCCGCCGTGCTCGACGCCAGCGCGACGAACGTGCAGCCGCCCCCGGCCAGGATCGCCAGACCGTACGCCGTCGGCGTGCCGAAGCGACCCCGGAAGGTGCGGAAGCGGTCACGGTCACGGCGAGGGGCGCTGCCTGCTGTCCCCTGACCCGTGCCCGCCCCCGCACCCATGAGGCCTACAACCGCGAGGCGTGGATCGACGTCACGATGATGGCCCGCGCCCCGACGTCGTACAGGGCGTCCATGATCCGGTTCGTCTCCCGGCGCGGGACCATGACGCGCACGGCGCAGGCGTCGCTGTGGTGCTGCGCCGAGACGGTCGGGGACTCCTTGCCCGGCGTGATCGCCACCGCCTCCTCGAGCCGCGACGCGGGGACCACGTAGTCCATCAGCACGTACTCGCGGGCGGTGATCACGCCCTCCAGCCGGCGCGTCAGGATGTCGAGGCCGACGGGCGGCTCGGCGTCCGACTGCCGGATGAGCACTGCCTCCGAGCGCAGGATCGGCTCGCCGAACACCTCGAGGCCGGCGGCCCGCAGCGTGGTGCCGGTCTCGACGACGTCGGCGATGACGTCCGCGACGCCGAGCCGCACGCTCGACTCCACGGCGCCGTCCAGGTGCACGATCGCGGCGGGCTCGACGCCCTGCTTCGCCAGGTGCTGGGCCACGAGCGTGGTGTAGGACGACGCCACGCGCCGCCCGGCGATCTGGCTGACGGAGGTCACGGGGTCGGTCTCGCCCGGACCGGCGGGTGCCGCGTACCGGAACGTGGACCGGGCGAACCCGAGGCCCAGGTGCTCGACGGCGTCCGCGCCGGAGTCGAGCATGAGGTCACGGCCGGTGATCCCGACGTCGACCGTTCCGGTGCCCACGTAGACCGCGACGTCGCGCGGGCGCAGGAAGAAGAACTCGACGTCGTTCTCAGGGTCGGCGAGCACGAGCTCACGGGTGTCGCGGCGCTGGCGGTAGCCCGCCTCGCGCAGCATCTCGGAGGCGGGGCCGGACAGGGCACCCTTGTTGGGGACGGCTATGCGCAGCATGTGGTTGGTTCCTCTCTGGGTGTACGACGGATCTGGGCGCGAGACACAAGGTCCCGCTACAGATGCGTGTACACGTCCTCGAGGGTCAGTCCCTTGGCAACCATCAGGACCTGCAGGTGGTACAGGAGCTGGGAGATCTCCTCAGCGGTCTCGCTGTCCGACTGGTACTCGGCCGCCATCCACACCTCGGCGGCTTCCTCCACTACCTTCTTGCCGATCGCATGGACGCCGGCGTCCAGCTGCGCCACGGTGCCCGAACCCGCTGGACGGGTCTGGGCCTTCTCGGTCAGCTCGGCGAACAAGGTCTCGAAGGTCTTCACGGGCCCAGCCTAGTCGTGGGACGGGGGCGACGGCCGTCCCCGTCCCACGTGGTGGCCACGCGCCGCTATGACGCGGGCCACTTCGACGGCAGTCCGCCGTCCTTGGCCGGGGTCAGCACACCCTGGTACGGCGTGATCAGGTGGAAGCCGTCGACGCCGCCGTCGCCCAAGGCTGCGGACACGAGGATGATCACGGAACCGTCCGCGCCGCCGAGACCGCTGGCCGGGTCGAGCGGGTCGCCCCCGGGGTACCCCTGCACGCTGCACGTCTCCGGCGTCGAGACGACGGCGATCTGCTCCCCGGGCGAGACCTCGAGCTCGGGCTCCGCCTGCGGGTAGCCCGACGGCGGATCAGGCCGCTCGAGCACCTCCTCGACGGTGACCAGCCAGCGGTTGGCGTCGACGCCGTACATCGGCGCCGTGCCGTCCTGCTCCACCACGGTCCCGCGGAGCACAGCGCCTGCGCCGGACGCCGCCTCGGCCGGCGTCTCGAACAAGACCCAGTCGACGCAGGCGTTGGGGTACTCGCCCAGCGGGTCCTGCGACGGATCCAGCGACGTGTCCATGGTTTCCTCTGTGCCCGAGGGTTCCGCTCCCCCGGCCGGCTGCGCCGCCGCGCAGCCGCCGAGACCGCCTGCCGTGACCGCTGTGACGACGGCGCTGACGACCGCCGTCGTCAGCGCCGAACGTGAGGTCGACCGCGGCATCGATCGCCGAGCATGTGTGGTTCTCATACTCCGTACATGTGCCGAGAGCCCCGTCCTTTCAGGCTTTGGTCGGAGTGTTTGCCAAGTGCGGGTGATGTTCTAGGCGCTTGGCACACTATTAATGCAGGACGGGAGCGAGAGTCAGATCGCGCAACGCCGTGGGGGACGGTGGCCTCCACCGCCCATCCGCCGTCCCACGTTCCGGCCATAGCGCCGGCTATTCGGGCAGCCAACCGGCCGGCAGGGAGCCATCCAGATCCGGGGTGAGCACTCCCTGGAACGGCGTGATCAGGTGGAGCTCTCCCTCACCGCCCTGACCGTCCCCGTCGACCAGTAGCACGATCACCGAGCCGTCCGCGTCCCCCAGGCCCGTCGCCGGGTCCAGCGGGTCACCCCCGGGGTACAGACCTCCGGCGGTGCACGTCTCCGGCGTCGAGACGACGGCGACTCGCTCCCCCGGCGAGACCTCGACCTCTGGCCGGGGCTCCACGTCGTTTGCAGGAGCCGGTCGCTCCAGCACCTCCTCGACGTCGAACAGCCAGCGGTGTGCGTCGACGCCGAAAAATCGTGCCGTGCCGTCCCGCTCCACGACGCTCCCCCGCAGCACGACACCGGCGCCGGACGCCGCCTCGGCAGGCGACTTGAAGGTCACCCAGTCGGCGCACGCCTCGCCGCTCGTGGCCGTCGTCGTGGAGCCGAGGACGGCGCAGCCGGTGACCCCACCCAAGAGCGCCGCCGCCAGGGTCGCCGAGGCCGAGGCCGAAGCCACTTGCCAGGGCCGTGAAGGTCTCATACCCGGTCAGTGTGCCCTGGCCGCCTGCTCTTGCGGCTTTTGGCGCGTTGTCCGCCGGAATCTGGGTGCCTTCAGTACGCATGACACACTATTAATGCAGCACTGGAGCGAGAGTGAGACGCGCAGGGTCACCGCCGTGGCGACGGCTGCCTCCACCGCCTTGGCCCCCTGTCCTCGCGGGAGCCCCCACCAGTTGTCCCCGCCCTTGGACTCAGCTGTCACGTACGCTGATCCGATCCATCCTTCGCAGGCGGACGAGCACCCAGCCGACCAGGCGGGAGGCCGCGAAGGACGCCTGCGGAGAGAGATCGCCCATGCCCATGTCGTTCGCCGTCGGCCAGCTGATCCGCGAGCTGCGCGAGTCATTGGGCTGGTCACAGTCACGCTTGGCCTCTGAGGTTTGCCGCGTGGCTGAACGCGACACCCTCACCCGCGAGGACGTTTCCCGCTGGGAGAACGGAAAGCGGACACCTGGACCTTTTTGGCTACGCCACCTAGCGTCGGTCCTTCAGATTCCCCGAGAGACCCTGGAGGACGCCGTGGACCGTCGCAGCTTCCTGACGACGGTCGCCGGGGTAGCCATCGCCCCACTCGTTACCTCGGACCTCATTGAGCGTGGCTTCGCCGCCGCTCTGCGGAGCGACGGGCCAGCCCTGGATGACTGGCTGGAAACCGTAGACACCTATGGCCGCGACTACATGACCGCTGGCGCGGCGGAGATCCAGCGACGGCTGGCCGCCGACCTGGTGGTGCTCCAACAACAGCTCGACGAACCGCGCATGTGGGCCGTGGCCGCGAAGCTGGCCACCCTGTACGCGAAGACATTCCCCGGAAGCGACGGGGCCAAGGCCGTCACCTGGTACCGCCGGGCAGCAGAGTTCGCCGACCGGTCAGGCGACCTCGAAACACGCGTCTGGGTACGCGGCCGGGCGGCCATCGCCCTGGGCTACGAGGGTGCTTCCCTCGGTGTCGCCAACATCCTCGCTGGACAGGCCATCGAGTTGGACGACCGGCCGACGCTGGGCAGAGTCAACGCGATTATGGGACAGGCACACGTCGCAGCAATCCGGGGCGACGATGCAACGGCGCTGACCTTGGTGGAGGACGGGCGGCGGGTGTTCGACCGTGCCGGCACGGACGACGGAGAAAGTGACTACGCCGTGCCGTGGTGGCGGTTCAACGTCTTCACGTCGCTGCTTGCCGCTCGCATGGGTAATGACAGGCTCGCCCTGGAGGCACAAGACGAGGCGCACCACACCTTGCCGGAGACGCTGCCCAGGTTTCGGACGCACCTGGAGATGCACCGTGGCCTCATGCTGGTGCGGTCCGGGGATCGAGACGGGGGCGTCGCATACGCTCAGTCGGCCCTGAACGAGCTGCCCGCCGAGAAGCATTCGCTGACGCTGCGGATGCTCATGGACGAGATCAAGTCTTAGCAGTGGCTACTAGCTTGGCCACTCCCTTGCTCTGACTCGTACCGTGACGCTGGTCACATGACGCGAACCACCCCGACAGAGCCAGCCGACCGGCAGACACACCTGGTCGGACTCGACATAGACGGCACTTTGCTTGTCACCGGTCAGCTCCCCTCACCTGCCGTGGTCGCCTCCATCAAGGCCGCCCGGCACGCGGGGCATGAGCCGGTGCTCGCGACCGGCCGCTCCCTGTCCGGTGCGCTGGCCGCCGCCCGCGTCCTCGAGATCGGGGAAGGATATGTCGTCGCCTCGAACGGCAGCGTCGTCGCCAAGATGGCCCGTGCCGGGTGCGAGGTGACAGGGATACACACGGTCGACGCGAAGGCCGTCGTGCAGCTCGTTTCCGCCGTGCGCCCAGACCTCGCGATAGCAGCCGAGATAGTCGGCGTGGGCTACCACGTCACGAAGCCCTTCCCGCGGCAGGATCTGGGCGGCGAGCAGGTCGAGGTGACGCGGATCGAGAATCTGTGGGCGGAACCAACGCCGCGCCTTGTCATCCACGGCGAGAACGCGCAATACCTCGTGCCGTCGATCCGCACCGGTGGGATGACCGCCACGCGGACCCGCCCGGACTGGGTCGATGTGACGCCTGGCGGCGTGAGCAAAGCGACTGCCCTTGAAGCCATCCGCCGCGAACTCGGCATCCCCAAGAGCCGCACGATCGCCATCGGAGACTCCGAGAACGACATCTCTATGTTGCGGTGGGCCGAGCGAGGCATCGCGATGGGTAACGCGTCTGCGCTGGTCCGGTTCTCCGCCAACTACGCGACCAAGGACATCGACGACGACGGCGCGGCACTGATTCTGCACGCCCTTGCCCGGTCAGACCAAGGCTTCACGGACAGCGAACCGTCGGCCATGTCGACCGCGACCCATTGATCTTGTGGCTGGGCCGTGCCCAGCACCGCCACCCGGCCGCAAGCCCGCTTCTGGCGGGCGCACGTGCAGGCACCACCCGCACAACGAGGAGGAAGCACATGACCACCACCACATCACGCGACCTGCGAGAGGGCAGGGAGCTTGTCGACCCCGAGCTGTTCCACCGGCTCGTCCAGCGCGTCGCTGAGGAGCACGACCACGACCTGATCATGGCCGGTCGGATCATGGACCAGGTCCTCGCGTTCCTCGGGACCACCGCGACTCACCAGGGGCGCCCGCTGTCGCCGTCGGAGATCGTGGACCCGGGGTGGCACGAGTTCATCCTGCACACGGTTGACTACGCCGAGTTCTGCGGGCGGATCGCCGGACGGTTCCTGCACCACGTGCCCACCGACCCTGAGGAGTCTGCGGAGGGCGAGGGTGCCCACGACACGCTCAGTTACACCGTGGACGCCATCGACGCCGCAGGGTTCTTTGTCGACACCGAGCTGTGGCCGACCGTGCACGCGGGCAAGTGCTCGCAGTGCCACGCGGGCTGCACCAGCTCGCCCGCCTGATCGACAGGAGACTCACATGAACCGCCGATCCTGGGACGAGCTGCCCGACGACGTCCGCAACGCCATCGAAGCGCAATGCGGGCCAGTCCGGCGGACGGATACTCCGTCCGCCGGTCGGAACTCGGCTCTGTCCGCGTTGCTGCAGACGGCGGACGGGAGCGTGTTCGTCAAGGGCATCCCGACCGACGTTCGGCTGTTCAACGCCCACCAGCACGAGATCCGCGTCAACACCTGGCTACGACACCGCGTCACCGGTGCCCCACGCCTGCTGTGGACGATCGAGGCCGGAGGCTGGCTGCTCGCCGGGTACGAACCCGTACCCGGCGAGCACGCCGACTTCACTCCCGGCTCGCCCGACATCCCATCCGTGATCGACACCATCTCTCGCCTCGCCGAGGAACTGACCCCGAGCCCCGCACCCGACATGGCCCCGCTCGGCCGGAAGTACGCGCGCTTGGCCGGATGGCAATGGCTCGCCGACAACCACCCGGACGCGCTCGACGCGTGGGAGAAGCAGCACCTCGACCTGCTGGTCCACCTCGACAGCGAGGTGCCGAGCGCGCTGGCCGGGGACAGCCTTGTCCACGCCGACATCCATGAGCTGAACATGCTCGTGGACAACGGCACGGTGCGCGTCATCGACTGGGCATGGTCTAGGACCGGCCCGCCCTGGGTCGATGCCGCGCTACTCACCATCCGGCTGATCGCCGAAGGACACGACCCGGCCGACGCCGAACAATTGGTGTCAGGCACGTGGGGCATGCAGCACGCCAGCGCGACGGCGGATGCCCTCACGACTTTCGCCGCGACCACCTACGGCCAGTGGAGACGCTTCTCCATCGAGTTCCCCAGCCCGCACCGCGAGGCTCCGACCCGCGGCGCACAACGCTGGACCCAACACCGACTTCCCAGTAAGTAGAAAGCCGCCTTCGTCCTCAACGCGCCACCGCAAAGAGGTCACGCAAGGCTGCTGCCGTCGCGACGGCAGCCTCGGCCGCCTCGGCTCCCTTGTCCTCGTTCGAACCCTCAAGTCCCGCACGGTCCAGAGCCTGCTTCTCGTCGTCGCATGTCAGCACCCCGAACCCGACGGGGACGCCCGTGCGCACGCTGACGTCCGTCAGGCCCGTCGTCGCCGCGGAGCACACGTACTCGAAGTGCGGCGTGCCGCCCCGGATCACTACCCCGAGCGCCACCACGGCGTCCGCTCCCCCGGCCGCCGCCCGCGAGGCCGCGACAGGCAGCTCGAACGAGCCGGGCACGCGGACCTCCGTCCAGTCGGCGCCCGACTCCCGCAGCGCCCTCCTGGCCCCCGCCAGCAGCCCGTCCATCACCTGCTCGTGCCAGCTCGCCGCGATCACGACGACCCGCAGGCCGCTCCCGTCCACAGTCACCTTCGGTGCCCCAGCGCCGCTCATGCGCGTACTCCTTCGTCCTCGTTCATGTTCAGGTCTCTTGTGTCGAGCTCGACGTGCACCTCATCCAGGTCCAGGCTGCCGATGTCGTGCCCCAGCACGACCCGCTTCGTCTCCAGGTACCGATGGTTATGCACCCCGTGCCCAACCACGAGGCTCCGCTGCCCTACGACGTCTGTACCCGCCGCTCGTAGACCCGACACCTTCTCCGGGTTGTTCGTCAGGAGCGTCACGCCGTCGAGCCCGAGGTCCGCCAGGATGGCCGACGCCGCGCTGTACTCTCGCGAGTCCACCGGCAGCCCCAGGTCCACGTTCGCCTGCACGGTGTCGCGCCCCGCATCCTGCAGCGCATACGCCCGGATCTTTGCCGACAGGCCGATCCCCCGGCCCTCATGACCACGTAGGTAAATGACGGCACCACCCTCGGCGGCCACGGTTGCCAACGACGCCTGCAGCTGCGGACCGCAGTCGCACCGCAGCGAACCCAACGCGTCACCCGTCAGGCACTCCGAGTGCACCCGCACCAGCGAGCCCCGCACCGAGCTACCCGCCGTGCCATCGTGCGCTGAGCCCAGCGGCATCAACGCGAGGTGCTCCGCACCAGAACGCAGATCGCGGTAGGCCACTACGCGGAATTCCCCGTGCCGCGTCGGCAAAGACGCCTCCCCAACCCGGTGCACGCGCACGCCAGGATCGGCATCCGCCACTACGACCGGGTCGTGCGTCTGGCGCCACGCCACCAGATCAGCAACAGTCAGCACCACCAGACCGGCCTCCTCCGCCAGGGCACGAGCCTCGGGCAGCCGCATCACCGCACCGTCGTCCCGGACCAGCTCCGCGATAGCGCCCACCTCGCCCAGGTCTCGCGCTGCACCACCCGCCAACCGCACCAGGTCCACGGTGGCCTCTGTGTGCCCGGCTCGCTCCAGCACCCCGCCGGCGCGGGCCCGTAGCGGAAGCACATGTCCCGGCCGAATCAGGTCCCGCGCGCCCGACGCGGGGTCGCCTAGCGTCCGCAGCGTCAGCGCCCGGTCCGACGCCGAGATCCCCGTCGTCACGCCCACAGCAGCGTCCACGGACACCGTGTAAGCCGTCCTCCGCGGGTCTTCGCTGCGCTCCACCATCAGCGGCAGCCCGAGCGCGTCCGCCCGGTGGGCCGGCATCGGCGCACATACGTATCCGGACGAGTGCCGCACAGTCCACGCGACCCACTCGGCTGTCGCGGTCCTCGCGGCGAAGACGACGTCGACCTCGTTCTCCCGGCCCGCGTCGTCGGCCACCAGCACGGGCCTCCCCGCGGCGAGCTCTGCAAGGGCTCGCTCGACCAGGTTCGTGTCTGCCTCGTTCGTCTCTGCCGGGCCCGCGGCGTTCACCGTGCTCATCGTGCGGCCCCGGTCAGGTCGCCGACGCCGACCGACGCATCCGCTGCGACCGACCCGCCCGGCACCGACACCCCTGCTGCAAGGAGCCGCTCGACGTACTTCGCGAGCACGTCCACCTCGACGTTCACGACGTCGCCCGGGACCAGCCTGCCGAGCGTCGTCGCGGCGAGCGTGGTCGGGATGAGCGACACCCCGAAGCCGCCGTCGGACACCCACGTGACGGTCAGCGAGACGCCCGCCAGCGCGATCGAGCCCTTCTCCGCGACGTACCGGGTGAGGGCTGCGGGAGCGGAGAACTCCAGGTCGTCCCAGCGCGGGCCGGGCGTGCGGCGCACCAGCGTCGCGATGCCGTCGACGTGCCCCTGCACCACGTGCCCGCCCAGCCTGCCGTTCGCGGGCAGTGCGCGCTCCAGGTTGACCACCGAACCCGGGACGAGGCCGCCGAGCGAGCTGCGGCGCAGCGACTCGGGCATGATCTCCGCGACGAACGAGCCGTCCGCCACGGAGACGACGGTGAGGCACACCCCGTCGACGGCGATCGAGTCACCAGGTCGGGCGTCGGACGCGGCGAGCGGGCCGGCGACGGTCACGACGGCGTCCGCACCGTCGTCACCATCGGGGCGGACGAGCGCGACGACGGAGCCGAGCTCCTCGATGATTCCGGTGAACATCAGATCTCCTCCTTGGTGTGCCGGCTGAGCCGGCCGGGCTGGACTGGCTGGACTGACTCGGTGGCCGCCGTGGCCTCCGTGGGCCGGGCGGGCTGAGCCCGACGCGCTACCAGGAGCACGTCGTCGCCGAGCCGGGTCACGTCGTGGGTGGTGAAGCGTGCGGCGTCGCCGATAGTGGTGACGCCCAGGTCGCCGACGGCGGTGGCGCCCACACCGAGCAGCACGGGTGCCACGTACGCGTGGAGCTCGTCCACCGCGTCGGCGGCGAGCAGCGCGGTCGCCAGGGTGGGGCCGCCCTCCACGAGCAGGTGGCGCACCTCGCGCTCCGCGAGCCGGCCGAGGACGGCGTCGAGGTCGTGCTCGGGCAGCTGCAGCAGGGCGCCGCCCGGCCCGCGCAGGCGAGCGCCGGCGGGCACCGCGCGACGGCCGACGACGACCCGGAGCGGCTGGTGCTCGAAGAGGCCGCCGTCGATCGTCCGTGCGGTGAGCGACGGGTCGTCGGTCAGGGCGGTCCCCGTGCCGACGGCGATCGCGTCGACCTGCGCGCGGATCGTGTGGGCGTGGGCGCGGGCCTGCGGGCCGGTGATCCAGCGGCTCGTGCCGTCCGCGGCGGCGACCCGCCCGTCGAGGCTGGTCGCGAGCTTGAGGGTCACGTAGGGACGTCCGGTCCGGACGGCGTGCAGCCACTGGCGCAGCAGCTCCTCGCCCTCGTCGGCGAGGATGCCGGTCGTCACCTCGATCCCTGCGGCGCGCAGCCTGGCCGCGCCACCCGTCGCCACCGGGTTCGGGTCCGCGACCGCGACGTGCACCTCGGCGACGCCGGCGTCGATCAGCGCGTCGGCGCAGGGTCCGGTCCGGCCGTGGTGGGCGCAGGGCTCGAGCGTCACGACCGCTGTCGTGCCCCGCGGGTCGACGCCACGCGAACGTGCGTCGGCCAGCGCAGCCGCCTCCGCATGCGGTGTGCCCGCGCCACGGTGGAAGCCCTCGGCGACCGGGTGACCGCCCGGGTCGAGCAGCACGCAGCCGACGCGCGGGTTCGGGCCGTAGGCCGGGCCCTGTGCGGCCAGCGCGAGAGCGCGGCGCATGGTGGTCCGGAGCGTCGTCGTCCCGAACGTCGCGGCCGCATATGCCGCGGCGCGGCCCTGCGGTGGCTGGGTCATGCTGTCCTCCCCGAGCTTGGGTGCTCCGGGGTGGACGACGGGGCGCGGACGAGGCCAACCGGCCCTGCCCGCGCGCACGACGTCACGACGACGCACGCCCCAGGGGACGGCGACGCCGCACGTGCTTCCTCCCATCCGGACTTTCACCGTCGGTCCTGGAGTTTCACCAGATCAACCGGCCCTCCTTGCGGAGGACGCGGGTCGCGGACTGTCACCGCCGGCTCGGAATTACACCGACCCCGGAGCACGTGTGCGTACTGCTGCGTGCCAGCATGCCATAAACCTCGCGGACGTCGGCATGGCTTGCGTCACACCCCGTCACACCCTGGCCGTGATCCGCCGCCGACGGATCACCCACTCGGCGACCGCCGCGTTGATGACCCATGCAGCAGTCATGAGCACCGTGTTGGTGACCGGACCCGGTATGCCCGCGAACACGACGTACGGGCCGAGCAGCAGTGCCTGCGTACCCGCGCCCATGGCCAGCGCGTAGGCCCGCATCATCCACGCCGGGTGCGCCACGAAGTCGTGCCGCAGCGCCGCGCGCACCCCGAGGACCAGCGACACCACCATCACGACGCCGACCACATAGCGGACCCCGTTGACGACCACCGTGTCCTTGGTGGGCAGGTCGTAGAACGCGGTCATCCAGAGCCCCGTCAGCGCGACCCCGAGCCCGGCGGGGAACAGGACGCGGCCGGCCAACCGGTGCCAGCCGCGCCGGCGCAGGCTCGGGACGAACTGGAAAGCGCCCAGCATGCTGTAGACGGTCACGCAGACGATGTGCACCAGCACCGGGATCGGCTGGGTCACGAACCGCGCGTTGTCAGCGGTGACCAAGGGGTCGGCGGCCAGCTCGGAGACGCGTACGGCGCCGCCGAGGGCGGGGATGAGCGCGAGCAGGAGGAGGCCTGCGGGAACGAGCCATTGGCGGCGGCTGGTGAGCTTGGTCGTCACCTGGGATGTGGTCATGGTGCGAGCCTGCTCCGCCAGACCCCTGCGGGTCATGGGCCCGCGGACCAGTCTCGGCCTGGCCGAAAGTACGAGTGCAGGCCGAGTCAGAGCCGAGTCAGGACCGGGTCAGGGCCGGCGCGTGGAGTGCGCCGGGCGGACACGCCCCGTGTCGTACGCCCAGAGCGCCACCTCCACGCGGTTGCGCGCCCTCAGCTTGGTCATCAGGTTCGCGACGTGGGACTTCACGGTGCTCAGCGTGACGAACAGCTCGCGCGCTATCTCGGTGTTCGTGCGGCCGACGGCCACCGCCAGCAGAACCTCCTCCTCGCGTGCGGTGAGGGGGTCCAGCGGCTGGGCGGGCAGGTCGCGGGGACCGGTGTCGGCAAAGGCGCGCAGGAGGCGCGTGGTGACGCTCGGGGCGATCAGGGCCTCACCGGATGCGGCGGCCTCGATCGCCTGGGCCAGGAGCGCCGCTCCGGCGTCCTTGAGCAGGAAACCGCGAGCCCCGGCGCGCAGGGCCGCGTACACGTACTCGTCCAGGTCGAACGTGGTGATCACGACGACGGCGAGCGGCTCCGCGACACCGGGACCCGCGAGCAGCCTGGTGGCCTCGATGCCGTCGATGTCCGGCATCCGGATGTCGAGCAGGGCGACGTCGGGGCGCAGCCGCTGCGCCAGCTCGACGGCGGTCCGGCCGTCGGCGGCCTGCCCGACGACCTCGATGCCCTCCTGGGCGTTCAGGATCATGGTGAGGCCCGTGCGGACGATCTCCTGGTCGTCCGCCACGAGGACCCTGATGTTCCCGACGGTCATGCGCCCGGCAGTCATGCGGCGCCCGAGAACGGGAGCATCGCCTCGACGGTCCAGCCGGCAGCGTCAGGTCCGGCGTCCAGGGTGCCGCCCAGCAGTGCCGCACGCTCACGCATGCCGGCCAGCCCGTACCCGCCGTCGCCCGGAGCGTCTGGCGCACCGCCGTCGTCGGACACCCGGAGCCGGACGGACGTCTCACCGACGGTGACGCGGACCGCGATCCGGGTGGCGCCCCGAGCGTGACGGCGTGCGTTCGTGACCGACTCCTGCGCGATGCGCTGCACCGCGCCGCCCACGGCCGCCGAGACCCGGGTGGAGTCGCCCTCCAGGTCGACCTCGACGCGCGGCACGGTGGCGTCGGCGAGGCGTTCGACGTCGGCCAGCGTGGGCCCGGGAGCGAGCTCGTCCGCCTCGTGGGCACGGTCGCCGCCGTCCTCGCCGGGGCGCAGCTCGTCCGACCGCAGGACGCGGACCAGCGTGCGCATCTCGGCCAGCGCACGGGAGGCCTGCTCCTCGATCACCCGCAAGGCGTCGACAGCCGCTCCGGGATCGGTCTGCGACACGGCGAGCCCGGCCTGTGCCCGCACCGCCACCGCCGAGATGTGATGCCCGACGACGTCGTGCAGGTCCCGGGCCAGCCGCTCCCGTTCGAGCAGCACCACCTGCTCGCGTTCGCGCCGCCGCGCGCCGGACCGGTACCGGAGCGCCAGGCCGAGCGCGAACGTCGAGCCGAGGATGAGGCAGCCGACGCCCACGTCGGCGAGCGTGAGGAAGCCGAGCGCCGCGTTCGTCCCCATCTTCGCGAGGATCACCACCGCGCCGAGCACCATCGCCCGCCCGGTCCCCCACCGGAACAGCGCGTACGCCAGGACCAGCATGAAGACGTTCGAGGCGAAGGCCAGGTCGCGGCCGAGAACGAGCGCCGGCGCCGTCGACGCCACGAACGCGACGACGACCGTCGTCAGCGGGTGCGTCCGGCGCCACAGCAGCGTCGGCGCGAGCACGACGACGGTGGCGAGCTCCAGCCACCGTCCCTGGACGTCCGGCCGCGTGACCACCTCGATCATGGCCCCGGCGACGACAATCGCGACGAGCACCCAGTCCCGCCACACGCGCACTGGCGGATCGGCGGGCCGCGGTTCGTCCCAGACCGAGCGGATGGCGGACACGCGCTCATGCTACGAGGGCCAGGGGCATCACCGGATCAGGCAAAAGTACGAGCCGGGCTCCCCCGGTCCGGGCTGTTGGTGACGCGATTGATCGGGAGGATGCTGTGCAGCACGCGCTTGGCACACTTTTTTATCTGGGTGTCGAAGCGAGTCATGGCCGGCGACCGGCGAGCCCCGCGGCCGGCCCGGCCTCCGGTTGACTCAGTGCGTGTGCTTGCTCGCCAGCTCGCGCAGCGTCGCGATCTCGGCGGGGATGTCCTCGGCCCCGTACACCGCCGAACCCGCCACGAAGACGTTCGCCCCGGCCTCGGCCGCGCGCTCGATCGTCTCTCGCGACACTCCCCCGTCGACCTGGATCCACACGTCGAGACCTGACTCGCTCACGGCCTCCCGGGCGCGGCGGATCTTCGGCAGGGTGCCCTCGATGAAGGACTGCCCGCCGAACCCCGGCTCGACGGTCATCACGAGGATCATGTCGATCTCTGCGAGCAGGTCGAGGTAGGGCTCCACCGGCGTCGCCGGGCGCAGGGCGACGCCGGCCCGCGACCCGAGCTTCCGCAGCTCCCGCGCCAGGCGCACCGGCGCCTGCGCCGCCTCCGCGTGGAAGGTGACCGACGCCGCCCCCGCCTCCGCGAACGCGGGCGCCCACCGGTCGGGGTTCTCGATCATGAGGTGCGCGTCGAGCGGGATCGGCGACACCTTCGCGAGCCGCTCGAAGATCGGCAGCCCCAGCGTCAGGTTCGGCACGAAGTGGTTGTCCATGACGTCGACGTGCGCGTAGTCGGCGTCGGCGATCCGGCCGAGGTCGCGCTCCAGGTTCGCGAAGTCGGCGGACAGGATGCTCGGGGCGATGAGGGCTGCCATGATGCCAGCGTAGAGCGCGATTCTCTGCACCACCGAACCGCATACCCAACCGCGCAGTCCCCACAGTCCGGGAGCAACGATGATCCCCGAAGTGAACTACTGGGCAGTGCTCGTGGCCACGCTGTCCACGCTTGTCGTGGGCTCGCTCTGGTACACGCCGAAGACGTTCGGTACCCGCTGGATGCGGCTGGCGAAGGTGGACCCCAAGGCCGCCGAGGCGGCGGGCATCTGGCCCATCGTCGTCACCGTCATCGTCAGCTTCCTGACGGCGTGGGTGCTGGCCGGCGCCGTCTACATCTCGTGGGAGTTCTACCAGGGCGCATTCCTCACGGCGTCCGTCGTGACCGCCGTCCTGCTCTGGATCGGCTTCACCGCCGCGCGCATGATCACGCACGACGCCTTCGAGGGCCGTCCCCCGGCGCTCACCACCCTGAACCTGGCCCACGAGCTCGTGACGATCCTGGTCATGGCAGTGATCATCGGGGTGTGGCCGCCGGCGGGCATGTAGAAGTTCACCCACCAGGCTTGCCGGATCCCGGATCTGCCGGCGGGACGCGCCGCTAGTCTCCCGACGTGGCTAAAGGGCGGGAGCAGGGCGGCGAGGTGCTGAGCAGTCGGCACCGGCGCGTCCGGTCGGTGCGCGCGACGTTCCGCGTGGACGAGATCAGGGCGCGGTCGACGCCGCAGCTCGTCGCCATCGTGGGAGCTATGGCAACCCTGGCGACCGGATCCTTCTGGACGACGATCTCGCAGGTCCGTGCCGGCGCACCGTTCGACTGGCGATTGCCCGCCGCGCTGGTCGTCGACCTGACGGTGGTCGTCTGCCTGCCCGGGGTGGTCATCGCAAGCGGCGAGGTCGTCCGGCGCCTTCGGCACCTCCTCACCGCGGACGACGATGGTCCGCTGGTCACCCGGTCCGCACGAGCCGCCGCCCGGTTCGCGGCCCAGGCCCGCACGGACACGGGCGACTGGTTCGACAGCCTGGACACTCGTCTCGTGCTCGTCATGCTGATCACCCCGCCCCTGTACGTGGGGTTCGGCGTCTTTCTCGTCGTCGACGGGATCCGGCACGGCTGGACCTCGGACGTGCGGGTTCTTGTTGCCGTCGGGGTCGTCGCGCTCGCGCTCGTCCCGCTCTCCGTCCCGGCCGCGCTGAGGTCGCTCGTCCGCCGACGCCGCAGACATCGTGGACGGACGGAGTGACGCGCCGGCAGAAGGAGACGCGCCGGGCGATGGAGCGCCAGATCGCGGCTCGCGAGCTACGGGCAGAACCGTCACGCTGGGTCAGGGCACGGGCTGGTCTGGCCGCACAGCACGACCGGACCCGGGCAGCCCTCGGAACTGCCAGTGTCGGTGGTCTCCTGACGGCCGTGTGCATCCTTGTCGCCTTCGCGATGGCTGCTGCCGTCGTGACGTTCAGCCTGGTCCGGAACGAGATGATCCTGGAGAACCGGGGTGTGCAGGTCACGGCGGAGGTGGTCGACTACACCACGCCACGTCGCGGCTCGGGCACAGTGACCGTCCGGTCCCTCGAACCGCCCTTCTACTTCGAGACCGACCTTGACCGGTGGCCGCGTGGGCTCGGTGTCGGCCAGCAGATCGACGTGGTCTTCGATCCTCACGACCCTGGACACGCGGTTGCCGCCGGTACGCCGCCCGAGATCTCTGTCATCCTCGGCGTCGCGGCCTTCGACCTGTTTGGTCTTGCTTGCCTGCTTGCCGCGCTCCTTCCAGCCGGCGAGCTCGTGCGGCGCGTCTTCGCGCGAGCTCGAGGCCACCGTGCACCGAGCAACTCTGCACCGACCGACCGCGCAACAAGCGACGAGCACCGCCCCGAGAGCCAGCCGCCTCGTGGGCGCCGGAAAAGCCCGCTCTCCGGCCTCGAACCAGGGCAGGTCGTCTTCCTGCTGGTCGCCGCACCCGTGAGCGCGGTGCTCGCCGGCATGTTCGCCGCGAACGTCGCGGGCGACGCGGCGGTGCTCCGGGAGTTCGGAGTCCACGCGCGAGCTACGGTCGAAAGGAGCTCCTGGGGTGCCGGCGGCCACTGGCTCGACGTGCGGTTCTCCCCGCCGGACGGCTCCGTGGTGAGGACAGGCGTCACACCACGCGACCGCGTCTACTACGAGGGCGAAACGCTGGACGTCGTCTACCAGGCCGACGCGCCTCGAAACGCCCAGGTACCAGGAGATTCCGGCTGGCCGGCGCAGGCACAGTTTGCCTTGGCCGTCTTCATCGTGTGCGCCGCCGGGTCAGCGGTGGCCGTCCCCGTCGCCGTCATCGACCTGGTGCAGCGCTCCCGGAGAGCCCGAGCTGCCCCGACCGGCAGCCCGACCGCAGGCTGACGGCCGGGCCCGATTCGGCGTCAGCCCACCTTGCGCAGCAGCGTCAGGTGCATCGCGTCCGTGCCGTGCACGTGCGGCCACAGCTGGACGTCGTCGCGGTCCGACAGAGGAATTTCCTCGGTGGCGCCGCTGGCGCTGACCACGGACCGCACGGCGGCGGCCGTGTCGAGCCGCTCGACGTCGTCGCGCTTCTTCAGCACGTCGGAGACCACCAGCTGCGTCTCGGCGAGGTGCGGCGAGCACGTCACGTACGCCACCACTCCCCCGGGCCGGACGGCGTCCAGCGCCGAGGCGAGCAGCTCGCGCTGCAGCCCGGTGAGCGCGGCGAGGTCCGACGGCGTCCGCCGCCACCGGCTCTCGGGCCGACGGCGCAGCGCACCCAGGCCGGTGCAGGGCGCGTCGACGAGCACCCGGTCGTAGGCGCCGGGCTCGTCGGCACCCACCTCACGCCCGTCGCCGGTGCGCACCTCCTCGACCGCGCCCTCGGGCATGGCCGCGAGGGCGTTCGCGACGAGACGGGCACGGTGCGGCGCCACCTCGTTGGCGACCAGCGTCGCGCCGCGCTGGGCGGCCAGTGCCGCCAGCAGGGCCGCCTTGCCGCCCGGGCCGGCGCACAGGTCGAGCCAGCGCTCGTCACGGCCCTCCAGAGGCGCTTCCGCGAGGGCGAGGGTCACGAGCTGCGAACCCTCGTCCTGCACGCCGGCGAGACCCTCCCGGATGGCTGGGATCCCCGCGGGGTCCGAGCCCTCCAGGCGCAGCGCGGTCGATGCCCAGCGCCCGCCCACCAGCTCGGCGTCGCCCCACGCGGTCTCGTCCGAGACGTCGACCAGGCCCGGCCGCGCCACCAGCGTGACGCGCGGCGGCACGTTGTCGGCGGCCAGCAGGGCGCCGATCTCGTCGACGTCGCGGCCGTTGCCTGCCAGTGCCTCGCGCATCGCCCGTGCGATCCACATCGGGTGCGACTCGGTCGCCGCGAGACCGGCCAGGGCGTCGGGCGCTTCCTTCGTGAGCACCGCGAGCCACTCGTCGAGCGAACGCTCCGACACGCGGCGCAGCACCGCGTTCACCATCTGCGCGGGCCCGGCGCCCACGCGGTTGCGCGCGAGCCCCACCGTCTCGGAGACGGCGGCGTGCACGGGCACCCGCATGCCGAGGACCTGGTGCGATCCGAGCCGCAGGACGTCGAGCAGCGCCGGGTCCAGCCCGGGCAGCGGGCGGTCCACACAGGTCGCCAGGATCGCGTCGTACCGGCCGCGCAGGCGCAGCGTGCCGTAGGTGAGCTCGGTCGCGAAGCCCGCGTCCCGCCCACGGATCTGCCGCTCGCGCAACAGCGGGGGCAGCACGAGGTTCGCGTACGCGTCGGACTCGTCGACCTCGCGCAGCACGTCGAACGCGGCCATCCTGGCCGGGTCGGTGCGCTTGCGACGCTCCGACGGCGCCTGCGACGTGCGGGGGCGCTCGCCGGGCCGGGACCGCGCCGCGCTGCGTTCCCGGCCTTGAGAGTTCCGGCGCGGATCGCCGCGGCGCGGATCGTCCTGGGGCGGGTGAGATGAGGTGTTCGGCACCCCCCGATCCTACGTTGACGCGCCTGGTCAGCCGTCTCTGCACGCATCCGGCCGCAGCACCATGGGGAGATCTCCCCATCATCCCGCCAAGCCGGTCGCCTCGACGGCTCCTAGCCTTTCGTCCGCGCGGTGACAGATGCGCACCATCGGACGAGAGCCACACTGGAGGAAACATGTTCGGGAAGAAGCTGGCCCGCGGCGCCCTGGTCGCAGCGGCGTCGATCGGGCTCGTGCTGGGGGCGATGCCGAGCGCATCCGCCAACGACATGTCCTGGACCCTGACGAGCACCTCGGGCACGGTGCTCGCGAAGGCGTTCGCGGACGACTCGGCCAACCGGGTCCAGGCTTGGGACACCTACACCAACGACCGCAACGTGCGGCTCGACGTCTGGCGTGTCGGGAACGAGGGCGGCACGCACGTGTACTGCCGGGACAACGTCGCCGTGGACGGCGTCAAGTGTGACAAGGCGATGATCTGGGTGGAGGACACCCGCCTCGCCGGGCGGCTCTGCGAGATGAGCGGTTCGACGGCGACGCGCTGCACCGGCGTCAAGGAGTTCTACAACTGAGCGCAGGCCTGAGCTGAGCCGACCTCGATCTGAGCCGCCCTCGATCTGAGCCGCCCTCGATCTGAGCCGCCCTTGATCTGAGCCGACGTGGTCCGCACCGGTGCGGACCACGTCGGCTCAGCGGATCAGGCGGCCGCGCCACCCAGCACGAGGCCCGCCTCCACGAGCGGGCGTCCGCCGCCACGTGCCCAGTCGGGCGCGGGCATCGCCTTCTTCCCGACGGGCCGCACCTCGCCGAGCGCGACGGCGTGCGTGGCCGTGCCGACCAGCACCTCGTGCTTCAGCGCGCGCACCTCGCCCGCCCGCAGGTCGGTGACCTCCGGGCGGGGAGCGACCGGCCCGAGGCCCAGGCGGGTGCCGTCCGGCAGCACGGTCCACGCGCCGGGCGCAGGCGTGCAGCCCCGCACCAGCCGGTCGATCGCGAGCGCCGGGTCGGTCCAGGCCACGCGGGCGTCGTCGGTGGTGAGCTTGGGTGCCACGGACACGCCGTCGGCGGGCTGCGGCTGGGGCTGGAGGGCGCCGTCCTCCAGCGCGTCGAGGGTGGCCACGAGGAGCTCTGCGCCGGAGACCGCGAGGCGGCCGAGGAGGTCGCCCGACGTGTCGGTGGGGCGGATGGTCTCTGTGGCCGTGCCGAGGACGGGGCCGGTGTCCATGCCCTCGTCGAGCAGGAACGTCGTGGCGCCTGTCACCTCGTCGCCCGCGATCACCGCGCGCTGGACCGGAGCGGCACCGCGCCAGGCGGGCAGGACCGAGAAGTGCAGGTTGATCCAGCCGAGGCGGGGCACTGCCAGGACCGCGGGCCGCAGGATGTGGCCGTACGCGACGACGGGGGCGGCGTCGATCTCCAGCCCCTGCAGCCGCTCGATGAATTCGTCACCGCGCGGGACGTCCGTGATGACGGGGATCCCGGCCTCCTCGGCGCGGGCCCGCACCGGGCTCGGCGTGAGCTTGCGGCCGCGGCCCGACGGCGCGTCGGCGCGGGTCAGGACGGCAACTACCTCGTGGCGCGAGGCGAGCAGTGCCTCCAGCGAGGCGACGGCGGGTTCGGGGGTTCCTGCGAAGAGAAGACGCACCGGGTCAGTCTAGGTTCGGCCGCCCGGCGCGGTGGCCTCGGGCTGCTGTTCCGCTACCGGGAGCCCCAGCGCGCGCAGGTCCTTGCGGAGGGCGGCCGTCGTCGTGAACACGACACCGTGGAACCCGACGCCGCGCGCGGCGTCCACGTTCACGTCCTTGTCGTCGATGAACACCGCGCGGGCCGGGTCGACGTCGAACCGTTCCACGACCAGCTCGAAGATGCGCCGGTCGGGCTTGGCCATGCCCTCACGGCCGGACACTATGACGTCCTCCATGAGCCCGATCGCCGGCGCGGCGGGCTCGGCGCTGTGGAACGTCTCGGCCTGCCAGTTCGTCAGCCCGTACAGCCGCAGCCCGAGGCCCTTCAGCTCGGCCACCAGCTCTGCCGATCCCTCGATCGGTCCGGTCAGCGACAGCTCGTAGTTCTCGACGTACCGGCGCAGGTCTTCGACAAGGTCCGGGCGGGTGCGCTCCACGCGCTCGAGCAGCACGGAGTACGGCGTACCGGCGTCGGCCGCGTGGTTGATCGTGTCGAAGTCCACCGCCTCGAAGAAAGCCTCGATCTCGGCCCGGGGCCGGCCCGCGTACGGGCCGAACGGGTCCCAGCCGACCAGGACGTTCCCGAAGTCGTAGACCACCGTGTCGATGCCGGTAGCGGCCTCCGGTCGGGTCGTCGAGTTGAGGGCCGCGGTGGTCGCGGGGTCGGCAGAACTCACAGCATCTCCTTCGGGTCGAGCTGGACACGGACCGTCCCGCCCTCACGGCGTGCGGAGCGGACGGCAAGGCTCGCCTTGAGCCTACGGGCGAGCTCGTCGCCCTGGGCGAGCGGTACGCGCAGCACGGTCCGCACGGGCAGGTCCAGCGCCTGCAGGCCGGCCGCGCCGCCCCGGCCGGACGACGGCGCCCCCGCCCCCCGGCCTCCAGGCCTGCGCCCGACGGCGTCCGGGTCGAGCTCGACGGGGCCCAGCACCCCCGAACCCGCTCCTGGATCCTCGCGCAGCCCGACCCGCGCGACGACGGCCTCGACAGCCGTCCGGTCCCCGGTCACCGCCGCGACGCGCACGGCCGGCGGGAGGTGCAGCTCGGCCCGCTCGTCGAGCTCGCGCTCGGCGAAGCCCGCAGGGTCCCAGCGCACCAGGCCCTGCGTGGGGCCAGGAGCGCCGTCGCCGACGAGCAGCACCTGCCCCTCCGGCCCGGGCCGGACCAGGGACGCGGCGGCCAGCCAGCGGTGCAGGGCCTCCGTGCCCGAGGCGAGACCGGTGCCGCCCGTCATCACTGCCGCGTCGAGGAGGAGGGCGGTCGCGTAACCGGACTCGGCGACCGGCTCCGCGCCGGGCGTCGCGACGACGAGCGCGGGCGTGCCGGGGACGGCGTCGAGCACACCACCCGGCGCCGTCGCAGAGGACAGCCGTACCGGCACGCCGGAGAACGCGCGCCCCAGCTCCTCTGCCGTGCGGGCGGAACCGACCCGCACCGACCGCAGGCCGGTCCAGCCGCACTCCTCGCAGTGCCACCCACCCGCCAGCCGGCCGCACCACGAGCACTGCGGGGCGCCGTCGGCGTGCGGGAGACCCAGCGGGCCGTGGCAGTGGCCGCACCGCGCAGCCACCCGACAGCGGGAGCACGCCACGACCGGCAGATAGCCCGACCGCGGCACCTGCACCAGCACGGGACCGCGCTCCAGGGCGTCGCGGGCGGCCTTCCAGGCCACGGACGGCAGTCTGGCCGCTGCGGCGGCGCCGTCCCGCGCGAGCTCCACCGAGGTCAGTGCCCGGACGCGCGGCGCGCGGGACCGGACGACGTCCCGGGGCGCCGCTAGCTCACGGGCCCAGCCAGACGCCAGCAGTGCCTGCGCCTGCACCGTACGCCCTGGTGAGCCCAGGAGGAACGCCGTGTTCTCCCGCTCCGCGCGCAGCGCCAGCACCTCGCGGGCGTGCGGGTACGGGGAGTGCGGCTCGGCAAGGGTCTCCTCGCCGTCGCCCCACAGGATCACCAGCCCGAGGTCCGTGACCGGCGCGAACATCGCGGCCCGGGTACCGACCACCACGCGTGCGGCGCCCCGCAGGGCGCGCAAGAACGCACGGTAGCGGGGGGCCGGGCCGTCGTCCGCGAGGAGCCGCACGACGTCGTCCGCCGCGAGGCCGGCGTGCTCCAGCGCCGCGGTGACACGCCCCGCGTCCCGGGCATCCGGCACGACGACGAGCACTCCGCGGCCACCCGCGACGCATGCCTGGACGGCCTGCGCGACGGCGTCCGCCCAGTGCGGCGTGGCCGCACTCGTGTCCGTGCCGACACCCGGCAGCGCCGACCACACCGCACGCGGCGCCTCGCCCGCCATGATCCGGCGCAGGTACGCCTCTCCCCCGCGATACAGGGCCCAGGCCGTGGACGACGGCGCGACCTCTGCGGGTTCCGGGGTCTCGACAGGCTCGACCAGCGCGGCGGCGGCCGGCACGGGTTCCTTCTCGACGCGCGCGTGCCGCGGCGGCAGCGCGAGGCGCAGCACGTCGGCCAGGGTGCCCGCGTAACGGTTCGCGACGGCCCGGCACAGGTCCAGCACCTGCGGTGTCAGCACCTGCTCGTCGGACACCACCTTGCGCAGCGGCACGAGGCGGCCGTCGTGGTCGGAGGTCTCCTGGCGGGCCACCACGTACCCGGCGACGTCCTGCCGCCCGAAACGGGCCTTGACGCGGACGCCGGGCTGGGCGTCGTCGGCCATGGTGACCGGGACGAGGTAGTCGTACGCCTGGTCGAGGTGTGCGGGCTGCAGGTCGAGCACGACGTGCGCCACCGGGAGCGTCTGAGTGATCGGGACGCCGCTGGTCTCGGCGTTGTCGAGCGGGTTCCGGGACCCACCACGCCCACGGCCGCCAGCGGGCACGGCGCCCACCTCGTCCAGCCCGAGCAGCGCTCCGTCCGGCAGCGTGTCCTGCTCCGTGTCCCCGTTCACGTGCCTATCCCACCACGCGCCACCGACATCCGAATCCGGGCCCGTCGGCGGTCAGCCACCGCCGGAGCGGGCTGCCGTCAGAACAGGCCCAGAACAGGCCCAGAACAGGCTCAGAACAGGCTCAGGAGGTCCTCTACGCGGTTCGTGCGCTCCCACGTGAAGTCGGGCAGGTCGCGCCCGAAGTGCCCGTACGTCGACGTCGCGCGGTAGATGGGCCGCAGCAGGTCGAGGTCGCGCACGATGGCCGCCGGACGCAGGTCGAACACCTCGCGGATGGCGGCGGTGATCCGCTCCACGGGCACGGTCTCCGTGCCGAACGTCTCGACGTAGAGGCCAACGGGGTGCGCCTTGCCGATCGCGTAGGCGACCTGCGCCTCGCAGCGCCGCGCCAGCCCTGCCGCGACCACGTTCTTGGCCACCCAGCGCATGGCGTACGCGGCGGACCGGTCCACCTTGGAGGGGTCCTTGCCCGAGAACGCGCCGCCGCCGTGCCGCGCCATGCCGCCGTAGGTGTCGACGATGATCTTGCGGCCCGTCAGCCCGGCGTCGCCCTGGGGCCCGCCGATGACGAACTTGCCGGTCGGGTTCACGAATCTCTTGGCGCCCGACCACTCGAGCCCAGCGGACTCCAGCACGGGAGCGATCACGTGCTCGGCGATCTCGACGTGCAGCTTCTCCTGCAGGACGTCGGCGTCGTGCTGCGTGGAGAGCACCACCGTGTCGACCGCGACGGGGCGGTCGCCGTCGTACCCGACGGTGACCTGCGTCTTGCCGTCCGGGCGCAGGCCCAACACCTCGCCGGACTTGCGTACCGCGGCCAGCCGCTCGGAGAGGCGGTGTGCCAGCCAGCCGGCCACCGGCATCAGGGACGGCGTCTCGTCGGACGCGTAGCCGAACATGAGGCCCTGGTCCCCGGCGCCCTGGGCGTCGAGGGGGTCCAGGTCGCTCGTGTCGTCGCGCATCTCGAGGGCCTTGTCGACGCCCTGCGCGATGTCCGGCGACTGCTGGCCGATCGACACGGAGACGCCGCACGAGTCTGCGTCGAACCCGATGGTCGACGAGGTGTAGCCGATCCCGCGCACGACGTCCCGCACGATCTGCGGGATCTCGACGTAGGCCTCGGTGGTGACCTCACCGGCGACGTGCACCAGGCCGGTGGTGACCATGGTCTCCACCGCCACGCGCGAGGTCGGGTCCTGCTCCAGGAGCGCGTCGAGGATCGCATCACTGATCTGATCGCACACCTTGTCCGGATGACCCTCGGTCACGGACTCGGACGTGAACAGACGCAGCTCGCTCATGCGCCCCAGCCTACTGTCTCGCACAGCGAACAGTCGATCCTGAAAGGTGAGACGGGGATCACGGCTGAGGCTCGATCAGCACAACAGGTCAGAGCAGCAGGTCAGGGCAGCAGCTTGACGACGGCGTCCCAGACGGCGTCCGCCACCTCGCGCTTCGTCCCCGACGCCGCACCGACCACGTCGCCGGTGCCGTCGAGCAGCGTGACCTCGTTGCTGTCGGTGCCGAACCCACGCCCGGAGCCGACGGCGTTGACCGCTATCAGGTCGGCGCCCTTGCGCCGCGCCTTGGTGCGGCCGTGGTCCAGCACGCTGCCGGACGCGTCGCCGGTCTCGGCGGCGAAGCCCACCACGACCTGGCCGGCGCGCAGGCGCTCGTGCGCGAGCTCGGCCAGGATGTCTGGGTTCTCGAGAAGCTCGATCGGCGCGGGCCCCTGGCCCGGCACCTTCTTGATCTTGGCGTCCGGCGTGCTCGCGGGCCGGAAGTCGGCCACGGCGGCGGCCATCACCACGACGTCAGCGGCGCCGGCGGCGTCCCGCACCGCGGAGCGCAGCTCGGCGGTCGACTCGACCCGTACGACGGAGCACGCGAGCCGGCCCGCCGCACCGCGCACGGACTCGACCTGGTCGGTCACGTCCTGGGCGAGGTTCGCCGCGACCAGGGTCACGTCCGCGCCGCGTGCGGCGGCCGCCTGTGCCAGCGCGACACCCTGCCTGCCGCTGGACCGGTTGCCGATGAACCGGACGGGGTCGATCGGCTCGCGTGTGCCGCCGGCGGAGACGACCACGCGGCGGCCGGTCAGGTCCTGGGTCTCGACTGGCTCGACCAGCGGTTGCGGGGTCTCGACCAGCGCGAGAGCCTCGCGCGCGATGTCCTCCGGCTCCGGCAGGCGGCCAGATCCCGTGTCCGTGCCCGTGAGCCGGCCAGATGCGGGCTCGATCACGTGCACGCCACGCTCACGCAGCGTCGCGACGTTCGACCGGGTCGCGGGGTGGTCCCACATCTCGGTGTGCATCGCCGGGGCGAACACCACCGGGCAGCGGGCCGCCAGCAGCGTGGTGGTCAGCAGGTCGTCGGCGAGGCCGGCGACCGCACGCGCCATGAAGTCCGCGGTCGCGGGGGCGACGATCACGAGGTCGGCGCCCTTGCCCAGCGCCACGTGCTGCACGCCGGGGACGTCGTCGAACACCTCGGTGCTGACGCTCTCGCCCGACAGCGCCTCGAACGTCGGCGCGCCCACGAACTCGAGGGCGGCGTGGGTGGGGATCACCCGTACGGCGTGGCCCTGCTCGCGCAGCAGGCGCAGCAGGAGGACCGCCTTGTACGCGGCGATCCCCCCGGTCACGCCGAGGAGGATCCTCATCGGTGGTTACCTCTCAAGAACCGTGCAGCTCAAGAACTGTGCGGCCCAGGAGCCGGGCAGCTCAAGAACCGTGCGGGGAGTCCGGTCAGGCCGGGAACTCGGGCAGCGGCTGCTCGGCCTTGGCCGCCGCGGCGGCGTCGGCCTGCGCCTGGACCTCTGCCGGGTCGACCTCTTCGATCGTGAGGAGGCCCTGGGTGATCTCGCGCATCGCGATGGAGAGCGGCTTCTCCTGGTTGCGGGTCTCGACGAGCGGACCCACGTTCTCCAGCAGGCCCTCGTTGAGCTGCGAGTAGTAAGCGTTGATCTGACGGGCGCGCATGGATGCGTACAGCACGAGGCCGTACTTCGAGTCGATGCGCTCGAGCAGCTCGTCGATCGGCGGGTCGGTGATGCCCTCGGGGGCGGCGACGGTTCCGGCCATGGTGAAGCTCCAGAAGTCTGAGGTACGGGGGAAAGTCCGAGGCACGAGTCTACCTGCTCGATCGCTCGGACGCGGCAGGCCGGACCTGGTCCGGCCTGCCTTTGCCTGCGCGGGCCTGCTAGCCGGCGACAGGTGTGGTGGAACCCACACCCATCGCCACACCCATCACAGCGACGAGCGCGTCCGTGGCGCGGTGGACGTCGTCGTTCACGATCGTGACGTCGAACTCCTCCTCCGCGGCGAGCTCGACCCGGGCGGTGGCGAGCCGGCGCTCGCGCTCCTCGCTGCCCTCGGTGCCGCGTCCGACGAGCCGGCGGACCAGCTCGTCGAAGCTCGGCGGGGCGAGGAAGACGAATCGGGCTTCAAGACCCGAGGCCGTCACCGCGTCACGCACCTGGCGTGCACCCTGGAGGTCGATCTCCAGGAGGACGGGCACCCCGGCGGCGAGTTTTTGCTCGACCGGCCGCCGGGGCGTCCCGTAACGGTTGTGACCGTGCACCACTGCCCACTCGAGCATCTCACCGGCGGCGACCATACGGTCGAACTCCTCCGGTGACACGAACAGATAGTGCACTCCGTCCACCTCGCCCGGGCGCGGCGACCTGGTGGTCGCCGACACGGAGAGCCAGACCTGGGGGTAACGGTCCCGCACATCGGCGGAGACCGTACCCTTGCCCACCGCGGTGGGTCCTGCGAGCACGGTCAGCCGTGCGGGTTGTGACGTACTGATCTCAGCCAAACCTCTCGATGAGCGCCGCCGACTGGTGCGGTCCGAGGCCTCGGACGCGGCGGGTCTCGGCGATCCCGATCTCTTCCATGATCGCCCTGGCCTTAACCTTACCGACCCCGGGCAGTGACTCGAGCAACGAGACGACCTTGAGCTTGCCGACGACGTCGTCCTTCTGGCCCTGCTCGATGACCTCCTTGAGGGAGCCCTGCGAGTACTTGAGCTTGTTCTTGATCACTGCCCGAGCGCGACGCGCCTCGGCGGCCTTCTCGAGTGCTGCCGCACGCTGCTCGGGGGTGAGGGGAGGTAGTGCCACGCAAGTCACCTACTCGTGTCTCGACCGGCCTCCTGGGCTAGGACGTCCGGTCCTCGCTCGGGCCGGATGCCCAAGTCCGTGACCTGGTCCGCGACCGGTCTGGTGTGAACTGCTGCATCGAAAGTAGCCACCGCCCCACCGGTCGGCAATCGCAGAACGCCACTTCGTGAAAACTCATACACATGGGCTTTTACGCATTTGGTACATTCCGCAACAAAGCGCCCTCGATCCATAGCGATCGAGGGCGCTTTGTCCTGCGGACCAGTTTCAGCTCCGCAGTGCGGTCTTCGCCTCCTGCGCGGCCGTTCGTGCCGCTCTCACCAGTGCGTCCGGGTCCGGTCCGGCGGCGAGCACACCCCTGGACGACGACGCCAGCACGTTCCGCCGGGCGTCCCCGAACGTCGTGGCGAGCTCCCGCTCCCCCGCCCCCTGGGCACCCACACCGGGGGCCAGGAGGGGTCCGTTGACGGCGACGAGGTCGGTGCCCGTGGCGGCGACGGCGTCACCGATCGTCGCGCCCACCACGAGGCCGACGGAACCCATGGGCTCCGCACCCGCGTTGAGCACCGCGGCACGCGCGGCCATGAGGGCGGCCACCGTCCCGCCCGGGGCGCCGTCCGGGCCTGCCTGCCCTGAGATCTCGGTGCGGGCGTGCTGCACCTCGAAGCCCTCCTTGTTGGAGGTGAGGCACAGCACGAACAGCCCGCGGCCGGTGGCCGCCGCCAGCTCGACGGCCGGCGTGAGCGAACCGAACCCGAGGTACGGCGACACCGTGAGGGCATCCCCCGCGAGCGGCGAGCCGTCCGCGAGGAACGCCTCGGCGTAGGCGCCCATCGTCGAGCCGATGTCGCCCCGCTTGGCGTCCACGATCGTCAGCGTGCCGGAGCCCCCTGAGCCCCCAGCGCGAGCCGCCGCGATGACCTCCTCCAGCACCGCCAGGCCACGCGAGCCGTGCCGTTCGAAGAAGGCCGCCTGCGGCTTGAACGCCGCGACCCTGCCGCCGAGCGCGTCCACCACCCGCAGCGAGAACTCGCGCAGCCCGTCGACGTCGCACCGCAGGCCCCAGGCCTGAAGGAGTGACGCGTGCGGGTCGATGCCGACGCACAGCGGACCGTGCTCGTCCATCGCTGCGGCGAGCCGGGCGCCGAACGGCACGACGTCGCTCACGCGCTCGCCCCCGCCAGCTTGGCCGCCGCCAGACGCGCCACCGTAGCGGCCTGGTGCTCCTGGAGGCTCGCCACCTCGAACGGGCCGGCGAGCACCGCCTCGATGCCCTGCACCGCGGCGGCGAGCTGGTCCACCGTGGTCGCTATCGGCTTGTCCGCCGCCGTCGTGGCCGCGCGGATCTCGTAGCCGTCCGCGCGGGCACCCTGGCCCGAGGGCGAGTTCACCACGAGGTCGATCTGCCCCTCGGTGATGAGCCCAACGACCGTGAGCTCGCCGTCCGGCCCGCGGCCCTCGGTGTGCTTGCGCACCACCGTCGCCTCGATGCCGTTGCGGCGCAGCACGGTGGCGGTGCCCTCGGTCGCCAGGACCTTGAAGCCGAGCTCCACCAGGCGCTTCACGGGGAAGACCACGTGCCGCTTGTCGCTGTCGGCCACCGAGACGAACACCGTGCCCGACGTCGGCAGCCCACCGAACGCCGCGGCCTGCGACTTCGCGAACGCGTGCGGGAAGTCCTTGTCGAAGCCCATGACCTCGCCCGTCGAGCGCATCTCCGGGCCGAGCACCGAGTCGACGACCAGGCCCTCACGGGTGCGGAACCGCTTGAACGGCAGCACCGCCTCCTTGACCGCGAGCGGCGCGCCCAGATCGAGCGTCGCGCCGTCGTGCTCCGGCAGCAGGCCCTCGGCCCGCAGGTCGGCGATCGAGTCGCCGACCATGACGCGAGCCGCCGCCTTGGCGAGCGGCGTGCCCGTCGCCTTGGAGACGAACGGCACGGTGCGCGACGCGCGGGGGTTGGCCTCCAGGACGTACAGGACGTCGCTCACGAGCGCGTACTGGACGTTCAGCAGGCCACGCACCCCGACGCCCCGGGCGATGGCCTCGGTGGAGCGCCGGATGCGCGCGATCTCGGTCTCGCTCAGCGACACCGGAGGCAGCACGCAGGCAGAGTCGCCCGAGTGGATGCCCGCCTCCTCGATGTGCTCCATGACGCCGCCGAGGAACATCTCCTCGCCGTCGAACAGCGCGTCGACGTCGATCTCCATCGCGTCGTCGAGGAAGCGGTCGATCAGCAGCGGCGCGGCGAGCGTGCCGTGCGCGCCGGAGTCGGCGTGGGAGACGGCGGCCGCCTCCAGCGCACGCTCGACGTACCCGGTGAGCTGGTCCTCGCTGTAGACGATCTCCATGCCGCGACCGCCCAGCACGTACGACGGGCGGACCAGGACCGGGTAGCCGATGCGGTCGGCGATCTCGCGGGCCTGCGGGAGCGACCGCGCGGTGCCGAAGGCCGGGGCGGGCAGACCGGCGTCGAGCAGGACCTGGCCGAAGAGGCCCCGGTCCTCCGCGGCGTCGATCGCCTCGGGGCTGGTGCCCAGGATGGGCAGGCCGGCCTCGGCCAGGCGCCGCGCGAGGCTCAGCGGCGTCTGCCCGCCCAGCTGCACGATGATGCCCTTGACCGGTCCGGCCGCGAGCTCGGCCTGGTAGACCTCGAGGACATCCTCGAAGGTCAGCGGCTCGAAGTACAGCCGGTCGGCCGTGTCGTAGTCCGTCGAGACGGTCTCCGGGTTGCAGTTGACCATGACGGTCTCGTACTTGTCCTTGAGCGCCAGGGTGGCGTGCACGCACGAGTAGTCGAACTCGATGCCCTGCCCGATGCGGTTGGGCCCGGAGCCAAGGATGATCACTGCCTCGCGCTCGCGGGGCGCCACCTCTGTCTCGGAGTCGTAGCTCGAGTAGTGGTACGGGGTCTTGGCCGCGAACTCGGCGGCGCAGGTGTCCACGGTCTTGTAGACCGGGCGGACGCCGAGCGCGTGCCGGATCTCGCGGACCGTCACCTCGCCCGAGGAACCCATGCCGCGCAGGCGCGCGATCTGGGCGTCGGACAGCCCGTGCCGCTTGGCGTGCCGCAGCACGTCCTCCGTGACGGTGGGCGACGCCGCGACCTCGGCGGCGACCTCGTTGACGAGCTGGATCTGGTCGAGGAACCAGGGGTCGATCTTGGTGGCGTCGAAGACCTGCTCGAGCGTCGTCCCACCGGTGGCGATCGCCCGCAGCGCCTGCTGGACGGCGACCATGCGGCCCTCGGTGGGCCGCTCGATCTCCTTGAGCAGCGTCGCCAGCTCCTCGCCCGACGGGGCGTCGCCGTCCCAGTGGAACTGGACGCCGCCCTTGTCGATGGAGCGCAGGGCCTTGCCCAGCGCCTCGGTGAAGTTGCGGCCGAGCGCCATGGCCTCGCCCACGGACTTCATGGTGGTGGTCAGCGTGTCGTCGGCGGCGGGGAACTTCTCGAACGCGAACCGCGGGACCTTGACCACCACGTAGTCGAGCGTGGGCTCGAAGCTCGCGGGGGTCACCTTGGTGATGTCGTTCGGGATCTCGTCGAGCGTGTAGCCGACGGCGAGCTTGGCGGCGATCTTCGCGATCGGGAAGCCGGTCGCCTTGGAGGCGAGCGCGGACGAGCGGGAGACGCGCGGGTTCATCTCGATGACGATGATCCGCCCGTTCTCCGGGTCGATAGCGAACTGGATGTTGCAGCCGCCGGTGTCGACGCCGACCTCGCGGATCACGGCGATGCCGATGTCCCGCAGCTTCTGGTACTCGCGGTCCGTCAGCGTCATCGCGGGGGCCACGGTGACGGAGTCGCCGGTGTGCACGCCCACGGGGTCGACGTTCTCGATGGAGCAGACGACCACCACGTTGTCGTTGCGGTCGCGCATGAGCTCGAGCTCGTACTCCTTCCACCCCAGGATGGACTCCTCCAGGAGCACCTCCGTGGTGGGCGAGTAGTGCAGGCCCTGCCCGACGATGCGGTGCAGGTCAGTCTCGTCGTAGGCCAGGCCGGAGCCGAGGCCGCCCATGGTGAAGGACGGGCGCACGACCATCGGGTAGCCGAGGATCTCCGCTGCCTTCAGGGCCTCGTCGATGGAGTGCACGATCTCGGAGCGTGCGGACTCGCCGCCGCACTTGGCGACGACGTCCTTGAACTGCTGGCGGTCCTCGCCCTTCTGGATGGCGGGGATGTTGGCGCCGATCAGCTCGACGCCGTACTTCTCGAGCACCCCTGCCTCGTCCAGCGCGATGGCGGCGTTGAGCGCCGTCTGGCCGCCGAGGGTGGGCAGCAGCGCGTCGGGGCGCTCCTTGGCGATGATCGTGGTGAGGACCTCGGTGGTGATGGGCTCTACGTACGTGGCGTCCGCGAACTCGGGGTCCGTCATGATCGTCGCCGGATTCGAGTTCACGAGGATGACCCGCAGGCCCTCCTCGCGCAGGACGCGGCAGGCCTGGGTGCCCGAGTAGTCGAACTCGCAGGCCTGGCCGATGACGATCGGGCCGGACCCGATGACGAGGACCGAGGAGATGTCGGAACGGCGAGGCATCAGTGGTTCTCCTCGGTGTTGATGGCGGTGTCGATCGGTGCGGTCTTGAGTGCGGGCGGCCAGGCCGCCGGGTTCGTCAGCAGGCCGACGAACCGGTCGAACAGGTACGCGGCGTCGTGCGGGCCCGCGGCCGCCTCCGGGTGGTACTGCACCGAGAAGGCGGGCAGGTCCAGGCAGGTCAGGCCTTCGACGACCTGGTCGTTGAGCCCCACGTGGGAGACGACGACGCGGCCGTAGCGGCCGCCGTCGTGCGGCGCCGTCGAACCCTGCTCGTCGAGCGGGGCGTCGACCGCGAAGCCGTGGTTGTGCGCGGTGACCTCCACCTTGGCGGTGGTGCGGTCGAGCACCGGCTGGTTGATGCCGCGGTGCCCGTAGTCCAGCTTGTAGGTGCCGTACCCGAGCGCGCGGCCCAGGAGCTGGTTGCCGAAGCAGATGCCGAAGAACGGGATCCTGCGGTCCAGGACCTCGCGCAGCAGCTCTACCTCGTGGCTGGACGCGGCAGGGTCCCCTGGGCCGTTGGAGAAGAAGACGCCGCGCGGGGCGTCGTCGGGCAGCGCGGTGAACACGCCCTCGATGTCGGCGACGGTGGAGGCCTGCGGCACGACGACGACGCGGACGCCGCGCTCGGCGAGGCGGACCGGCGTCATGGTCTTGATGCCGAGGTCGACGGCGACCACAGTGGCGACGGGGGCCGCGCCCGGGTTGTTCTCCAGCCACTCGCCCTGGGGCTCCACGGTGTAGGTCTCCTTGGTGGAGACCTCACGGGCCAGATCGGCGCCCGCCATCTGCGGGGAGGCCTGCACCTGGGCCACGAGCTCCTCGACGGAACGCGGGTAGCCGTCGCGGACCAGGTCCTCGCCCGAGAAGATGCCTGCGCGCATCACTCCCTCCTCGCGCAGCCGGCGGGTCAGGGCGCGGGTGTCGACGGCGGAGATGCCGACGATGCCCTGCTCGGCGAGCTCCTCACCGAGCGAGTGCTGCGCGCGCCAGCTCGACACGCGGCGTGCGGGGTCGCGGACCACGTAGCCGGAGACCCAGATCTGGCCGGACTCGGGGTCCTCGTCGTTCACACCGGTGTTGCCGATGTGCGGCGCCGTCATGACGACTATCTGCCGGTGGTAGGACGGGTCCGTCAGCGTCTCCTGGTAGCCGGTCATGCCGGTGGAGAAGACGATCTCGCCGAACGTGGTGCCGGTGGCGCCGTACGCGCGGCCGCGGTAGGTCGTGCCGTCCTCGAGGACGAGCGCTGCGGACTCCGCGGCGGTCTGTGCTGCGGGTGTCATCGGGATGGTCACCGGGCCTCCTGCTGGTGCGGGTCTTGCGGGTGCGGGTATTGCTGAGGGTCCTGCTGGGGCTGCTGCTGGTACTGGGGCTGCTGCGGCTGCTGGGCGGCCAGCAGGTGCCGGACGGCGTCGACGAGCGCACCGCGGTCCTCGGCGCGCCGGGTGCGCAGGCCGGTGTCGACCAGGGCGGCGGCGACGTCGTCGGCCTCCGGGACCGCCCAGGTCAGGACGACGAGCCCGTCGGCGCCGACGTACTTGCCGGCCATGCCCGGGGCGAGGCTCGCACTGCGGATGGTGTGCACGGGCGCCCAGAGGTCGTCGGCGCCCTCGCGCTCGACCAGGACACCGCCGTCGTGCACGGACACGAGCGCGTTGGACCGGTCGCCGAGTCCGTGTGCGCCGACGCGGGCAAGCCAGTCGCCGTGCAGCGTGGTGGAGACGTAGACCGCCTCCAGCGGGCCGAACCGAACGGGGCCCGGCTGGTCCGCGCCCGTCTGGTCCGCGCCGGGGACCGCTGGCGGCCGCGGCACGAGCGTGGTGGTGCGCTGCGCGAGCCGGCGTCGGCCGATGAGCGTCACGTACAGCACCAGGAAGATCGCCAGGAGGACCAGCAGGGCGACGGCCAGGGTCTTCATCGGGTGGCTCCTTCGAAGGGCTTGCTCTCGACGACCGTGCCGTCGAGCACCGTCGCGCGGCCGCGCAGGAACGTCGCGACCACGCGGCCCGGCAGCTCCATGCCCGTGAACGGCGTGTTGTCGCTGGCGGTGACCTGTGTGCGGCCGTCGATCGCCCGGGTCGCGGACGGGTCGACGAGGGTCAGGTTGGCGGGCTCGCCGACGGCGACCGGGCGGCCCTGGCCCCGTCCGTGCTCACCGTCGATCCGGCCGATCCGGGCCGGGTTCTCCGAGAGCACGCGGGCGACGTCGGCCCAGGTCATGCGGCCCGTGTCGACCATGGTCTGCTGCACCACGGACAGCGCGGTCTCCAGACCGGTCATGCCGAACGCGGCCGAGGCCCACTCGCAGTCCTTGTCCTCGACCGGGTGCGGGGCGTGGTCGGTGGCGACGATGTCGATGGTGCCGTCGGCCAGGCCCTCGCGGACCGCCTCGACGTCCTTCGCGGTACGCAGCGGCGGGTTGACCTTGAACACCGGGTCGTAGTCGCGGGCGAGCTCGTCGGTCAGCACGAGGTGGTGCGGCGTGACCTCGGCGGTGACGTTGATGCCCCGGCCCTTGGCCCAGCGGATGATCTCCACCGACCCGGCAGTCGACAGGTGGCACACGTGCAGGCGGGAGCCCACGTGCTCGGCGAGCAGCACGTCGCGCGCGATGATCGACTCCTCGGCGACGGCGGGCCAGCCCGTCAGACCGATCTGCGCGGAGACGACGCCCTCGTTCATCTGCGCGCCCTCGGTCAGGCGCGGCTCCTGCGCGTGCTGGGCCACGACGCCGTCGAACGCCTTGACGTACTCCAGCGCGCGGCGCATCAGGACCGGGTCGTGCACGCACTTGCCGTCGTCCGAGAAGACGCGGACGCGGGCCGCGGAGTCGGCCATGGCGCCCAGCTCGGCGAGCTTCTCGCCACCCAGGCCCACGGTCACCGCACCGACGGGGTGCACGTCGACCCAGCCGGCCTCCTGGCCCAGCCGGTAAACCTGCTCGACGACGCCCGCGGTGTCCTGCGTCGGTGTCGTGTTCGCCATGGCGTGCACCGCGGTGAACCCGCCCGCCGCGGCGGCCCGGGTGCCGGAGAACACCGTCTCGGCGTCCTCCCGGCCGGGCTCGCGCAGGTGGGTGTGCAGGTCGACGAGCCCGGGCAGGAGCACATGCCCCTCCGCACGGACCTCGTGGGCGCCCTCGGGCACCTCAACCGTGCCGGGAGCCCCGATCGCGGCGATCACTCCGTCCGCCAGGACGACGTCGACCGCGTCCGTGCCGTAGGGAAGCACCCCACGCAGCACGTAGGTCGTGGTTGAAGGGGCGCTCACAGAGTGTTCCTCTCGTCGGTGCTGGTGTCGCCGGACAGCAGCAGGTACAGGGCGGCCATACGGACGGCGACGCCGTTGGCCACCTGCTCCACGATCACGGAGCGGGGGTGGTCAGCGGCGGCCGCGGAGATCTCCAGGCCGCGGTTCATCGGACCGGGGTGCATCACTATCGAATGGTCGGGCAGCACCGCGAGGCGGCGGGCGTCGAACCCGAACTTGCGGCTGTACTCCATGGGGCTCGGGAAGAACGAACCCGAGCCGCCCGACATCCGCTCGCGCTGCACCCGCAGCATCATGACCGCATCGGGCTGCCACTGCTCGAGCGTCTCGTCCAGGTGATACGACACGCGGCAGGGCCACGTCTCCACGCCCACCGGGACCAGCGTCGGCGGCGCGACCAGCGTCACCTCGGCGCCCAGGGTGCGCAGCAGGTACACGTTCGAGCGGGCGACGCGCGAGTGCAGCACGTCCCCGACGATCGCGATGCGCAGCCCGGAGAGGTCCGCGCCCGCCGAGGTATCCGTGCCCCGACCGTCCTCGCCGACGTTGCCCACCAGGTGCCGGCGGATCGTGAACGCGTCCAGCAGCGCCTGAGTCGGATGCTGGTGCATACCGTCGCCCGCGTTGAGCACACCGGCGTCGAGCCAGCCCGCATGGGCGAGCTGGTGCGCGGCGCCCGAGGCCGAGTGGCGCACCACCACGGCGTCGGCGCCCATGGCGTGCAGGGTCAGGGCGGTGTCCTTCAGGGACTCGCCCTTGGACACGCTGGAGCCCTTGGCGGAGAAGTTGATGACGTCCGCGGACAGGCGCTTGGCCGCCGTCTCGAACGAGATCCGGGTGCGCGTGGAGTCCTCGTAGAACAGGTTCACGACGGTGCGTCCGCGCAGCGTCGGCAGCTTCTTGTTCTCGCGGGACTGCGTGGCCGCCATCTGCGCCGAGGTGTCCAGCAGCAGGATCGCGTCGTCCTTGGACATGCCCTGGGTGGTCAGGAGGTGCTTCACGACGTCACCCCGCTGATGACGACGGAGTCGGTGCCGCCGTCGACGTCGGACAGCCTGACCCGCACCCGCTCGCTGCGCGACGTGGGCAGGTTCTTGCCCACGTAGTCCGCGCGGATCGGGAGCTCGCGGTGACCACGGTCGACCAGCGCGGCGAGCTGCACCACGCGGGGGCGGCCCAGGTCGTTCAGGGCGTCGAGCGCGGCGCGGATGGTGCGGCCGGAGAAGAGGACGTCGTCGACCAGGACCACCACCTTGTCGTCGATGGTGCCGTCCAGGCTGCCCGGCAGGACCGTCTGCCCGACGGCGCGCGTGGGCTGACGGCGCAGGTCGTCGCGGTACATGGTCACGTCGAGGGTGCCGTACTCGCCGCTGAACGAGGGCTCGATCTGCGTCAGGCGCTCGGCCAGCCGGTGGGCGAGCTGCACTCCACGCGTCGGGATGCCGAGCAGGAGGAGGTCGGCGGCGCCCTTGTTCCGCTCCACGATCTCGTGGGCGATGCGAGTCAGGGCCCGAGCGATGTCGGCCTCGCCGAGCACCGTCCGTGCGGCGGTGCCGGGGTCCGTGCTCTGGGTGCTGCTGGACTCGGCGCTCTGGGCGCTGTTCTGGGTGCTGCCGGGGGTGGCGCTGGATTCGGGCATGCGGCTGCCAGGATTCATCTGGCGACCTCCTTCTCCGCCTCACGGGACGGGATTAAAGGGAGTCTGACAGCCACCACCCTAACCCGCCGCCCATGCGCCGAGAGCCGGGGTCGCCGCCCGCCGAAGCGGTGTTGCTCACATCCGGAGGGCATGGTGGGCGGCAGGCTTCTGGGTGCCCGCACCGAGGTCGGCACCGTCAGTCCCGTAGCACCGCGGCGGCCAGACTCGCGGCGACGGCCACCAGCGCAAGCACCATCCCCACCGTCCCCGGCCAGCCGGCCAGCGCGAACCCGACCCCGCCGAGCCAGCCGAACAGGCTGGACCCCGCGTAGTACGCCAGGTTGTAGATCGCGGCCGCCTGGGTCCTGGCCTGCGGCGCGGCGACCGGGGTCCAGCCGCTGGCCACCGCGTGCGCCCCGAAGAACCCGGCAGTCAGCACGACCAGGCCCGCCAGGACGAGCGGCAGCCAGCCCGGCAGCGTGGCCGCCACGCCGACCGCCATCACGCCCGTCGAGACGATCAGCACCCGGCGCCGCCCGTGCCGCATCACCAGGCGGCCCGTCCGCGCCGAGGACCACGTGCCGGCCAGGTACGCGAGGAACACGAGGCTCACCACGCCGGACGACAGCCCGAACGGCTCGTCGGCCAGCCGGAAGCCGAGGTAGTTGTAGACGGCCACGAACCCGCCCATGAGCAGCAGGCCCTGCGCGTCGAGCACGAGGAGGCGCGGGCTGAGCAGCACCTTGAGCCGGCCGGCGCGGCCGCCGTCCGGCACGTGCTCCTCTGATGGCGCGTGGTTGTTCGGTGGCGCCTGGTCCTTCGGTGACGCCTGGTCCCGCGGTGCCAGCCAGATGAACACGCCCGTCGCGACCAGGCAGGCGACCGCAACGGCGCCCACCCCGGCGCGCCAGCCGAAGAGCTCGGCGACGCCGCCCGCCACGAGCCGGCCCAGGAGCCCGCCCATCGAGGTGCCCGCCACGTAGGTCCCCGCGGCGCGTGGCACCGCGGACGCCGCACCCGCGTCGATGAGCGTCTCGGTCAGGTACGCCATCGCGACGGCGGGCACCCCGGCGACGAGCAGCCCTTCCACCGCCCGCCCCGCGACCATCAGGCCGAACGTCGGCGCGAACGGGATCGCGAGCCCGACCGCCGTCGCGCCGAGCATCGCGAACGTCATCGCCCGCACCCGGCCGACGCGGTCGGCCACCCAGGCCCAGGGCAGCACGCCGACGGCCAGGCCGAGCGTGGCGGCGGAGACGAGCAGCGCGGTCGCGGAGGCCGACGTCGCGAGCTCGCGGGCGGCGTCGGGCAGGACGGACTGCGGCGCGTAGAGCTGCGCGAACGCAGCGGTCCCGGCACCGAACAGGGCGACGAGCAGACGTCGCTCGTCGAACCGTTCAGCGCCGGGACCGGTGCTGCTCACGCGTACTGCAGGCTCACGCGGACTCTCACGCCAGCAGAGTCGGCTTCAGGTCCTTGACCCGGCCGAGGAGGCCGTTGACGAAGGCCGGCGAGTCGTCCGTCGACAGGTCGCCCGCGAGGTCGACCGCCTCGTCGACCGCTACGGCGTCGGGCACCTCGTCGTTGAACAGGACCTCCCAGGAGCCGATCCGCAGCAGTGCGCGGTCGACGGCGGGCATGCGCTGGAGCGTCCAGCCCTGCGAGTACGTCTCGAGCACCTCGTCGATGCGGTCGCGGTGCGCGAGCACACCCTCGACGATGTCGACCGTGTACTGCGGCACGGCCGCCTCGGTGTGCGGCACCGCCACGCGGTCGGCGAGGAGCTTCAGCGGGTCGATGCCCCGCTGCTCCGCCTCGAAGAGGATGTCGGCGGCGCGCTTGCGCGCCTTGGTGCGTGCGCCCATGGTCTCTTTCTGCTACTGAAGTTCGCTACTGGAGCTCTGCTACGAAACCTGCTGGTGGGCTGCCGTGCGCCGGTTGCCCGTCAGCCGCACGTCACTCCGTGACGCGACCGAGGTAGTCACCGGTACGCGTGTCGACCTTCACCTTGACGCCCTGCTCGAGGAACAGCGGGACCTGGATCTCGGCGCCCGTCTCGAGCGTCGCCGGCTTGGTGCCACCGGTGGACCGGTCGCCCTGCAGGCCCGGCTCGGTGTAGGTGATCTCGAGGACCACCGACGTCGGCAGCTCGATGTACAGCGGCGTGCCGTCGTTCGAGGCGAGCATGACGCTCATGCCCTCGAGCATGTAGTCCTTGGCGTCGCCGACCGTCGCCGCAGGCACGTTCACCTGGTCGTACGTGTCGTTGTCCATGAAGACGAAGTCCTCGCCATCCATGTACAGGTACTGGAAGTCGCGACGGTCGACGTTGGCCGTCTCGACCTTGATGCCCGCGTTGAACGTCTTGTCGACGACCTTGCCGGACAGCACGTTCTTCATCTTCGTTCGGACGAACGCTCCACCCTTGCCCGGCTTGACATGCTGGAACTCGATGACGGACCAGAGGTTGCCGTCGATGCGGAGCACAGTGCCGTTCTTGATGTCGTTGGAGGTAGCCACGTTCGTCTTCCTGTGTCGGTGAAGGTTTGCACCCAGGGCGCGCCGACAGGAGGCCGGCGGCTGGGGTGATCGAGCCAATTGATCGAGCTGGGTGATCAAGCAGGTGTCAAGCAGCAGCGGTCAAGTCTAACGGAAGGCTCGGATCTGGCCGACCGGTCAGAGCACCAGAGTGTTGATCACGACTAGGCCCAGTAGGCCCATGGCGACCGACCAGATGAGCGAGGCGAGCGTCCCCACGACGAACCGTTCCGACGCGATCGGCTGGTCACGCAGCTCCGCGTAACGACCCAGGCCCTTGATCGCCACCACCACCGCTATGCCGTACGGGTAGCCGGCGAGCAGGGCGCCGGTGATCGCCAAGCGTTCCAGGAGCCCCAGCCACGCTCCGCCGCGCAGGATGTCCACAGCCGCCGGGTTCATGGTGCCCGTCGGCGGTTCGCTGCCCTCGCCGGACGGCTCGTTCCTGGGCACGCTCCCGGCCGCGCCCTCGTCCGGTTCCAGCGCCTGCGGATCGACCGGCGGCTGATAGCGCGCCCAGGGCAAGTCTCCCTCGCTTGCCCGACGGAGCACCCAGGGCACCACCCACGAGCCCACGACGACGCTCAGCAACAGTGTGATCAGCCAGATCGCTATCGTCGCGACCCAGCGCCACCCGTCGATGTTGTCCAGCGTTTCCCAGGTCACGGCGTCAGGCCCTCTCGCTCGTCGTGCACGTCGACTTCCGGCTCACCGTCCGGCACGCTGCCCACCGTCTCGCTGTGCTCCGCAAGCTCGGCGAGCAGCCGCACGACGATGGGACGCACGCCCTCTTCTTCCTGCCACAGGGCAGCACGGACCCGTTGGCTCACCGCCTGCTCGCTGATCTCGAGCGTCTGCGCGGCGATCTTCTGCCGACCGGGCCGACCGGCGAGCGACGCGAGAGCGTCGACCGCTTCCCAGCCTTGCGGTGTCCGACGTGCGCGAATCGCGCCGAGCAGTCGCAGGAGCGATTCGATCTCTCTTGCCCGATTCGAACCACCCGCGCCATCCGGCCCCTCTACGGCGACCGAAATGCCCTTTGTCCGCGATTTGGCGCGCTCCACAGCGTCGCGCGCTCGATAGAACGCCGGTCCCCGCGCATCACGAGACACCTTGGGCAGGGGCACCTCCACGGATCCGACTCCGATCCCGACACTCCAGCCCTGATCACGCAGTAGGTCGAGCGTGAGATCGACGGCGAGCTCGGCCCCGTCGGCCGTGCCGTCCAGGACCCCTTGGACCTCATCGCCAACAGTTCGCTCGAACGCCAACTTGAGCCCAGCACGACCGCGCGTCCAGCTCTCCAGACGTGCAAGCAGACTTGGAACGTTGTCCGCCGAGTGCGTCGAACCTCGCTGGTCGACAGTCAGGACAATCATGGATCAACCACACACACTGGATAAATCCCAATCAAGGTTGAAGGCTTGATGAGTCGCGATCAAGGCATAGACCTTGTTCGACACCTTTTCAGCATCGTGTCCGGCCACTCCTAGTCTCTCACCTGTACCGTTGCGGATACGCAACAGTACCTAGATTCGAACGCATCAAGTCTGAGACCTGGATCGGGGGCCTCGATGCATCCATCCCACCGGCTCCGACATCGCGCCCGGAGGCGCGCGTCTGCCGCGCGTGATCAAGCGCCCATTACAGAGCAGGCGGAAGTCGAGCAGGTGATGTTGCAGGAGGCGCGTGACGAGGTCATCTCGGCCGACCAGAAGGCGTCCGTGATTCTCGCGGTGCTTGGCCTCGGGTTCGGCGCCGCGCTGTCTGGCCTGGTCGCCGGCGAGTGGCATCCCGACGAGCTCGCACCCTGGAGTCAAGCCATGTGGTGGAGCGGCCTAGCAGCCGGCGCCCTCGCCGTCTACTTCGCTGGCTCTGCCGTCTGGCCCCGGTACACGTCGGCTGACGTGAACGACGGTGTGCACTACTGGGGTCATGCCGCACGGTTTACTACCCTCACGGCATTGAACGAGGCGCTCACCGCGCAACGCATCGACCATGTCGCGCGCACAAGGCATCAGCTCTGGCGCTTGTCCCATGTCGTCGCTCGAAAGTTCCGCCGGATCCGCCTGGCCATGGGGTTCGCGGTAGCTGGGGCGATCCTCGCGCTCGCGAGCACGGTGAGCGGGTAGGGCAGGGCCGGGACTCTCTCGACAGCCAAGCGTGACGCCTTTCCGACGGCGCTTCTCAAGTGGACGCCGTCCACGCTGACCAGTCCGCGCTCCGCGAGCCGGGCTACGCCTCCAGCTTCGCCGCGATAGCCGACAGCGCCAGCCGGTAGGAGTCGAAACCGAACCCCGCGACGGTGCCCGTCGCGATCCCGGCAACCACCGAGTAGTGCCGGAACGACTCCCGCGTGGCCGGGTTGGAGAGGTGCACCTCGATGAGCAACAGGTCCGCGGTGGTGACCTGGGCAGCGGCGTCGCGCAGCGCGTACGAGTAGTGCGTGAACGCGGCGGGGTTGAGCACCACGTGGGCACCGGCGTCGACCGCCTCGTGGAGCCAGCCGACGATCTCCGACTCGCCGTCGGTCTGCCGCACCTCGACCTCCAGCCCCAGCTCCTCGCCCCACTGCGCGGCGGCGATCTTGAGGTCTGCCATGGAGGCATGGCCGTAGATCTCGGGTTCGCGGACGCCGAGCCGGCCGAGGTTGGGACCGTTGAGAACCAGGACACGGGGCAGTGCAGAAGCCATGGCCGCGAGCCTAGTGGGCCGAGGAGCCGGCCGCCGCCGTCACGCCCCGTCCGGCTCCAGTCCCTCCACCAGGAGCGTCCGCGGCCCTGGGCCGGCCTCAGCGAGCTCGTCGTGCGGGTTGGTCAGCGCGCAGCGACGCAGCGAGAGGCAGCCGCAGCCTATGCAGTCGGTGAGATGGTCACGGAGCCGGGAGAGCTGCTCGATCCGCGCGTCGAGATCGTCGTGCCAGGCCTGCGAGATGCGCCGCCAGTCCTTCGCGGTCGGCGTACGGTCGCCGGGGAGCGTGCCGAGCGCCGCGCCGATGTCCGCGAGCGGTATCCCCACGCGCTGCGACACCCTGATGAACGCCACGCGCCGCAGCGTCTCGCGCAGGTACCGGCGCTGGTTTCCCGACGTGCGGCGGCTCGCGATCAGCCCCTTACGCTCGTAGAAGTGCAATGCTGACACCGACACGCCGCTCCGCGCGGCGAGATCACCGACCGTGAGCTCGTCACGGTCCCACGGGACGGCGGGACTGGGTGCTTCCACAGGTGGCCTCCTCAGGCTCTCCAGGACTCCGGCGACGACGCTCCGGCGACGTCGGCGGACGCCGTAGGGCCGCTCGCACGGGCGCGATTGACCTCAACTTTGGTTCAGGTTAGAGGATGACCGCATGTACGCCATCAGACACCACTCCTTCGGGCCGCCCGAGGTACTCACGCTCGAGCAGATCCCCGATCCCGCACCCGGCCCCGGCGAGGTGCTCGTCGACGCGGTAGCGCACGGGGTACACCTCGTCGACGCGAGCATCCGCCGCGGCGAGGAGGGCCCTCCGCTCCCCCTGCCGAGCCTCCCGACGGTCCCGGGCCGGGAGATCGCGGGCACCGTCTCCGACGTCGGCCCGGGGGTCGATGCCTCGTGGACCGGACGGCGCGTTGCGGCACACCTCGGCCGCGTGCCCGACGGCGGCGGGTACGCCCGGCGCGTCGTCGTCGGAGCCGACAAGCTGCATGTGATCCCCGACGGTCCGGACGACACTCCCCTGGACCCCGCCGACGCGATAGCCATGATCGGCACGGGCCGGATGGCCGTCTACACCCTCGACATCGCGGCTGTGACCCCCGCCGACGTCGTTGTCGTGACCGGTGCCGCAGGCGGGCTTGGCACACTATTCGTGCAGGAGGCGCTCGGTGTCGGCGCGCGCGTCGTCGCCCTGGCGAGCAGCGGGCCCCGCCTGAAGGTCCTGGAGGACCTGCTGGCAGGCACGGCCTCCGGTTCACGGCTCGCCCTCGTCGACTACTCCGTCCCCAGCTGGGCGGACGTCGCACGGGCCGCGCTCGGCGGCTCGCCCGCAACGCTCGTGTTCGACGGCGTCGGCGGCGACCTCGGCACCGCCGCCACAGCACTGCTCAACGACGGCGGAGCGGCCACCACCTCCGCTCCCGCGCGGCTCGTGGCCTACGGCTGGGCGTCCGGCGAGCCGAACCGGTACACGTCCTGGGCGGAGGCCGATCAGATCGATTCCGAGATCGAGGTGCGCTACGCCCTCGGGCCCGACGCTCCCCCGATGCCCGACCAGCGCCCCTACCAGGAGCGCGCGCTGGCTCGTGCGGCGTCCGGCCAGTGGCGGATCGCGACGCACCGCGTGCCGTTCGCCGAGGCCGCCCGGGCTCACCGGGAGCTCGAGGAGCGTCGCACCACCGGCAAGGTGGTGCTGGTGTGACCGCAACAGTTCCTCCGTCGCCGTCGGGCTCTCCCTCGGCGACTCCGCCGGACACTCCCTCGGCCACGCCGTCGGGCACGCTGAGCCGGGCGGCGCAGCGCCTCGTCCTCGCCGGGATGGTCGCGCTCTGCTCGCTGGGGGCGTTCGAGGCGCTCGCGGTGTCCACGGCGATGCCGACGGTCGCCGTCGAGCTGAACGGGCTGCGGTACTACACGCTGGCGTTCGCGGTGACCTTCGCGACCAGCGTGGTCGGGATGCTCGCGGCCGGGCGCTGGTGCGACCGCAGCGGCCCGTCGCCCGCGATGTGGACCGGCGTGGCACTCTTCGTGGTCGGGCTCGTCGTCGCGGGGACGGCGACCGACATCGGCACCCTCGTCGCGGGGCGCGCGGTGCAGGGCGTCGGCAACGGGTTGTACGGGGTCGCGCTGTACGTCCTGGTCGCTCGCGTGTTCGCCGCCGAACGGCACCCTGCAGTGTTCTCGGCGTTCGCCGCGGCGTGGGTAGTGCCCGCGATCGTCGGGCCGGGACTCGCCGGGCTCCTCGTGGACCACGTGGGCTGGCGCTGGGTGTTCCTGGGCGCCGCCGCGCTCACGGTGCCGGCGGCGCTCCTGATGCGCCCCGGCCTCACGGCCGCCCGCGGGTACCGGCCGGATCCTACAGACGGCGCGGTCCCGGACGGCACGGTCCCGGACGGCACGGTCTCAAGTGGCGTCGCAACCTCGAACGGCACAACCTCGGAGCGCACGGTCTCGGAGGATGTGGTCCCAGTCGGCACGACCTCGAAGGAGACCAGCACAAACAGCGACCGGCGCGATGCGGCTGCCGCCGGTCAATCGGGTTCTGCCCCACTGCACGCACTGCGCCTCGCCCTGGCCGTGCTGCGGGCCGAACGAGGGTTGCCCGCCGTCGTGTCGGTGCGGGCCCTGGTGTCGGCGGCGTTCGTCGGCGCCGAGGTGCTGCTGCCCCTGCTACTCGTGCACGAGCGGCATCTGAGCCCCGGCGGTGCGGGCCTGATCCTGACGGTGGGAGCGCTCGGCTGGTCCGGGGCGTCCTGGGTGCGCGGCCGCAACCTGCTGCACCTCAGCCACGCCGGCTATGTGCGGCTGGGCGGAGGCCTGCTCGCTCTCGGGATGATCGGCGCGGCCGTGCTCGTGCTCCCCGCCGTGCCGGCCGGGGTCGGGATGGCGTTCTGGGTGTTGTCCGGCAGTGGGATGGGCCTGGTCTACCCCACCCTGTCGGTCCTGACACTCGAGCTGGCGGCGCCGCACGAGCAGGGCTCGGCCTCGTCGGCGCTCCAGGTCGCCGACGCCGCCGCCGCCGCCGTCGCGTCCACCGCGACCGGGGCGCTCCTGTGGGCCCTGCACGACGTCGTGGGGCTACCCGCCTACGCGGCGGTGCTCGGACTCACCGGACTGCTGGCGATGATGACCGTGCTGTTGGCGGGACGGACACGACACGTCAGGGATTGAGGGGGCGCGAGGCGGCCTGACTGGTCGCAGGGTCAGGCCGGCGAACTAGGCGGTCAGGTGGGACTGCCGGGTCAGGTGATCGGGCGGACGCGGCATCCGGATCAGGCGGATCGGGTCACGCCGGGTCCGGCCGGCCGGTCGGTCGGCTTCGGCGCTTGGCGGCGGCTCGGCGGTCTGGTCGGTGCCCGGTGGAGGCTGGGCCTCGATAGGTTCGGGTAGTCGGATGCGGTGGCCGCGGGCGTCAGTGAACGCCCAGCCGGTCTCGAGGAGGGCGCCGGCAGTGGCGTTGGTGGCGGGCTTGCCGGTCCAGTGCATGGTGATGCCCTTGGCATCGACGAGCTGGTGGTGGTATCAGCACAACAACGCACTGTTCGTCACCGAGGTGTCTCCTCCGTCGGCCCAGTGGGTGATGGCGTGGTGGACCTCGCACCGTGAGGGTGGTTGGTCGCATCCGGGGTAGACGCAGTGCTGGTCGCGGGCGATGACGGCGCGTCGCATCTGCCCCGACACGGTCCGTTGGGCGCGTCCGACGTCGAGGACTGCGCCGTCGGGTCCGAACACGATCCGGGTCACTGCACTGGCACACGCCAACCGGCGCACCAAGGCGCGCGGGGCACGACCACCGGTCTCGGTGAACACCGGACTCCCGGGTGACAACAACCCGGACACGGTCGCACCTGCTGTACTCCAGCCACCCGGACTTCCGTTCAGTCCTCCGGCCGGTGGCCCTGCGACCCCCGCATCGGCACCCGTGCTCGGACCCTCACCGGTGCCGGTGCCGGTGCTCGTGTCCGGATTCCTCGGCCCCGTGCCCGGGTGGTTGCCGCGTCCAGGTGTCGTCTGTCCGCAAGACAGGCACAGGCCGTCCCGGGTCCGGGTGACCTGAGCGACGAACTCGCTCCAGGACACCGTGACGTTCAGGTGCGGCGCGATCAACGCCCCCGGGGAGGCCTGGTTCGTGTCCAGGACGACCCGGGCGACGTCCGCGAGGCCCTGCGCGCGACGCTGCGTCGTGGTGCGGGTGTCTTCCGTTGACGGGGCGCCCAGGACCGC